>NZ_MUKP01000029.1 GCF_002081715.1 Nocardia donostiensis | reverse complement strand
CCGGAAATCCTCCAACCGATCCGACCACCGCAACCCCCCACGCGCCACCGCACCGAACCGCAAATGCACACCCTCCACCCGCGGCGAATACACAAAAATCTCGAACCGCGGACGCGGCTGCGGCAGCAGGTCGATACGCTGTGGGTCGAATTTGAGCGACAGGCACCGCGGCGCGGTTCCGGCGGCGTCCCGACGGAAATGATTGGTGCGCAGGGTCGCCGAGATGAGCGCGAGGAATGCGCGCAGGATGCGGTCGGCGTCGAGACTGACCACCGCGTCGATTTCGGCCTCCAGCCTGCGCGAGATATCCGCGGCCGGCTCGGCGGAGTCCGAATTCACTCGTTCGGGATCGAAATAGGCCTCGAACAGTTCGGTGAAACCGCGCGCCATCATCGGATTGGCCAGCAGCACGCGGGCGATACTGTCCTTGGTGTAGGCGAAACGCGCCTGCTGCAGGTACTTCGCGTAGGCGCGCAACACGACGACCTGGCGCCAGTTCAGACCCGCCCGCAACACCAGCTCGTTGAGGCCGTCGACCTCGGCGTCACCGAACCACATGGATGATACGGCAGCGGAGAAGCGGGCCGCCACGCCGTGCTCGGCGTCCGCGCCGCTGTCCAGGTTCGCTTCCAGCTCCGGATCGAGCGCGTTGCGCAGCAGGGCCGGCGGGACCCGCAGCGCGAAATCGTAGATCCAGCGCTGCCTACCGTCGGGCAGAACCAGCTGGTAGGGACGCTCGTCGACCATTTCGACACCCAGGCTGTGCAGCACGGGCAGCACCCGGCTCAGTGAGACGCCCGCACCCGCAACGTACAGGGTGAACCGCCACTCGCCAGGGGGCGAGCCCGCGTTGCGGTAGACACTGGTGTCGATATCGCCTTCGGCGAGCGCATCGAGGCGGCGCAGTTCGGCCAGCGCCCGCTCCGGCTCGAACTCCTGCTGGTAGCTCACCGGGAACGCGGAGGCGTAATCGGTGGCCACCGTACGCGAAATACCCGAATCCCCCGCCGCGGCAGCAATCAGCCGATCCGCCCAGGTGCGGGTGGTGGCAAACAAGATTTCCTGAATGCGTTCGCGGTTCGCCTCCGACAGATCGGCCGGGCTCGCGCCCGCACCGCGATACACGGTGAAGTAGGCGACAGCCAACTCCGATTCGGTGACGCGAGCCGAATAACCGATCCGCTCGCCGCCGAACTCGTTCAGCAGGATGTCCTGCATCCGCAGCCGAACCTGACTGGAGTAACGATCGTTCGGCATGTACACCAGGCAGTACACTGCGCCGCTGCGCGCGTCCTGTCGCAGGAACAGCCGGATCTGGCGGCGCAATCCCAGATTGATGACTGCGGACACGGTTTCGAACAGTCTGCGCGCGTCGGTGGAGAACAGCTCCGCACGCGGGAACGTCTGCATCACTTCCAGCATCGCCTGACCGGAGAACGAGTTCAGTTCGAAGCCTGCCCATTCGATCACCTGGTGTACCCGCCGGGCGATGACCGGGATATCGAGGATGTTCTCGTGCAGCGCGGTCACGGTGAAGGTGCCGACGAACACGTGCTCACCCCGCACCTGCGCGACGGTATCACCGGAAGCCCCCGCACCGCCCGGGTCGGTAGTGGCGTATTCGGCGACGCTCACGAAGTACAGGTCGGGCGCGCCCGGAATCAGCGAATCCACCGACCCGTTCGCCAGCCGCAGCACCGGGCGCTTCGGCCCGAGCACCGGGACCTGGACATCGGCGCTCGCCCCGTCGCGCAGAACACCGAGCCCGGTTCCGGGCACCGGCCACAGCGCCAGTTCGGCATCGGCGGTCGGGGCGGTCCTGCGCAATCGAAAATCGCTGTAGCCGAGCACGGTGAAATGCCCGTCGGCCAGCCAGCGCAGCAGTTCGGCACTTTCGGTGATCTCGGCATCGGCGGCCCATTCCGCGGCGCGGTCCAGCCGTTCGGCGACCGAAACCAGTGCCTGGACCATCGCCGGGGTGTCCTCGTCGACGGAACGCAGATCCTCGAGCAGTTGCGGCAGCGCCTGTTCGATCCGGTCGAGTACTTCTTCCGGCACCGAGGGTGCCAGCTGCACGTGGATCCACGATTCGGCAAGGCTGTCACCGTCGACGCGGCCACGGTCCTCACCGGTGCGGGGCGCGATCTCACGCAGCTGCCCCGCGGCGTCGCGCACCACGTCGAATACCGGGTGCACTACCTCGGCGACGTCGGCACCCAGCCGGCTCAGCGCCGAGGTGACCGAATCGACGAGCAGCGGCATATCGTCGTTGACGATCTGAATCGCCGCCCCCAGATCGCCTCCGTCGCTGGGCCGGTAGACCTTGGTCGACACCGTGCCCGGCGCTCGCTCGGCGGCCAGCTCCAGATGGTGGCGCAGGATGCGCTCGGCGCGGTCGGTGCTCGCCCATGCGGCCGAGTCTGCTTGGATCCAACGAAAATACGCTGCCTCCAGATCAGTAGGATCACCTCGGAACCGCTTCGCCGAAACCGTGTCCTGAGTCGTAGTCACCTTGATCCGCGCCTTCCCGCACTGTGTTCTGCTCGTCCCCCCGACCCTCCTCGACTGTACCTGTTTAGTGTGCCGTTGTATAGCGGTACGTTAAATCTGAGCAAACGGCCCGCAGGGCTACTACCAGGTATTCGTCGCCGAGAGCCGACTCACTGCAACAAACCCGAGCGCGCCAGGAAGGCCCGCGCGCCCGATTGCCCCGTGAACGATCCGGTGTCCACCCGCAACCCGCTCCGGGTATCGGCGAAAAGCACTGTGGCCGAGGCACTGACCGCCGCGAACACCGCACCGTCGGAGACAACGGTACCCGCCGACGAGCGCCACTGCTGGACCGTCTGGGCGAGCCGGCCGCCCGAAACGAGCTGAACCTGGAAGCTCAACTCGCGACCGCCGGTGATTCCACCGGACAGCAGCGGGTCACCCGCCGCAATCACACAGGTGTCGACACCGGTACCGGAGGAGTGCGGCCTGCACGCAGCGGTGTTGCGCAGTGCAGCGGGCAGCGCCTCGACGGCACTGCCCGCAGGCTGTCCCGGTGCGCCGACCGCACCCAATCCCCCGGGACCACCGAGATCCGGCATCGAGACCGAACAGGAGCGGATCACCAGAACCCCCAGCAGCACCAGAACAACCATGCCCGCGGCCACAGCCTGCCACTGCCAGCGTGGATAACCACGTGGCACAGCTGCTTCCACCTGCGACAGCAGACGCGCCTTTCCAGCCGCCAGACCGGTAGGCGAACTATCCGCCTGCTGCGTCGCCGACGGCTCGGCCTGCCTCACCTGCGCGGCGCTCGCAGGGGAGACCGGATCAGCCGGTGCCGCAACCGTATTCGGCAGCGGCGCGCCGCAATGACCGCAACGCCCGCTCCCCCCGGGTTCGCGTTGCCCGCAGTACTGGCAGGTCGCACCGGTCACGGGAACACCTCCGGCATATCGGCAGCCCTCATTCCTGCCCGGTGATGACAATCGAGGAGATGGCCACGGCGTTGGTCGAGGGGTCGCCTGCCGATTTCAGAATCGTGAGCACGATTTCGGATGTGGTAATGGGGGGATCTATCTCGGTGACGACCAGCGTCCGCTGATCCAGCGTGTCTTGGGTATAGATCTTCTTGTTGTCGAACTGGTAGGAAACCCGGCTCACCGTACGGAACTTCGTCCACTGATCGGTGCCTTCGCTGTCCACGTGATCCCAGCCGGGGACGATGCCGATGGAATCGATCTCATACTCCTTGTCGAGCGTGATCCGCAGCACCTGGCCGTCCACCCGGTACGCGCGCACACACTGCCATGCCTTGCCCGGTTCGCCGCTGAAGGCGTCCATCCCGTCCGTGCTGCCCGGTGGGCAGTGCGACTCGGCCGAGGCCACCTCGATCCGGCTGCTGGTTTCCTCCGGTGACGGATCCTGCGGTGCCGGGGTGGGCGGCAGTTGGGACACCGCGAGCGGCTGGCTGTCCGCGTTATCCTTGCCACCGGTGGTGATGAGCAGCACCAGAATCAGCACCGCTACGATGACCCCCACCGTCAACGCCACCTTCGGCTTCTTCAGCTCGGTGACCGCCCCACGCGCCATCTGCTCGATCGACGCGCGTTTGCCCGAGGTGGCTGGCGTGGCAGGTTCCGGTTCCGGCTGCTCGGCCGACCGGGCGGCCCGCTCCCCCGAGGTGTTCAGCCGGGAGGCCGCGAGCTCAGAATAGTCGGAGGAGAAATCCGCAGCGGGACCACGATCGGGAGCCTGCCCGCTGAGCAGCGCATTGATCCGCTCGCTTGCCGAAGGTCCCGTCGACGTCCGCCGTGGTCTTTCCTGGACCTCGGGCGCCGGCATCGACACCGGGTCCGGCGCCGGTAGGTCGAACGAAACGTCGGTGTCACCGGTGCCGACGGCGTCGACGGTGCCGGTCGGCGCAGATACGCCGACGCTGCTCGGCTGCTCCGCTTCGACGTTACCGCCGGAGGACCCGAAGACGGGATCGGACAGCAGCGCGTCCAGAACCGCCCCACGATGGCGGAGAAAAACGTCTCCCGGATCGTCCTCGGGCATGCTGCGATGCTATCGGCGGCCGGTCAGCGCAGGCCCGGCGCTATTCCCGGCACCGAGAACACCCGTCAGCGCTTCCGCTCCTCGGTGACGAAATATTCCGGCGGCACATCGAATACCCGGGCCAGCGCGATGATCAGGTCCAGCCTCGGTATCGCGTCCCCGTGGATGAGCCGGTACAAGCCCGACTGCGAGACCGGGACGTCCGGGTACGCCAGTTCCAAGTGCTGCGCCAGCGAATAGAGTGTGAGCGAGCGCGTCGAACCGTCCTCGGTCGATACGACGGATTCGGCGATCAGTTCCGACAGCCGACTGGAGAAGATCGATGCCGCTGCTTGCCGCGGCGTCAGCTCGTCCCCACCGTCCTGGTGATGGAAACTGCCGCTTTCCGGCTGGGAGTCCGTTACCACGGTAAACGACCCTACCGTTAGCCCCGGTCAGCCGACGCGAGGGCTATCGTTCCGGTCGACCGGGCGCGTCGGCGCGGACGTAATCGGCGGCGGCGCCACCGGCGGCGGCGCATCGGCGAAATCGAAGTACCTGGTCTCACCGCGCGGTTCGATCAGCTCGACCCGAACCTTACGCATCGGGATACTCACATCCACCGCGGTCGGGCTGACCTGGTCGATCGCCAGGTCCACCGACCGGCGGCGGGGACCACCGGGATCGGTCACCGCCACTGTCGTCGGCGCGGCCGACCCTCGCGGCGGCAGTTGATCGAATACCGCGATCGTGGCCTCCTCGCCCGTCCCCGCACCGACGGTGTCGTCGACCAACCGCAGCGAGCGCGGGTCGCCGACCGCGGAAACCAACTGCTGCCAGCGCTCCGGTCTGCTGGTGTACACCTCCACATCCGCTCCGACGACGGTGGCACGCAAGACGATCTGCTGCGCGACAGGCAGCGTGGCGTGCACATCAATCGTGCGCCTGCGCGGGTTGTAGGGCGCCGGATCGAACAACGGAAGAGCCAGGGTATGCCGTGGCTGCCCGCTGATCGAGCCCAGGATCTGGCCGTTCGGGCCGATCGCGATTGTGAGTTGCGCACGCAGTTCTTCCGGCGCGGTATCGGTGCCCTTGTCGGCGGGCGGCAGCGCGCGCACCGAGGTGGCCGTCGGCAGCGTGGCCCGCAACGCGGTCGTCTGCCTGCCCGGTAGCTTACGCAGGTAATCCGGAAGTGAACCCGTCATCGCCGGGCCGACGTAGCGGACCAGCGCGCGCGGCCCCTCCGCACCGCCGGTCAAGCTCACCACCAGGGTCGTGCGACCGTTGTTCCAGGTCCAGCAGTCGTCCAAGCCCATCTCGTCGAGCTGCGACCAGTCGATGCCGAAGCTGGTGACGAAGCGGCCGGGCACCGGCGTCTGCAGACAGCTCCAGGTCTCCCGCAGTTCCGATAGTTCGACACCGGCATGGAGTACCCGGATGGCATTGGTCATCGCATCGGCGGGCAGCGCATGCGCGGAGATACCGCGCTCCCGCAGCCGCCCGGCGATACGGTGCGCCGCCGTGGCCAAGGCCTTGGGCGCGACCACCTCACACACCCCGCGCCGCGACAGCACGGACAGATTGCGCTCCTGGTCCAGCCGGACCACCAGCCAGGTCAACCGGTTGCCGACCACCGGATGCGAACCGATCAACTGGTCGTAGAGCATGCTGTAGCTGCCTGCAGGCCGGACCCGCTGACCGGTGGTCACGATATCGATATCGACCGCGACCCCGTAGTGGTCGAGCATCGGCACCAACGCCTCGACCGGCACCGTGTCCTCGGTGTAGATGGTCTGTTCGGCAATGACCGTCGGCAGGTCCAGGTTCGGGGCGAGCTGGATCATCGCGACCAGCGTGGTCCCGTCCTCCTGCACCCCGCAGATCCCCGCGGCCACCTCGACGTCACGCACCCGTGCCGGGCTCGTCAGTTCCTGCTGCCGCCCGGTACGGCCGAACCGGTATTCCGCCCAGTCGAGCAACCACCGCACCGGCGTGCGGCCATAGACGCGAACGACCACCACGGCGAGCAATGTCACGCCCACGATCGCGCCCACCCACCAGGGTGCACGCGCCGACAAACCGGCCAGCACCACACTGCCTCCGATCACGGCACCAGCGAACGGGCCGCGTTCGACACCTGCGACCCGAGTACTCGGAACGGTCACCGCTGCCTCCGGATCGCGGCACCCGTATAGCCCGCGCCCAGGATCACAGCGGCAACGATGACCACCGCCGCCGTCACACCGGGGCGGTTATCCTTGGCGCGCGGTGGTTCGGGCAGTTCGAGCTCCATGGGTTGGAACAACCCGGCAGGCGGTTTCGGCGGTGTCCGGTAGCTCAATGCGGCCAGCGGATCGATCATGCCCGCGCCTACTGTGTTGTCGATGCCGCGGGCCGGTTCATGCGCGCTCGCCTGCAGCCGAGCACTGATCTCGGCAGGGGTCTCGTTGGGGAACCGCGAGCGCAGCAGCGCCGCGACGCCCGCCACATAGGCGGCCGCGAAAGACGATCCACCGACCGGAACCAGTTTGCCCGGTTCGCCGACGCCGTTGATCAAGCCCCCGCCGCCCGGCCCCAGCGATTCGATGCCGGTCCCCGGGGCCGACACCGAAACCCACGGGCCGGTCAGCGATTCATCGGTTATCTCGCCCTTCGCCGTAGTGAAACCGACAGTGAGCACGGCGGGGCTGTACCATCCCGGCACCGAGATCGTCTTGACGTGTTCCCAGTTGCGCGGGTCCCAGGTACGGCTCGGATCTATCCCCGGGTTCTGCTGGCAACCGTTGCTTCCCGCGTTGCCTGCGCCGGCAACGATCAATGCACCGCGAACGTGGACTGCGTGACCGATAGCAGCCGCGAGCATGGACTGATCCACCTGCTTCTCGACGTCGACACACACGGGTAACGGCACGACGATCACGCCCGCGCCCAGGTTGGCCGCGTGGGTGATCGCCCGTGCCATGGCCCGGATCTGCATCGCCCGCTGCTGCAACTCGTCGTACTGCTGCGCACCGTCGAGACGGAAGGCGCCCGAACGGTAGCGGATGGAAAGGATTCTGGCCTCCGGTGCGACACCGGTGAAGCCGTCGGCCGGATCGGAGGTCGCACCGATGATGCCGGCGACGAGTGTTCCGTGAGCGTCGCAATCGGCCAGCCCGTCACCGCCCGCGGTCACGTAATCGCCGCCTCCGGCCAAACCGGGTAGCCGGCGGTTCGGGGACACACCGGTGTCCACGACAGCGACGGTCACCCCCGCACCACGGCTCAGTGCCCGCGCGCGGTCGAGGTCGAGCGCCAATTCCGCGGGCGGCACCCGGGAAAGATCGCTGTCGCGCAGCACACCGGCCGCCACACAGCCCTTGTCCTGCACGGTCGGCACCTCCGGCCCCGGCGGGTCGTCCGGTGGCGGCGGTCCGACCACCACATCCGGCGGCGACACCGCATTCGCCGGGCCGGCGGCGGTGAGCACCAGCAGCGCGGTCAACGCCGTGACAACGGCCTTGCCGAACGTCATCACAGCCCTCGCATCGCCGTATAGATCCCCATGATCCAGAACGCGATAACCGGCACGACCAGAATGAGCGCGTACTCCACCAGGTCGATGACCCGGCGGGTGACCGGTGTCAACCGTTTGGGCGGCAGCCGAAGCGCCGCAACGCATCCCGCGCACGCGATGAGGGCAACGATGAGCACAACGGACAGTCGTGCGAACGGCGTTCCGTAGGCGCCGACCAGGACACCCGCTATACCGAGCACGGTGATAACTGCTCCGGCGATCAGCGCGATCGCCTGCACCCGGTCCGGATACCAGCGCGACCGCATCGACAGGATCCCCGCCACCGCCGTGCCCATGACGATCTCCCGTATCCCGCCGGGACTCACCGCGGCACAGATGACCGTCGCCACCGCCAACAGCGACGAAATCGCCACGATCAACCCGCGCAAACTGGTCACCGCGAGCCGGGCCTGGCTTTCGATACCGATTTCGTGCTGCCGCCGTCGCCGTTCGGCGTCCGCGGATTGCTCCGCGTCCTGGTCGACGTCGCGTGCGGCTTCGGCATCGAAGATATCGGTGAGCGTGGCGGGCGCCACCTCGGTTCCCGGGTCGGGCAGGTCCGGCGGCCGGATACGCGCGATCACGACCGCGAGCCGTGGCGCCAGCGTCAACAGCACCAGCGCGACGAAAACGGCACCCCCTGCCACCTGACGCACCGCCAGGTCCAGGTAGGTCAAGGGCAGCAGCGCACAGGTCGCGGTGATCCCGAGGACGGTTACCGCCATCAATGTGGCGATACCGAAACGAGCCACCCGGATCATCGTGACCGCGGCGACCGCGGCGACCACGGCCCCCGCGGCGAGGTTGGCGGGGGCGAACGGCCCCGGCTCACTGTAGGCAGGAGGCACCAGCATTGCGCTACCCGCGAACAACAGGGGTAGGGCCGACAGGGTCAACCCGAGCGTCAAACGTGTTCCTCCGGTGCGGCGCACCGCCACCGCGGCACCCCAGCAGATCATGCCGAGCAGCAACGCGGGCAACCCACACCACAGCACCGAGCCGGTCTCGGTCCACACCAGCGACAGCATGGTCGCGATACCGAGCGAACCGATCCCCAGAACGCTCAGGCCGACCACGGCGGCGGTATCGGGGTCGAATTCGGCGAATTCCCGTTCGTTGATCAGGGCGAGCGCGTCGGTGACGTCCTCGACCACCGGTGTGAACACTTCGGCCGATTCCACCGCCGACAGCATCAACACCGTGCCGTCGACGATGTCGTGATCGTCCAAGCTCCGCCACCGCGGTATCGGGGGCTCGCCGGGCCTTGCCAGACTCCACTGGCCGTTGGGGGGCGTGAAATCGACGTTGTCGTCGTTGATCGCCGCGGCCAGCACGGAGAGCAGATCATCGATGAAGGTCTCGATCGTGAACTTGGTCGGCACCACCACGTCGACCTGATAGCTGGCCACCATGACCGCTATCCGCGCCCGCGGTACCTCCGCCGAGGCCTGTCCGACCGTGGATGACGGCGGCGTCTGGACAGCCGTCACCGGAAGCCTCCGCGGTCACCCGACACCGACTGGCCGCCGGGCCCGAACCCGGGGAAGTTGTCCGCGAGTCCGGCCGCGAGCTCCTCGAAGGCCAACGCTGTGTCCTTGTCCAGCAGCCGCAGATCGATCTCGCCGCCTTCGGACAGATGCGCGTCGTAAGGGATTTCGCAGGTGGGCCGCTGAGCTGTCGCGAACAGTTTCTCGATCGCCGAGACCTCCACGGTGGGTTTGGACGGCTGATGATGGACGATCGCCACCACCGAGTTCGCTATCAAATGATCGAACCCGTGCGAACTCAGCCAGTTCAGGGTGGCCACGGCACCGGTCACACCACCGACCGTGGCCGGAGTGACCACCACGACAGCGTCACTGGTCCGCAACACCGTATTGGTCGCCGAGTCCAGCACACCGGTCCCGCAATCGACCAGCAGCAGATTGTAGTGGCGGCGCAGGATTTCCACCCCGGTGGTGTATTCGGTTCCGGTCAACGCTTCGGTGGCATCGGTGTTCCACGGTGAGGCGATCACGGCCAGGTCGGCCGCATTGACCGAGGTATAGGCGTGCACCGCCGAAAAGGCGTCCAGGCGCTGCTGTGCCTGCGCCAGATCGCGCAGGGTCAACCCATAGGGATGTCGTGCGGTGCGGGTGGACAGATCACCGAAATCGGGGTTGGCGTCGATCGCGATAACGCGGTCGGGGCGCAGGCTCGCGAAGGTCGAACCGAGAGCAGCGGCCGTGGTCGTCCGGCCCACACCGCCCTTCACGCTGATCACCGCGATCTGATACGTGGTGGTCAGCTGACGTCGGATACGGTTGCGCCGCTCCTCGGCGCGCTGTTCGGCCGGCGAAAGGCCGAGCTTGAAGCCGACCTTGTTCAGTGCACCGCGCACCCCGTTGTTCGAGAGCAGATGTGCCTGCCGGACCGCGGCGATATCGGCCAGCAGTTCCACCGACGACAGTGCGGGGGGCAAGACTTCGACCCTGGGCGACGGCTCGTAGCCGACGCGCTCGATCCGGCCGGGTACCCGGGCAGGCTCGGCATTGGCGGCGGCGGGGCCGTTCCCGTGCGTATAAGGGCCATGGTTCGCGGCAGGCGGTTCGTAGGCTGCCTGCTGCTGTGCGACAGGCTGTCCGGTCGTGGCTGCCTGCGCTTCCGGTCGTACCGTCCCGGTGTCCGCGGACGATTGTGGCCGCGCCGCGGGCTCAGCGGCCGGTACGGCCTGATTCGGTGGGGTGGCCGACCCGCTCGGAGCAGACGCACTCGCGCTGTTGTTCCCTCCGAGGGAACCGGGCAGTGACGGACTGCGTGGGGGTTCGGGCGCCGATATCGGCCCTGCGGTGTTCCCATCGCGCTGGACGCCCTCACGCGGCGGTGGACTAGACGGCTCCGCAGGGGAGGCTCCGCGCACACCCTGTTCCGGCGGTCGCGGGTAGCCGCCGGTCTTTTCACTCTCGGTGACAGCGGCTTCCGAGCGTTCCTCGATCTGGGTGAAGTACGCGTCGTATCCACTGCGCGCCAACGTCGCCTCGGTCGAATGTCCGTTCGTGATCGGTGCTCGGTTCATATCGTCGTCCTCTCGAAAACGCCGGGACGTCAGCCGACCCGCGAGGTGTCGAACCAGCTGCGGCTGGGTAGCAGTTCGACCAGAGCGTTGATACTCGCCTGCAGCGCTGCGTCGTCACCGGGTCGATAGGTCGACCAGATCTGTCCGTCCATTGCCACGCTCGGTACCGCCACCATCCTCCCTGACAGAGTATCCAAGACTCCGACAGCCGCCGGAGTATGAATCGACCCTGATCCCCCGTCCCGGTGTTCGCACATGAGCACTTCGGCACGTCGCAGCACTTCACCGGCCACCCGGGTGATCACGTTCGCGGTATGTGGCGCCGCACCGAGTTCGCGCAGGATCTGCCTGCACTCGTCCGCATCCGCGGGCAGCTCGGCCAATTCGTCCAGGGTGGCCGAAAACGGCTCGAACTGCAGTGCTGTGGCCGGCCCCAGGGCCGAACGCAGCGCCGCACCGACGGTATCGAGTTGCCTGCCCTCGTGGAACACCGCCTGGATGACGACATGGTCGTCGTACCGGACAGCCAGCACATGCTGTTCGCCCCTGCGCACCAGCGACATTCGCAGCATCCCGGTGGCGTGCTCGCCGTCGCTGAAGTCCACGATCCGGACAACGAGTTCGGTGTCCGGGCGATAGAGACACTGCAGCCACTCGACGACCCGCGGATGCACGGTGTCGCCGTCGAGCACACCCGCTTCCACGAGCTGCTCGCGCACAACCGCGTGCACCCTTCTGGCGTCCTCCTCAGCGAAGATATTCGGCTCCAAGGCCAAAACCATCGGATATGAGTCGATGCCGACCATGTCCTTCAGGACAAGGGCGGCATCGACATTCAGATCGACGGCAACCGGGTCGGTTTCCACAGATTCCTCAGCAACGTAGTCTCGATACTTCTCGGCAGCTGGAGGTAAAAATTCTACCGTGGCCGAGGTCGGTCCGAAAACTACTGGATGGCAAGGAACCGTGCAGCTTGGGCCATGTCGGTATCCTTGACCGTACCGGCGGAGCCACCGGTAGCTTCGATCGCACCCCGCAAGGTGTTGAGCGCCGTCCTGAATTCCGCCAAATCCGTCTTGAGCTGGGCCACTTTCGGAAGCCCTTCGCTGGCGGCGTTACCGGTGAACGATTCCTCCAGCGGTTTGAACAGACTCTGCAGATGAGCGTTGCTTTCTTCGAAAGCATTGAGAATGCCCATGATGGTCATGTTGGACGTGTCGACGCCCTCGTAATTTACATGGATACCATCGCCAGTGCTTACCATTTAAATCATTCCTTTGTCGAAAATTCCAGAATCAGAATGGACAGATTTGCCCTGGTGACTTTCGCCCCCAGGCGGCCGTCACCTACTACCAGGTCCCGGTGTCGATTGCACCGTTGTTACCGAGCGAAGCGGCACGCACCTGTTGCGCGGCATCGATGTTCACGTTACTGAAAGCAGCACCGGACTGTTTCAGAACGGTGAGGATCTCGTCCATCGTCTTCACGATCTTGCTGCCCTTGTCGTGGGCATCCTGCATCGCGACCTGGATAGTGTCACCCAGCCCCTTGCTCTGCACGTGGGCCTGGAACTCGTCCTTGGCGTTGTACCACCCCCGCAGATAGCCCTCGTACTCACCCTGGACCGCGGTTGCGTAGTCTGCTACTGAAACGATCTGGGTGGTATCACCTGACAGTGGAGTGCCCATAGTCTTTTCCTCTTCCGGTTGTCTTGGCTTCGGCCCCGGTCGGTCTACCGGGGACGTTCTGTTATGGCGGGTTCGGTCTCTTCATCGAACCGGTCGAGCACGCCTACGAGCAGTTCCTCGGGCGCCTCGTCTTCCCGCTGGTCGTCATCGTCGTATTCGATGACCCCGATCGCCGGTGGCCGTTCGAGCACCGGCACTTCATATGCCTCGCCCGGAACGAACACCTTGCCGGGCTTGTCGTTCTCCTCCTCCTTACGCCGGCGCCGCATGCGCGCGGTGGGTGCGCTCACCCCACGCCGCGGTGCACTGTTGCCGACCGGTGCGCTGGTGGTGGTTCCGGTGCCTGCCCCGAAAGCAGTGCCTGTGCCGGGGGTCCAGTTGGCCGGCATCCGGAACCCGGTCGCCGCCCCGGACATGCTCCCCAGACCGCCGCCGACCATGCCGAGGGCAACCATGCTGCCCATACCACCGGTCATTCCGGCGAGAGTCGTGGAGTAGGGGGACGTGCCGAGCAGGTGTTCCTGTCCCAGCAGCTCGTGGCCTTCACCGTTGTAGCCGCCGAAGTCGGACGCCGACTGATCGAACGGCTGCATGGCTCGCTCCAGCTCGGACATCCCCTGATCGGCGACCGATTGCCCTGCCTCCGATGGTGATTGCACGACATCAGTCGGTGACTGACCCACCTCCGATGGTGTCTGGACGGAGTCCGGGGTGGACTGACCGACGTCCGGGCTACCGGTCGAGTCGGGACCGACCGGCGAATTCGGCCCGATGGAGTCGACAGCCGAGGGAGGCGGGGGTGTCGGGCCATCGTTGATCAGGTTGGTGTGCGAACCAGGATCACGTGAGAGGCTCGGGGCCCCTCCGGTAGTGATCTGCGGCGGAGGCACCGACTCCGGGATACCCGCAACCAGCATCGATGTGGCCATATCGTAGGCCGACATGACCATCCCGGCGCGTACCCGCATCATCTGCCATTCGGCCTCGGCCTCCTGATAGGACGCCATCGCCAATGGACCGATCACGGGGCCCGCCCCGACCAGGCTCGCGCTCGCGGCGCGCCTGGCGATATTGGCCAGCAACTCCGCCAGCGAGGGAACACCTTTGTCCGCGAAGGCGAACGCGTCCGCCCCACCCTCCGCGACCACCGCCATCTGGTCGGCGACAACGGACTGCTGGCGGAGCCAGTCGGCATGGCGGCGGAAAGCAGCCCTGGCCTTGTTTCCCGCCTCGCCTCGCCAGGAGACCTCCGAATTGGTCATGGCCCCGGACGAGCCTTCTGCGGCCAGTCTGAGCCCGTCCGCCATCGCCTTGTAACCGCTCGCGGCCATCCGCAGCGGGCCGTCGCCTCCACCGGCCATCAGGTCGAGCCGATGCTTCAACGGCGACATCGCGATATAGCTGAACGCGGTGCCGATCATGCCGAGCGGAGCAAGGTTCACCATGGCGGCCGCCTCCTATGTCACACGGAGAAGGTATTGGTACAGGCGACGCCCGCGCCGCTCGCGACATCCTCTGTCATGTAGTCGACGCTCACCGGAACATAGACATCCGCGCCCTGCTGCAGAATCTCGGTTCCGTGCACCGCGTCGATGAAGATTCCCGGCCGGGCCCTGGACACCTCGCGGAAGATTCGCATACTCGGAATGTCGGCGCCTGCGGGGATCGGAGTCGATAGCGCGGCTGCCTCCCCCAGCACTGCAGTCAACGCGGTCCGAGTCACACCCAGCTGGGCACAGATGGCGGGGAGATCGGCGGGAAAGACGGTGGTCGGTTCACTCGGCATCGAAGTCTCCAATCGAACGGTACAACCCGAATCGAGTAGTACGAGTGAAACTTTAAGCTATCACCAATCCTGGGAATATGCTTCGAATGCCTCGGTAGCAGCTCACGTCTCGGGCAGGTGCGCGGCCTGGACCAGGTCTTTTCGAGAATGCAAGGGTTCGGCCAGGATCCCCCGCCCCGGCGGCTGTTTCGTCGCACGGACATCGCCGACCAGCACACCGTCCAACTTCGTACCGTCCATGATCAGGCCGGAGCAGTTCAGATTCTTGATCTGGCCCATGACGCTGTCGTACAAAGCAGAGTCGGCTTGTGCGATATTCCGCGCCGCGATGATGTGCAGCCCGGTGTCGCGCGCGTCGACGATGATCTCCTTCAGCGGTTCCAGCGGATTGAGCTGCCCGCGCTGGGCGACCATATGGTAGTCGTCGATCACGACGAAGATCTCCGGGCCGCTCCACCAGGAGCGTTCTTTGAGCTGCTGTGAGGTCACGTTGGCCGGCGCCCGCCTGCTGCGCATCTTCTCGACGAATCCGGGCAGACTGTTCGCCACGTCCTGGCTGGTGGTCAGGTACCCGATCAGCATCTCGTCGGGAACAACATCCATATGCCTGCGCCGGTAGTCGATCAGGACCACCCGGGCTTGGTCCGGGGTGAACCGTGTGGTGATGCTCGTCAGGAACGCGTCGATCACCGTCGATTTACCGCAACCGGTCGAGCCGAGCACCAGGAAATGCGGCGAGACATTGAAATCGATGCTTGCCGGTCCCAGATCCGATTCGCGCAGCCCGAAGGGCAATGCGAGTTTTTCGGCGAGCGTGGTCGGTTCGGGGATAGTCGCGAGGATTTCCGCCAGCTCGATCTGATGCGGCAACAACCGCACCTCCGGCGCGCGTCGACCCGCGTATTTGTCGGTCAATTGAGCGATCGCCGCCCCCGAGCCCTGAGAGAGGGTCTCGGGATTGCTGTCCCCGTCGGCACGCGGTAGTGCCGTGAGCATGTGCAACCCGTCGGTGGAGACACAACGACCAGGACGGTCCGGCGGAATTGCGCCGACGACATTGCGGTGAGTGGTGAAGACGGTATCGGTGAGATCGCCCAGCCGCATCTCCAGACGGGTCTGGATCATATCCTTGATCGCCGGGCGTATTGCGGCCCAGCGGGAACTGCTGATCACCAGGTGCAGACCGTAGTTGATGCCCTGCACCGCGAGAGCTTCTACGGACGAGAAGTAGTCGTCGTAATACGGTCCGGTGGGCGTGAAACCGACATCCCAGCCGTCGATAACCAGGAATACGTCACCGTAGATATCGCCCCTGGCGCTGAGCTCCGCCGAAGTTTCGGGCGCCGCGCGGCGTCGCCGGAAATCACGCATCGAATCAATCCCCAGTTCCGCGAACAAGTTCTGTCGCAGCTGGAGCAAATTGTTGATCAACGCGAATGTCCGGCGTATCCGGTCGCCGTCTCGCGTGGCACCGATCGACCCGACGTGGGGCAATCCGCGCAACCCGGACAGACCGCCGGAGAAATCCAGGCAGTAGAACTGCACCTGCTCAGGAGTGTGGGTCAGCGCCGCCGACATCACCAGCGTCTGCAGGGCAGTGGACTTTCCGGACTGGGGCCCACCGATAACGGCCATATGGCCGCCCGCACCCGACAGATCCACCGCCCAGACGTCCTGACGCTGCTGGCGCGGTTTGTCCACGATCGCCACCGGCACCTGCAGTGCGCCCGGCTGCACCGAGGCCACCAGACGATCGAGGGTGGGCGGAGTATTCAACGGCGGCAACCACATCTTGTGTGCCGGCCTGCCGTGCCGCGTGAACTGCTGCAGTACCGTCTCCATGACGGTCACCGGTTCGCCCTCCGTGTTCACCTCCGGCTCGACCGTCCGAACCTGCTCGACGACGGGAGCGGGGCGCATCTCGGGAATATAGGCCGCCGTGAAGGTCTGCGGTGGCCGGTAACCGCCACCAGGCCTACGTGCCCGCTGCGCGCTCACCGAGGAAGTCTGCGTCGGCGGAACGTACGGGCCACCCACGTACGCGGCCTGGAACCGCTGCAGATCGCCCGCGCCCACCCGCAGATAGCCTGCGCCGGGCTTCTTCGGCAGGTGGTAGGCGTCAGCGGTGCCGATAGCATCACGCGAGTCGCTGGTCTGGTTGGTTCGCAGAGCGATGCGGTACGACAGGTGCGCCTCCAGCTCGCCCATCCGGTTCGCCGGAACCTTCTGTGAGGACAACAGCAGGTGGATACGCAGCGACCGGCCGAGGCGGCCGATGGCGACGAAGAGCTTCGCGAATCCCGGATGCTGCTCGAGCAGTTCGGCGAACTCGTCCAGCACGATCAACAGGGTCGGCAGCGGATCCAGTTGCGCGCCCTGTTCGCGGGCCCGTTCGTAATCGGCGACGTTCGCGAAATTACCTGCCTCGCGCAGGATCCGCTGCCGCCGTGCCATCTCACCGTTGATGACGTCTTCCATACGGGTGACGAGGTCGGCTTCTTCTTCCATGTTGGTGACGACCGCGGTCACATGGGACAGGCGGTCGAACCCGAGGAACGTCGCGCCACCTTTGAAGTCGACGAGCAGCAAGTTCAGCACGTCCGGTGAATGCTGGGCGATCGCCGACAGCACCAGGGTGCGCAGGAATTCCGATTTGCCGGAACCGGTGGCACCGATGCACATACCGTGCGGGCCCATACCTTCTTCGGCCGATTCCTTGATATCGAGGTAGACGATCTGGCCTGCCGGATCATGACCGAACGGGATGTTGAGCCGATTGCGGTCGCTGTCCCTCCGCCGCGGCCACTGCAGGTCGACGCGGATATCACCCGGGTCGGCGATACCGATCATTTCCTCCCATGAGGTGCCGCCGCTGGCCTGTTCGGCTGCCACGGCCTCGACGACAGTGGACAGCCGGTACGGTGAGATGCTGCGCGACAGCGCGGTGACCGAGGGCACCGACATGGCGTCGGCAACACCGACGCGGCGCGTTCCGCGCGAGGTGATCTCGTTGAGGGTGCGGTCGTCGCCGACAGTGAATTTCAATGCTCGCGGCAGCGAGTGTTCCGCCGAACCGAGCCGCAACCAGGTGCAACCATCGATACCGGAAATATCGCGTTCGTTCGCGGCCCCACCCACATCGACGAGCAGCACGAAATGTTTGCGGTCCAGCGCGGGCTCGCTGTTTGCCGAGAACGGACCGCGATTCAGCCCGGCCAGTACCTTGGCCCGGAGTTCGGCGACAGTGCGGTACACCATCCGGCTCGATCCGATCGCATCGGTATCGCTGGCGTGCTGGGTATGCGGCAGCCATTTGAGCCAGGCCCAGTGGGGCGCGTCGGGATCGCTGAGCACCGCGGCGATGGCGACTTGATCCGGGCCGTGCAGGACGACGATTTCGGCGAGCATTGCCCGCACCAGGGCAACCGCGGCGTCCGGATCTCCTTCGATGCCGACCAGGGGCGCCGACAGCAGATTGATGGCGACCGGCATCCCGCCGACCGTGGAGTAGGCCTTGGCGAACCTGGTCAGCTCGACGACGCCCACCGGGTCGAGATCGGAAGTCGGCGCGGCCTCGGGCACGATGACCCGCACCTGGTTCGCGATCCGCCCCCGTCCCATCCGCACCCGCAGGAACTGAGGGCTGGCGACCTGGACCTCCCACATGCGCTTACCGCCCACCAAACGAGCGATCGCTGCGGGACCGGGATGGGTGTATTGCAGGTACTCGAACAGTTCGGCTTCGGCCTGATGGACGGTCTCCCGGTTGTCGCGAATACTGCGCAGATAGTCTTTGCGTTCCTCGTTCAACCCGGCCGCGGTGTTGTTCGCCCCGCCTGCACCGCCCAGCTGTCCGCCGAGCATGCCGAACATCGAGACGACCATCATCAGCGGGAACATGAGCATCATCGGCGACATGGCCCGGCCACCGCTGAACATCATGGCCAACATCCCGAGCATCGCCGCGATCATGATGACCGGCATGATCATCTTGAGTCTGGACGGTGGGACCGGCCGGGGCAGTTCGGTTGGCGGCTGCAGGCGCAATTCGGTGACGGCAGGGGCTTTGGGGCCACGAACCATTCGCGCGGGCCGCACGAACCGACGCACAGTGGTCACGGCTAGCCCCCCATTCCGACGCCGGCCATATTCGGCGGAATACCGTCGTGCAGAATGAGCGCGTCCTCCTTGGACAACGGGGGTCCGACTGCAAACAGCGACACGATGCTCCACGGCGCCGGTATCGGTCTGCTCAAGCCCAACGACCGCAACACTCGCTCCAGATCACCCTTGCCATCGGTATCCACCGCGATCCCGTAACGCACCCCGCTGTCGGAGATCCAGTACAGCGATTCACGCAGCGGCGAGCCCGGCTCGGCACCGGTGACCTGGACGAACTTCCCGCTGGTTCGCGGCAGGTAAGCCGCATCGGCCGTGTTACCGTTCGAGGCGGGCGCGGTCACCAGGCCTACCGTTCGTTCCTGTTCTTCCCTGGCCAGCGGGAGTTGCCTGCCCACAAGCAACCTGGTCCTGGCCTTGGGGTCGGTATCATCGCGCGACCAGTGATAGCAGGTGACCCCCAGGGTGCCCGGATCGAGAATATCCACCGGCTGGGACGGGTAGGTCGCCGTTCCCGGCCAGTCGCCAGGACGCAGATTCGCCGACAGCACATCGGGGCCGATGGTGGTCGTGGCCACAGAACCGTGCGAGTCGGCGTTACGGACCATGGCTGCCAGGACCGGGCTGATCCGCACCAGACCCGAACGCGACGCCAGATAATACGACGCGCCGCGGTCCGGGTTGGACACCGTGAGCACCGAACCGATGACCACGTCCAGTGCGGGCTTCAACGTGACGGTTTGGCCCGCGTCGGGGACAGCGGGAACCCGCAACGGCGGCGCTTCCGGGATGGCGTCGATCAGGCCCTTCGAGGCCGCGACCACGGGAGCTGTCGCATCGATGCCGAGGGCGAGCATAACCGGTGAGTCGGCGAGGTCGATCTCCGCACGCACCAGCCCCTGTGCGGGGTCGAGGTACACCAGCCAGGTCGTCTTGTTGCCACGCAACAGCCTGGCTTCCGAACCGGTCAACTCCCGGATAGCATCGTCGTCGACGGTCAGCGGCCCGCCGATCGCGGTCGTTCGCAAGGCCGAGCGGGACAGGGTGGGCAGGCCGGTCTGGGGGTGCAAAGGCGCGGACGCGCCAGTCCGCGCGGTATCGCAGACCGCCCAGGAGGAATCCCGTTTCTTGTCGTCGGCGATCTGCCCCGGCGCACCGGGAATGCCCACCCATGGACCACGCGGATACTTGGCCAGTTCATCACGTGACACCTCGACCGGTTTATCGGCCGAGCCCGTAATGAGATGCGCGGAAGTGAGATTCAGCGCGGGATGCAACCGGTCCCCGATCCGGACGTACAGCGCGCCGGTGTCCTTTTCCGCGACGATCCTCGAATTACCCACCGGCTTGGCAGGTTTGAAGAACGCGAGTATGGCCGCGCCCGCGATTCCGATACAGGCCAGGGCGACCCCGACGGCCAGGGCGGTCGAGCGGCCACGCTGTGGGTCGTCGATCATCGAGGCGTCGCGCCGTACCAGGGCGTGTTCGATTCGATGTAACAGAAACCGCCAACCCGATACCTGGTGTTTGGTCACCACCCGGAAGCGTGCCACCGGTGTTCGTTCCTTCCGCCGACCTCGGCCACAACCTAATCGTGGCGTCACCCAAGCCTGCCCGGAGCTGTTCCCAGAATCGGGAACAGCTCCTGTTCAGCGTGGCAGCGCTACTGCGACTGCGGCGCCAGCCCCGACAGCGCCGCGCTCACATCGAAGGCGTCGACCGTCATCAACTCTTCGTTGGACAACGACGCGACATCGACGTTGCCGCGGGTGAATCGGTAATCACGCTCGGCCTCGGCTGCCTCTACGACGTTCCGCACGAAACGGCCGTTACCGGCCAGGTCGATGAGCCGCCTGCCGTTCTTGGTCTGTTGGGACAGGTCCTGGCACCGTTCTCGCAGCACCTCACGCGCCTGCTCGGAGAGGATCGAATCCTTGCCCTTGGCGATATGGTCGGCGATCTGCACCAGTTCGTCGGCATCGTAGCTGGCGAACCGGATCCGCTTGGTGAAGCGCGAGGCCAGGCCGTCGTTGGAGGCGAGGAACCGATCGATCTGATCTTCGTATCCCGCGATGATCACCACGAGTTTGTCACGGTCGTTTTCCATGCGCGCCAGCAGTGTGTCCACGGCCTCTTTACCGAACGCGTCCCCGCCCGAAAGCCCTTCCTGGATCAGGGTGTAGGCCTCGTCGATGAACAGCACCCCACCCAAAGCCGAATCGATCAGCGCATTCGTCTTGGGTGCGGTGTGGCCGAGGTGCGTGCCGACCATATCGTTCCGGGACACCTCGATGACCTCGGCATTGTCGACCACACCCAGGCCCGCGAAGATTTTGGCGATCACTCGGGCGATGGTGGTCTTACCGGTACCGGGCGGGCCGGAAAAGATCAGGTGGTTCGACCGCGAATCGACGGCGAGCCCGCGTTTGGCGCGCACCTGGTCCATGAGCACGCCCGATTTGAGCCGGTCCACCTGCTCCTTGACCGAATCCATCCCGATCTGGGACTGCAGCATTTCCGACGCTTCGGCCAGCAATGCTTCGCGCTCTTCACGGGCGGCGGTGGCTGCGAACTCCGCCGGGTCGTCGCCGGTCTTCGGATCCCATTTGTCGGTCCGGGAGTCGATGAGGGTCGGTGTGGTGACGGCGAGCTTGAAATTCTTGTCCCGGACCGCTCGCTGCCAGTCCGGCCGATCCTGCCAGAGACCGGATCCCTGCAAACCTTTGAGGATCTTGTCCGCAGACTCGTGATCGCCGTTCTGCCGCATGAGCATGCCGAGCAGATAGTGGGCGTCGGCCCAGATGTAGGACAGATTGCCCGAGGAGCTGTCCTCGACGATCCGCTGCGCACGCGGCATGGCCTCACCGAACCGGCCGAGGTGTGCCAGCGCTGTCGCGGTCATCAGTTCCGCGGCGATATCGAGCAGCCCGTCTTCGAGCATCGGCTTCCGGCCCCGGGCATCGATGACATCGGGCCAGCGTTCCGTGCGGTAGTACAGCGACATCCGGACGAAATCGGCGACATCGTCGCCGCGTACCTCGTCCAGAATCGCTGCGGCCTCCTGCCATTCACCCCCCTCGGCGTAGGAGCATGCCTGGGCGATGGAGATCTGGTCCCGGTCGGCCATGGCGACACGGAGACCGTACATACCGATCTCGACCTGGCACCACAGCGCGCGGTCGACCAACCCGGCCCGTTGCTGGTCTCGGTAGAGGTTGTGCACCGAGCGATACGCGCCGTAGATCACCTCCGAGCTGAGATCGCCCGCCATGGCACGTCCGAGCCAGGCGTCGCACATATCCGGATCGAGATCCGTGGCTGCTGTGAACGCCGCTCGCGCATTCTCTTCGTTGCGCACCCCACCGGCGACCAAGCCCAGACTTTGAACACCTGTGTAGAACGCGTCTTCGGCCGCTGACACCTCGGTTTTCCCTTCCGCCGATCCCGCTTGCGGGAAGCGTAGGGCACCGGAGGGATACGCAGCATGCAACCGTTTCCCACCTGGGGGAATAGCGGGGCTCTAACCGGTCCGGCACGGGCTTTTTACCGTTATCTAGCGGCACACCATTGAACGATCCGCCAGGCGGCGGTACAGTGTTGGGTAGGTCATCAGTCCCCTCATCCTGATGACCTATCCCTCAGCGACGGCCGGTGGCACAGCGAGCCCACCGGCCGTCGCGCATATCCGGCCCCGCCTGCAGACGCGCACCCCATCAGCAGGTGCGCACCCTCAGTTTTCGGATCGCGTAGCTTTCGGCGCTGCACCCGTATCGGGACGTTCCGGCGTGGCATCAACCGACACCGCCGGGCGCTGGCCGCCGGGCTCGGCGTCATCGGCCGCAGGCGACCCCTTCGCCGCCCACGGCGGACGCACCCGCTGCTCGGGTGCGGCGACCTCCTTGCTCGAAGGCGGCGGCGCGACCGCCTCCGGAGCGGACACTGCGGGCCTGGGCTGGGCATTTTCCCCGGCGACGTCCGGCTGCCGAGGGGCTTTCGACCACGGGGTACGGGCAACCGCAGCCGGGCGGGACGCATCGCGGCGCTCCTTTTTCCGAGCCGGTGGAGCCGACGGAGCCGATGGACGTTCGGCAGATCCGCCTGCACCACCGCGCCACGGTGACGAGGATGCGCCCGGCGCGCCGGCCGGCGTGGACGAGATCGGTGCACCCGGCTGCGGCGCGGCCACGCCCCCGCCGCCTGCGGCCGCACCGGATTCGCCTGCCTGAGTTCGATCCGGCGAAACAGCCTGGGCGGGATCGTGGAAGACGCCGGTGGAGCCGGACGAGGGGGCGGCAACCTCGGTCCTCCCTGCGGCAGTCGGGCTGTCGATGCCGGCACCGCGGCCCGTTGTCTCCGCTGCGCCCCGCTCGGGTACGGCACCCCGCTCGGCTACCGCACTGTCCGGAGACGCACCGGACACCCCGGGCATGCCGGGGGCTTTACCCCCGGCACCAGCATCGGCGGTGGGCGACCCGCCAACTGCTCGCGGTTCGCCGGATATCGGCTCACGCGGGGCAGGCGTGGTCGATCCGCCCGGACTGTCGGATGTCGGTCCGTCTGGAGCGGTAGGTGTCGCACCGGGTTCGGGAGAAATGCCGGGCGATAGTGTTCGCGGTGCCGATATCGGTTCGATGCCAGCGGGGTCCGAAGGCAACAGCGGGTGCCGCAACGGGGGAATATCGGGAGTCTGCGGAGACAGCGGCGCAAGAGTGTCCAACGGGCTGCGCATGGCTGGGACGTTGTTTCCTGGCGGGATCACACCGGTCGGGTCGTCGAACCCTGTCCGGGTTGTGAAATCCAACGCCGAGACATTGTCGGAGAAGTTCTTGGCGTGCTCCAGAATATCGTCGGCGTGCTTGTCCAGCACGTCGGCGTATCGCATGACCTCGTCGGGATCGATGGTCAGCGGCCCCGCCGAATTCGGACTCACGTCGAGCGCGTCGCTGGCCAGGTCGTACACAACCCCGTTGACCATATCCGCCACGGCCTGCTCCAGGGGCTCGATCGCCTTACCGAGCACCTCTGCGAGCACATAGGCGATCAACATCTCCTGCATCGCGCTGCACAGCCTGCGCGCGGCGAGGGCGAAGGTCTGCGCCAGCGCGGCAGAGGCGCCCCCCGTGGCCACCGCTGCCGCCATCGCTGTCATATACGCCGCAGCCAAAGCGGCCAGTTCGGCCAGCACCACCGCCTTGACAACCGTGATCACATCGGCAGCGACTTCCAGCGCGGTCGCCACGGCGCGGCACATCATGTCCAGCCGCTCCATATGCGAACTGCTCATCGACGCCCAGGCGGCGATCAGCGCTTGATAGGAGTAGCCGGAGTACACCGAGCCCATCTCGTTTATCGCACCGGTGGCCGACTCATGCGTTTGCTGGACGCTGTCGGCGAAGGTGCGGACATGTTCGGCGAGCGCCCGCACGTCGTCTTCGTTGATATCCGGGTAGGGAACGCCGAGGTAGTTGAGGAAAACCACCACTTCGCTCGGTATTTCGATGGGCATGACGACCGTTCAGAGAACTCTCACGACTACCGCATTACCTGGCATCTGCGACCATTTCACATGCGACCCACTGTAGGGCGCCTCGATCACCATGCCACCACCTGCAGCGAGCTGCACATGCTCCGGCCCGCGCGAGCTGAAGGAGTCGGCGGGAAAAACCAGATCACCGGGCCGCACGTCTCTGGGATGCACCCGCTCCCCGGCATAGATCTGCTCGTACGTGGTGCGCGGCAGGACCACCTCTCCATCAGTGGCCTGGGCGATCGCGTACTGAGTCAGACCGGAGCAGTCGAATCCTCCGCCACTCGGCCCGCCCGCGCCGCCGCCACCCCAGATATAGGGCGTGCCGAGCCAGGCATTCGCCGCGTTGACCGCCTTACCGCCCGCCGTTCTGTCCGAAGGCAGCCGCATCCTGCGCCGCGACCGCGGCATTCCCGCGGAGCGTGGGCGGTAGCGACGTCGCCGGCGCTGGCGACGAGGCGGTGGGGTCCGCGGGGAACGCGCAGCAGGCGCTACCGGCGGCATGATCCGCGCAGCTTGCTGCCGCGCGGCGTCGACATCGGCATTGACTTGCCTGGTGGCGTTGGTGATGGTGGTCTGGGCTGTATCGAGCAACGCGGGGCCGCTGAACCGGGTATCGGCGACTGCGGCGATGGCCTGGATACGGGTCTGGAAATCGGCGATGTGATTCTTCAGCTGCCCACGCCCCGCCACCGTCCCTGTGGCGGATTCGATAACCGTCTTGTGCACGAGACCGTCGCGATTGGCCTGGGAATCGACGACGGTGGTGTGCATGGTGCGAAGGTTGCCGTAACCGGTGGCACCCGAACCAGCCTGAGCTCGCAGATCATCTCTGATCTCCTGCTGCAGCGCTTTTGCCGCGCGTTCCGTCGGCTGCCCCGCGCCGTACAGTTCGAGCAGAGATTGCAATACACCGTTCAGATCGTCGTTCAAGGTAGGCATTCGACCGACTCGCTATCGCTCATCTCCGACTACCTCTCTGACCCGACCGAACCGTCGTCCCCGCCTGGTTATCTCGCCCCTGCTGCTAGTTGTTTTCGACTATGCGTCAGCGCGGCCTCGGGCGAGGCCATTCATATTCCCATTGCCGGGAAGGCCAGACAATGGGGACGAACACGAGGGAGGCGGTGTCGGCGAATGGTGACAAGCGCGACGGACACGACAGATGCCGTTGCCGGCGAACCGGCGACAGCGTCGGTTGTCAGCTCACCCACCAGCGGTGAAGGTCTGGTGTCCCCCCTCGAGAGCATCTCGTCCGAGACGATTACCGACAACCCGGAAGCAACACCTATTTCGGCGCCGTTGATCACCGACACCACGGCGGGCGCAGTGCCGGAAACAGCGATCGCGGCGGCGACAGGAGCGGGCACCGGGGAGTACTGGACTGTCGAGCTGGTCCGGCCCGAAGGCGCCTCCGAAGGAGTGCTTGCCTATATTGCCTTGGCCGAGACTGTTATTCAGACAGCCGTCGACCTCCTCGGTCGTGGGATGCCGTCGCCGCCGCCGAATGTCGATGAGCTGTTGACGTCGGTAGTACATGAAAGCCTCGGGGCCGGTGAGGCTTCCAAGGCGTACAAGAAGACGCTGTACACGGTGGAAGCCAGTCAAGCGCAGCTGCAGGCCATGGACGAACAGGTCAGCAAGACCTCGATCACGGTCGCCGCCGAACAGGATCAGACGCTGCGCGCGATCAAAGACATCGTCGCCAAACTCAACACCCTGTTGCAGGCCGTCAGCGGTGTAGACCTGAAACCTGCCCAAGAAGTCAAGCTCATGGACCATATCGCCGCGGCAGTCGAGGCGGTGTACGCCAAGGTCACGCAGGTTTCCGATATGAACGCGGAGATGGCGGGGGAAAAGAACGGTGGGGGCGGTTCATCCAACGGTGGTGGCGTCCCCACCGGCGGCGCAACGGGCGGCGGCGGAGGCGGAAGCGGCGGAGATCTGATGAGCTCCCTGCTCCCGATGCTCGCCATGGCGCCGATGGCGCTCATGCCCTTGGCTCAGCTGCTTCCGGACCTGCTGGATCCGGAAAAGGACAAAGAGGACGACAAAGCCGGAGAAGGCGAGCAGAAGAACGGCGCGCCCGGCAAACCCGGCGAGCAGACCCCACCACCGGGCGACCCCAATGCACCGACCGATCCGAACGCGCCGCAGAACGGCGCCACCGCACCGCAGGGTCAACCCGGTCCGGCGAACCCCGAGGGCAACGCGCCCACTGCTCCCGCACCGGATACACCGCCACCCCCTGCCCCCGGAACCCACGTCTGATACGCGTCTGGGCACGCATGCTGCCCGCTACAGCCTCACTCCCACACTCGATCTGTCTCACGTCGCCTTCGGTTCGTGGGGAGGCACGACCTGGTCAAGGCCCACGCGGGTGTGGGTACCGCGAAGCACATGCGGCGCTCAGCGGTTTACGGTCTCGGTGATCTGTTCCAGTTCGGACCACACCTGGCCGAGGTCCCCGCCGGACGCGACTTCTCCAACGTCGCGCCCCTGACAGCAGCCCCTGCCGGGGTCAGTCCCCGGCAGGGGCTCTCTACCGTCCTCGATCAGCGCCCCTGCGCAGTGTCGGGCGGCGTGACAGGTGGGACGGCCCCAGCGGGCGGGCCCGCAACAACAGGGGGAGGTGAAACGGCACCCGCGGGCGGCGCCGACGCCTGCACAGGAGCCGTCGCCTGCTCCGACGCGGACACCGTTCCCGTGCCGGCAGCCGGACGCGCGACATGTTCGGTTTCCGTCGCCGCCACCGACGGCGGGATCTGCACGAATGCCGGGTGATTCACGATCTGCTCATGCGCGAACACCGCGTCACGCAGGCTTTGCCTGCTCGGTTCCTGCGCCAGCAGCGCGACGAGCTCGTTACAGCGGCGCTCCCATGCCATCGCCCGCAGATCCGATACCTCGTCATCCACCCGCAATTCACCGAGACCCACCCGGCCCACGTCGACCCGGCGCGGGATCATCGAGGCCGCGAGCAAGTCATCGGCCTCTTGTAATTCGTCCCACCACTGGCGCGGAACCGGGCTGTTCGCCTGCACCGCGGCCAGGATGCGGTCTCGGATAGCGCGCGAGGCGGCGGCCTCCACCGGTGCGGTCGCCGAACGGGCCAACTGAGCTTGCGCGTCCACGGCCAGTTCGACGCAGCGAGACCGGACATTCGCGTCCGGGACCACCGAAACCTGTTCCCGGGCAGGTATCGAGCCTGCCAAATCGAGGCGGTCGACAGTGTCCGGGGTGAGCACCCGCAGGTCGAGGTCATAAGCCGGGCCGACCAGATCTTCCATCGGCACGTCGGCGAAACGCGTGCGCAGGCCAGAATCGATCGGGCCGGACGAGACGAGCGCGGACAGCTTGGCATTCGCCTTCGCGCCCCAGGCAAGGCCGAACTCTGCCAGCACCCGAGCCGGGTCGGAAACGCCTTCCCAGGGGGAGGCGCTTTCGTGGGAGCCGTCGTTCAGCAGTTCATCCCACAGCCACGGCGTGGATACCTCCCGCGGCAGGAAGAGCCCGGCGGGCAGCCAGCCACGCCCTTCGTTCGAGGTGATGAACACACCCGCGCCCGCAGGACCCCGCATCACTGAAACAGCCCAGGTCATACCGATCGCCGGCTCGGCCGCTGCCAGCACCGCGCTCAGCAGGGTCCGTGCTATCACGAGATCGTCGCTGACCGCACCGCCGACCACATAGTCGGGCTCGGCCGCCTTGTCCTTGGCCGCGGCGACAGCGGCGCCGAACGGAGTGACCGCCGGTATCGGCGTACCGTCGGTCGGCCCACCCGGCGGCGGGCTGGATACACGGTCGTCGCCACCGCCACCGCCACCGCCGGCCGAGGGACCGGAGGGGCCGCCGGAGGGGCCGGAGGGACCGAGAGGCCCGCCGTAGGTTCCTCCCGGTGCCATGGCGCCGTTGGCGGCGGCCGCCGCCGGAGTGCCGGACGCGCCGGGCGTGGTCGTCGTCCCGTCGGTCCCCGTCGGTGGCACCGCTGCCGTTGCGCCCTGGTTCGCCGACGCGGCAGGCGCCATGGTCTCGCCGCCCGTCGGCGAGGTGGCGGAGGTGGCGGCGGGCGGCGGTGTCGCGGTGGTCGCGGCAGGCGCGGATACGTCGCCCGGCGGGGCGTCGACCGGTGTGGCGCCGGACGAGCTCGGTCCGTCCAGACCGGGCGTTATCAGACCGTTCGGTGTAGGTCCGGCAGGCACCAGCAGACCGGACCCATCGGGGTCGGCGATACGGCCGATGTTCCTCCCCATATCCTCGTCGGCCTGCTCGTAGGCATCTGCGGCGGCGAGCAAGGAATCCCTGGTGTTTTCGTGCTCTTTAGCGAGCGCTTCTCCGGCACGCTGCCGGGCGTCGTAGTAGCGTTCCAGCGCGCGCTTGACGGGATCGGCGATCTTGCCGTAGGTCGGTTCGAAGTTCGCGAGCCATTCGGTGGGAGGCTTGGCCCATTCCCGGGTGTCGCGGGCGACCTGATCGTGTTGGCTTGCCAGCTGGCGTAGCACCGCAGGTTCGATATACAGCCCGTCCGGCATGCTCGATCAATCCTTTCCCGCCACCGACCCTACCTATTGTCAATTCTCCCCAAATCTGGGAACCCGACTCGAGCTGCGGCGGACGGGCAGCCCGCCGAGTCAAGGCCGCCTGCTTGTCGAAATCGTCGGGCGTTGCGGCGGCGGCTCCGGGGGCGGGGTGCGCGAACTCTGCTCGGCGAATATCGGATGCGACCGGATCTGCGCGTGCGCGTATACCGCGTCCCGCAACGTTTGCCGGGTCGGCTCCTCGGACAGCAGCAGCGCCAGCTCGTCACAGCGGCGATGGAACGTCAGTTCGCGCAGGGCCGCCAGTTCCGGGCGGCCGGACGGCTGCTCGGAGCGCAACTCCCCCAGCCCGACCCGGCTCACGTCGGTGCGCTGCGACAGCACCGCGGCGGCCAACAGGTCGTCGATGTCCTGTAGTTCGTCCCACCAGGTCTCCGGGAATTCCCGGCCGTGGCGCAGCGCACGCAGAATACGCAGCCGGATATCGGCGACTCCCAGCGACTCCGACGAGGCGAAGCCCGCGCGGTGAACCCGCATATGCGCGTCCACCGCCAGCTCGAGACAACGCAGCGCGACCGAACCGTCCGGTACCTTCGCGGCCCGGTCCAGGAGTCGCTGTGATGCGGTGAGCCCGAGCCGATCCAGAGTGCTGGAAGTCGGAGAACGCAAATCCATCTCGGTCGAGGCCGCCACCGAGCCTGCCACGGCAACCTGCCCCAGCTGTTGCCGCAGAGCGGCGGCGATGGGTTGTGACGACGCCAGGGCCGACAGCCCAGCACCCGACTTGGCGCCCCACGCGAGCGCGAACTCGGCGAGCACCCGCGCCGGGTCGGCCACCCCTTCCCAGGCCGCGCCCTCGGAGACCGCCCACTGCCATGGCGTGGAAACTTCCCGCGGCAGATATAAACCCGCGGGCAGCCAGCCGCGGCCCTCGTTGGAGGTGACGAACGCGCTCACTCCACCCTGGTGCCGCATCACCGAGACCGCCCAGTCCACTCCGATGGCCGACGGCCCCACCGCAGCCAAGATACCGCCGAGCAGCGTGCGGGCGAGGACCAGGTCTGCGTCCACTCGTTCACCGACCAGGAACGCAGGTGATGCCGCGGAGGCGATTGCCGCGCCGACCGCGTCCCGGACCAGTTCGGCGCTGCCGTTGTCGTCCTCCCCCATGGCCCCTGCCTTGCGGACAGGCTGGTTGTCGCGGATCGGCGGCGGCTGCGCCTTCCCTGCCGACGGTGCCGACACCGAAGGCACCGCCGCCGTTCCCGAGACGGACGCCGACTTCCCGGTGGTAGCGGCCTGTGCGCGCTGGGCCTCGGCCTGCGGCGCGGGGGGACGGTTCTGCGACGCGGGTGCGGTCACATTCTGCGGCGGACCGGTGGTGGAGCCGGTGGCGATGGGCTGCGGCAGAATCGGCGGCACGGCGCCGGTGAGCCCGTCGGGCTGCGTGACCGCGGCGACCGGTGTCTGCGACGCCTGCTGCTCCGAAACCGCCGTGCTCGGTTCCTGATCGCCTGTCTCGGGTTTCGCCTCCAGCTTTTCCGAATCGCGCCCCTCGGGATCCGTTCGCCGCGCCGCGCCTGTCACGTCGGCGTCGGCGGCGTCCGAGGTATCCCCGGCGGCCGGGATGTCAGCGGCGGCGGGTGCCGGCTGCTCCGGCGCGCCGGACGGACCGGCGGACGGTCGTGCGAAACCACCGAAACCTGCTTCGGGCCCCTGTGGAGATTGCGGAGTGTGCTGCGCAGGAATCACTCCGGGGGGCAGCGGAGCACGCGCATCGATATCTTCGGTGTATCGGTTGCCGTCAACGGCGGGCTGCTCGGCATTGGGGCCCGGCAGCGGGGTTTCCTCGGTAATGGGGTCTCCGGGCAACAGGCCGGGCGAGGGCGCGGTCTCCGGTGCGTCTATCGGAAGTGTGGGCACCGGTGCGGGCGAAAGCCCCTCTTCCGGCCGCGGCTCCTCGCCGGGCGGCCAGGTGGGTGCAGGTAGTTCCGGGCCGGGAGCACGGGGGCCGATCTGCCAGGGACCCGGTTGCCCCAGTGCGTCGGCGATATCGTCCAGCGACGGCAGTCCCTGTGGACCGAGGGAGGCCATGGCATTGGCCACGATATCGACGACCTCGGCGCGGGCCTCGTTGACTATGGTGCTCGTGGTAGCGCGGTCGGTCGCTTCCTCCGCGTCGTCGTCGGTTTTTCCGTCCCCGTCGTTGTCGCCGCTGGTTTCGTTCCGGATTCTGTTGGTGGCGTTGTAGACCACATCCAGAATCTGGTTCCTGGTGCGGCGAACGAGCTCGGCGAAGGCGCCGAAGGTGTCGGCGGCGGCGAGCAACGCGTCAGCGAAACCCTGCGGACCGGCCTGCTGGGTCCGCATCTCGTCCTTCACCTGCTCGAGCCGCTCGCTGACGCGGACTTTGTTGTCGAAGTCGTTGCGTGCCGCGGCTATATCACCGAGGTTCAGCGCCGCTGCGCCGTCTCTGGCCGAGGTCTCCAACGCGCTCCACGCGGAGGGGGGGATCTCGGGCCAATCGTCTCGAACGATGGCCTGCCAGTAGGGGCTTTCGCGCTCGGGTTCCATACCAGCCGCAGTCAGACCGATAGGTTACGTACGTGCGCGGCACCTGCCTCGTCGGCGGATGTGATGGCGTTGACGTCGGAGACGGCGACCTGCAGGGTTTTCGTCGCGCGGGCGCCCGCAGCCCGGGTGGCGTCGTCGAAGACCTGTTTTATCCACGCCTTTTTCGCGACCAGCGCATGGTCCAGCGACGATTCCGGTCTCCGGTGGACGACGAATCCATCGGCCACCCCCCGCGTGTGCTCGGCCGCCGACGTAACGGTTCCGCTGTATTTGCCCGCCGAGTTGATGACCTCGTTCGGCCCGTCGATATCGACCATGGCGCCTCCTGTCTTCGTGCCTGCTGCTGAGCGTTCAGTAGGCGCGGCTGCCGAACTCCTGGTTCTCCATCGTCCGGTAACCGGCTTCGGTGGGCAGATCGAAGGAATCGATCGTATGCGGACGAGCGCCCCTGTGCTCCATCTCCTTACGTAAACCGAGCCGGGATTTCATATGCGCAAGCCGGGCGATGCGGACGATCTCGGCAGCGAGCCAGGTGTCGCCGTTCTCCCTGGCTTCGTCGGTGATGTGCAGGCCGACGATCTCGCCGTCGCGGTCGCACGCCACGCCGACCGTGTGATCGGGATTGAACACCTCGTAGATGAGGGTGCGCCAGTCCGGAGCGTCCTGCTCGTTGTCGGCGTCGTCGTAGTTGTTCGTCATTGCATGCTCTCCACAGATGGTGTGCGGTCATCGGAATAGCCCGGCTGGTCGTCGTTCCCGTCCAGTGCGGCGGCCAGCGCAGCCCACGCATCGTCGGCAATCGATATGACTTGACGCAGCTGCCAGAATCTGTTGCCCAGATACATCTCGCCCGTGCCGTCGGCGGCGATATCGAGGTGGTCGGGGCCGTCCATCTCCGAGTTCAGGGCCACCGTGGTGACCGGTGGCCGTCCGTCGTCCACGCTGATGATCCGGCCGCCGCCACCGGGAATGAACGTCTGCTTACAACGCGGGCTGTCCCCCACCACCACATCGGAACTGTTGGTGGTGAGCGAGACATCCGGGTTCATCAACAGCTGTGTCACCCACGCGCGCGCCGCGGGCTCCGGCCGGTCGGCGTTGATCGTGATCGTCAACGAGGCCGCGAGGTCGACAACGAGCACCGCGTCGGCAGTGGTGACACCTACGGTCACCAGCCGATTCGTTGTCGGCTGCGGTGCAGGCAGATCATCTGCACCCACTGTGGTCGTCTCGGAACCGATACCGCCGTTCGTGACAGGATAGGACGTGACCACCCCGCTGGCCACGTCCACCGTATAGGCAACAGTGGGACCGGACGCACCTGAGCCGAGGGACGCCAACCGGGCCATCCCCTCGTCTTGTAACCAGCGGACAGCGTCGGCTAGCGACACCCCTTCCGCCGCGGCATCGGGCTCGGTCACGAATGCGCCTCCGACGGTGTGCGCGACGCATCGGCGGAGTCGTTTGCTTCGGTTGCTTCGGTTGCTATGGCGCTCATGATGCTCTGGTATTGCCGCGCGGCGTCAGCGGTGCTCTCCCGGATCGCGGCCATGATCTCGTTCACCAGTTCCGGGCTGTCGAAACGATCGACCGTGCCAGGAGTCAGATACAGCGAGGTGAGGCGACCCATGGCGTCGACCTCCGGGATGACGAGACCGCTCGGCGAGGGACGTCGTGCCCGGACTCCATCGATGCGTTCACGCATATCGGCGATGCGATGCCGTAGATCGCGGGCGGCATCCAGGGCTGCCTGGACGTCTGGGTGGATATTGCTCATGCGGTTCCTCCGGTTCTTGTCGAACCCTGGCTCGTTGGCGCCGGAGTCGGCGAGGTCACGGTCGGTGCGATGGTAGGCCGTTCGCCGATCACGGGCTCGGTGTGCGGGGTGTCGTCGACATACATCAGCCGATCGGGGTGCCAGGCCACGATCCGGTTGCGCTCCCCATTGCCTCCGCCGCCTGCCCCCGCACCCGCACCGCCCGCACCCATCGGCATGTACGGCATCATCGGGCTACCGACGCCACGCCCGGAGGTAGCACCCCCGGATGAGGAGCCGCCCAACGGTTCGATCACCGGCGCCCTCGCCCCGCCCGTTATTCCGGTGGCAGTCGTCGCGGCCGTCGTCATCGCCCCTACCGTGACCGCTTCCATATCGCCTGCGCTGGGTATGCCTACGCCGCCGGGGGAGGTGGTGCCACCGTAGGACGAGACGCTCGGGATGCCGAGATCGCCGTACCCGTAATCGTCGTAGTAGTCGTCGTAGGCTTCGTCGCCGATTTCCTGGCCGAGGGGCAGGCCGTTCATCGCCATGCCCATCGCGCTCATCATGGTGGGCAGCATCTGCGCGAGCATGTTCATATCGCCGCTGCCGCCCTCGTTCGTGCCACCCGCGCCGGAAGGGTTGGTGATGTTCTCGGTGGCAGCCGAGTAACCGGTCATCGTCTCGGTCGAACGGGCGTTCTGCTCCTGGAATTTCGCCAACGCCGCCTGGGTGCCGATTTCGTCTCTTGACCGCATCGCGCGCACGAGTTCCTTACGTGCCGCGATGATTTCCTCCGGTGTCGGGTGTTTCGCCTTGGCTGTGCTGAACGCGTTGCCGTAGGCGTCCGCATCGTCGGCGAGCTTCCCGAGCGCGGTGGCGAGTTGATCGAGCCAGCCCCGGTAGGTGGTGAGCTCGGTGGCAGCGTCCGCCCCCACCGGCGTCCAGCGCTGCATCACTCCCGACGCACGATCGATATCGGCCGCGGCGACCGTGTAGGTGTCGCTGGTGAAGGAGCGGACGGATTCCGCGAATCTCATGGCGGGCCCGGGGCCGGGGCCGGTGTGCAGTTGCTGCGCGTATACCAGTGGGTCACCGCCGCCGGTGCTGGTCATCGTACTGAGCGCCGGTGGCACCCGCCGCAGCCCCAGCTGTTCGATCTGCGGTACCGGGTTCGTCACATCCGCCCCGCCGCTGCCGCCGATGTGCTGCGCGCCCTGCATATCGGCAGCAGCGTAATCCACAGCGGCCGCACCGATATTGTGTGCCGTCTTCTGGATCTTGTTGAGAACACCGACAACACCGTTGAACAGGGCCGCCGCGTCCGCATTCAACTTCGGGACGGCAGCGGCGGAGATGGGGTCGGCTCCGGCGGGCAACACCCAGCCCCTCGGCATCGCGGCACCGGTCGTGCGGGCCAGATCGGCGGCCTGTGCGGCGACGGCCGCGAGCTCACCGAGATCGACATTGAGTGCCATGACAACCTCCTCTGCTCACCAGGTATGTCACACCGGCGTCGCCGCTGCCGCCGCAGCGGCGCCTGCTGCCGGGTCGTCGGACGCCGGAATACCGGGAGCGGTTTTTGCGGCCGCATCGTCTGCCGCCACCGCCTCGATACCCTTCGGATGCGCGAAACCCTCGAATTGGCCGAAGCTTCCGTCCTTGTCGTTCATCCCGTCGTCGTCGGTATTGAGCGTCACGATCTCACCGGCGACCACGGCCTCCAGGGTATTCCCCTCATCGGGCCCGAACACGATGAGCACCGCCTCGCGGTCGGTCCAGACGCCGACGTCACCGGTCATGAGCTGGCTCGGATCGACCCGGCCGCCGATATCCTTCTTGTCCGACCACTTCGCCGGGGTTTCGGCGTAGGCAGCCTGCGCATCGGTTCCTGCCTTGTTGTCGAAGGCCTTGTCCAGCGCCTGGGCCACGGTCGGCGAGACCTTCTGGGTCCTGCCGTCGGGGTAGGTGTAGTCGACCAGACCGTCCGCACCGGGGGTACGGGTCGGCGCGCCACCCATGGGTTGGGTCGAACTCGCCCCGGCGGGAGGCGCGTTGTTCGTGGCGGCGGGCTGCACAGTGGTCTGGGTGGTCGCGGCCGGAGCGGCAGGGGGGACCGGTGGCGGCGGCTGCTGGAAACGCGTCTTCTCGAGATCGTCGCGCTGGCGGTCCATATCGCGGTCCGCCATCTCCTGCATCCGCCGCTGCTGGGCCGCCATCATCATCTGCTGCATCATCTGCTGCATCATCATGCCCATGCCCATGTCTCCGCCCATACCTGCGCCCGGCGGCATAGCGCCTGGAGCACCGGGCTGAGGCGTACCGATCCCGCCAGGCTGGTCGATCCCGCCGGGCTGGTCGACACCCGGCGGATCGATATCCGGCGGATCGATATCGTCCGGCTTACCGATATCCGGCGGGTTGATTCCACCCGGTTTATTCGGATCGAGGCCGATGGGCGGGGGCACGGTGCCAGGATTCGTTCCATCCGGGGTCCTGATGCCACCCAAGTCAGGTGTCGTCACAGGTGGCGGATACGTCGGCATCTGCGGTTGTGTAATCGGGGTGGGATAGGACAGCCGGTTCTGGAGGTCCTTGATCTGGGCATTGGCCTTGTCCAGTGCAGCCTGAACTTCTTTGAGCTTCGCGGCTTCCTGTTCGACCTTGGAGCCCGGGCCGTCCGCTTCCTCCTGCGCGGCCCGTTCCATGAGCGTGGTGACGTTCTGCATCGCGGTAGCGACGTAGCTCAGGACGTACTCGTCCTCGCTCATATCGCCTTCCGGGTACTTCGCGGCTTGCAGTTTCAGCTCTTCGATCAGGGTCTCGAAGGCGTCCTGAGCCCCGTCTCGGAGTTCTTTCGCCTCTTTCACATGCTCGGTGAGCGCCAGATCGGCTTCCTGCATCGCGGTGAAAGCTTGACTCAACTGCCCGGCAACCACACTGTAATTTTCGAACACTTGCGAACTACCGCCGCTGCCCTCGACCTGTGGTACCGAGCCGACCTTGGGAACGCCCTCTACTTTGCCCGAGCCGAGGCCCGCCCAGTTCTGCTTCAGCACGCCGAGCATCGACTTGTCGTCGCGACCGTCGAGCCAGTCCTCGATGAACCCTGCGAGCGACAGCCCGGTATCGCCCCAGTTCGATGCGTATACGTTGGGAATGAAAACGACCGGCATCCCGTTCATCGGCCGGCCTCGCTACTGATCGTTGGGCGGAATGGTCGGTACAGCCGTCCTGTACTCCGTCCCCGCCGGCCTGATCGGAACCAAGTTCGGCCGCCCGCCGATTCCGGTATTGCCGAACAGGTCGGTGATGTTGTAGCCGATAAAGCTGCCCACTCCTGAGCGCATCCCAGCCCCCCACGGGCTTTTGAAAACGTCTTTGCGGTTTTTGAAGCTGTCACCCCAGGTGCTCGGTTTGAAGAGACCTTTGCCCTGATCTTTAACCGCAGCCCTGCCCACCGCGTCCTTGAACAGAGCCTTGCCTCCGATTTTCAGCGGGGCCGTTAACGCACCACCGCCGCCGAGGGCAGACAACCCGGTATCCAAGGCGATTGTACCCACATCGTCCCACCCGAAGCCGTCACCCTCGGTCGCCTGCTCCCAGATACTGGCGCCCATACCGACCACACCTGACGCGATGACCCCACCCAACGGCGGGAAAAGTGCCGTACCGACCAACCCGGCGGTACCGACCAGAATGTCATCCAAACCGAGATCGAGCCCAAACATCTGATCACCTGCCCGAGTCGAAATGCGGGTTCGCGTACTCGCCGGATCGACGCGCGACCGATAACGACCGCGCTGTCGCCGTGATGGTCACTCCGGCTTCACCTGTCGGCACTACCATCCCGCCTTCCGCTTCCGTTGGGCCCGGCCCGAATCACGACCACGGGTGATCGCCGGACCACCGTCGGCTCGGAACCGACACCCGAAACCCATTGTCAGAGATTCCCAAGCTTGGGAACAGCGCGGATCGGGGTGCACTGGAGGATGGAACGCGTGACTGGCTCGGTCGGTGACGGATACGGTGCCGGGACAAAACCTGTCGGCAATCGTACGTGGAGCGGTGATGGCTACTACTGACGCGCCACGCGGTACCCGATCACACGACTGGGATCCCTTGCGGTGGTATCCGGACACCATCGTCCAGCGATGCAGGGAACATCTCCGCGCGCGACCACGGCACCGGCGTATCGCATCGGTACTGGCGGCACTGTTCGTGCTGCTGGTCTTCCCGGGTCTCGTCGGCGCCGTCGCATCCGCCCAGGGCTACGGCGCCGCAATCGACGGCCTCGCCTGGATGGACGTCCGGGATTCCGAGGGGATCCCACTGTCGGTATACCAATTCGCCACCGACAAGGGTGGCTTGCTCGAGCCGGGCAAAACCATCCTGTGGACCATCATCAGTCTCGAGTTCGTCGGTTACATAGCCATTGTCACCACCGCGATATGGATCATCGGCTACGCGCTGAGCTTCAAATGGCTGGATTCGTTCGGCAATGCGCTCACCGGCGTAGCAGATGCGCTCACCGCACAGATCGCGACACAGATCGTATTGATCACCGCGGCGACCATCGGCGCGTTCTTCGTGGCCTGGTTCATCGCTCGTGGGTTCCACGCCAAGGCCACGATGCAGATCGTGACCATGCTGGCGGTGGCTATGCTCGGGCCGCTGTATCTGGCCGAACCACTCGCGGAAGTACTCTCGTCGCACGGGTTGCTCGCCCAGGGCCGCAACTTGGGCATTACGATAGCCGCCGGACTCAACGGCGATGGCGATCCGAATCCGTACCTGCTGGTGAACACGATGCAGCAGGATCTGGCGGACAACTTCGGCCGGCAACCGGTGCAGGTGTGGAACTTCGGGCACGTGCTCGACCCACAGTCGACGTGCGGGGCGATTTGGTCGGCGGGCCTCAGGTCCGGCGACACGGACGATATCAAGAACGGAATGCAGCAGTGCGGTGATTTCTTCGCCCACCACAAATCGAACAACCCCGACTGGGGGCAGGTGGGCACCGGACTACTCCTGCTGGTGTGCAGCACTATCCTGCTGCTGTTCGCGGTGTTTCTGGCGCTGAAGGTTTTCAAGGCGGCACTGGACACGATCTACCACTGCTTCATGGCCATTTTCGGGTTTGCGGCGGGTGGTTTCGTCTATGGCCCGACACAGACCTTCCTGGTCCGCAACGTTGTCGACGGATTCATCGCGGGTGCTCGGATGACCGTATTCACGGTCTTCCTCGGTATCTATGTGCTGTTCATGGGCAACCTGTTCGACCAGGCCAAAGGGCAGGTTCTCCAGGTGATCGTCATCGCCTGTGTCGTCGAAATGGTCGCGATCTCCCAGCTGCGCCAGCTCCACGACTCCCTCGAAAAGGGGAACGACTGGGTTACCAACCGGTTCGCCTCAGCGATCCAGGGTGGCTTCCTGGCAGCGCCTGCAGGCGGGGGTGGCGGCGGTGGCGGAACAGCGCTGGGTATGGGTGTGATCCGGGCCGGCGGAGGCGGATCGGGTATGGGCAGGCTGTCGGCGCTCAACACCATCAACTCCTCACCGGTGCTGGCCTGGGTGGCCGGTGGTGTGGTCAATCCGCTCAACCCGCTGGCCCGCGCCAGACGAAAGAACGAAGTCACGAACCTCTTGACCGCAGATCAGCGTATCGACCAGTACGAATGGGGCCATGTGGGCAGGCAGGCGTGGGTCAGCAAAGCGCGCGACCGTGCCAACAAAGCGGGCGGTATCATGTCCGCACTCGGCGTCGCCAACGCCTTCGACGGCCTCGGCGATATCAAGACTCCCGAGGCCCAGCTCATATCCACCATCGTCGCGGCAGGTGGAACAGCCGAGATGGCAATGGCAGGCATGCGTGCCACCGCCGCTCTGAACAGCGCGCTCGTCACGAATCCCTACGGCTGGGGTCCGCTCCAGAAGGCGCTGGCCAGCGCCCGAGGGATCGAGAACCACCCGATCGAAGATCTGCTCGATGCGAGCGGCAATGTCCTCAAAGGCGGTGTCGGGGATGCTGTGCACGATGCCTTCGCCTCGAAGGCCGTCGTTGCCGCGACCAACTTCGCGCGGCACACCAATATAAACCGGGGACCCCTCACCGCGGAAGATCAAGCATTCGTCAACAGGGTCAAAGCGCACTGGAACTCCGATCAGACCATACGCCAGATCCAGCCGCACGAGTGGGAACAGGCGAGCAGGAACGCGCGCTGGGCTCTTGCACACGATGCGGCGTCCGAGCACCTCAAGGTCGTCACCGAATACCAGCAGAGCCTGAACGACCCGGTGGCGCGGGCAGCAGCGCACGACCGGCTGCTCGAATCCTCGGGTCGGCTTGCCAATATCGACCACCTGCATCCCGACGACGGCCCGGATCCCTTCAACCAGTGATCGGGATTCAACCGCCGCCGCGACTGCTCTACCAGCTCAGCCGGACGCCGAGGACAACGGGTCACCGTCCGACAGCGGGCGATCCGAGGCAGCGGGACTATCTGCTGCCTGCCCTGGCGACTATCACGGTCAGCTGCTGAGCACCCGCTTCACCCGCACCTGCTCATCGAGCGGGATCAGCTGTCGGACCGGCGTAGCGCCGCCCGGCTCGACCGTCACCATCTGCGTAGCGTCGACGGCAATCCCGACCCGGGTGGCCCCGTGCGCACGATAATCCCAGAAAACCAGGTCACCAGCCGAAACCGCGGCCGGTGCGACCCGCTGACCGCAGTAGCCTTGTTCCTTCACCCCGAGAGGCAGCACGACTGCTCCCGGCTGCTGGTCCGGATCCAGTGCGCCGCATCCGCGTTTCGACGGTTCCGGTGCTGCCGCGCCCACGGTGGGATCGCATCGCCCGGTTACTGCGGCCGAGGAGGCCCAATAGATCACGTTCCGGGCGAAGTCGGCCTGCGCCTGCGCGCCGCCTGCGCTACCGCTCGCCCCGCCGGCCTGCTGCAATGCCAACTGTCCCGCACAATCAGCCGCGATTCCGGTGTTCACGGTCCGCAGCATCCCCTGCTGATGCGGCGCCGTTTTCATGGCCGAAGCGCAATCGCGTATATAGGGCGAGATCGAATCATCATTGGGGTCGAGCACCAATTCTGCATAGGGATTGGCTGTCAGCGGTGCTGATGTAGCAACGGGCTCGTCGGTATCCGCTGGTTCGTCGGCCGAGTCCGGCGCGGCGGGTTTCGGCGCGGCGGGATCTTGCCCGATTGCCGTGTCGCACTGATCCTGGAAGTCCTGTATACCGTTCGAGATGACGTTGCCGCACGCGGAGGTCAGCCCCAAACAGCACACGCACACCACGCCCAGCACACCGAGGGCGAACATCATCGGCTTCGATATCAACGAACCCATACGAGCTCACCAGACTATGCGGTAGGAAGGCCGCTTCCCGCACCGGGCGGGCTGGCTCTGCATACCGCCGCTCATCTGACGGCTTCCGGCTCGCGGATCACCGGTTTGGCAGTCGTCGCCACGGTCGGCGTACTGGTGATGGCGGCGGCGCGATCGGGCCGCGCCGGTCCGAACACCTTGCCGCGGCCGATCCGGTTCAACGCATCACGCATGAACATCTCGCCACGCCGTTCCTCCGGAACCTGCCTGCCCGGCCCCACCGGCGGGGAGGTCTCCTCCCGCAGGATGGAGAGCAGGAAGGGCGCCTCGTCCAGATCGACACCCAGCCATTCGAGGCTGTTGCGCGCCAGGGTTTCGTCGCGCTGCCGGAACACAAAGCGGTTCGGGATCAGATTATGTGCGGCGCCCTGGAAGTCGGTCGCTGGATCATGGGAAGCCAACCCGATGGCCGCGAGATGCTTACGGCCGTCCCGACTGAAATCGGAGGTCACTGCCGCGCCCACCTGAGTTTGGGTGAAGTGGTGGGCCTCGTCACCGACCAGTAGGCCGAACCGCCCGTTATCGGAGAGGAAGGCCTCGCGCGCGGTCACACCGACCAGCTCGTACAACGCCGTTCCGAGCCGCTTGGTCAACGGCAACCGATTGTACAGGTGGGGAGTCGTGAGTTCTTCGGCAGTGGGCAAGGCCAGCTTGTGGCTGCGGATCACCGTCGCCGCGGCGTCCAGGCGCAGTGGACGCAGCGCCGGATCGAACAGCACCGGTACGCGTTCGACGATGGTGCCCAGTCGGGCGGCCAGGTCGGCGTACTCCTCCATCGCCCCCGGTTCGTCCCGGAGCCGACAGACCACCCGATACAGATCGAGCAGGCTACGGATGTGGTACTCGGCAACCCCCTTGGGCGACAACAGGTTGCTCACTGCTGCGCCGGAACCGGAAGTCGGTGACAGATCGAGCAGCGGCAGGATCGAATCGAGTGCCCGTTCGCCCGCCACCTTGGGGTCGAACAGTCGCAGCGGATCCAGCGAGACCGAGGGGTTGGCGAGATCGATCACGACCGCGTCATCGATCGCGGAGGCGAAATGCTCCCACTCCCCCACCTGACTGCGGTCGATGGCCAGGAACTGACCACCCATATCGTGCACCAGCACCGCCATCAGTTTGAGGAAATACGATTTGCCGGAACCGAGCTCGCCGGTCACCGCGAACGATGCGGACAGGTCGTGCAGCGCCGCTTCCATGATCCCGAAATGGATGGGCTCGAAGTTCCCCGACAGCAGATTGACTCCGATCACCGGGCCGCTGTCATCGCCGATCTGGCTGGTCGTGAACGGAACGAACCCGGACCACATATCGGAAGGGACGATATGCGCGAAATCGTCGTAGGCGCGGCGCGGCGGGCTGCCTGGTACCAGCATCGACCACAGGTCGACCTGCGCCCCGACCGGCGCGGTCATCTCCACCTGGAACCGCTTGTAGCGCCGCCGCAGCGTGTTCACCGCATCCATGGTCTGATCCCGAGACGAGCCACCCACGGCGATCACCGTGGTGAACGACACCTCCGACTCGCCGCCGTTCACCTCGAAATGCTGGTTGTACTCGCCCAGCATCTGCGCCTTCGACATGAGCGTGTTCTGCGCGAAAGAGACCTCCTGGTCACGCTGATCCATCTGCTCGCCGAGACGGCGCAGGCTCACCTCGTTGTTCTTGAGCACCGTTTCCGCGGGCTTGGTGGAAATCCGCATTCCCCAGTCGACGGTGACACTCGTCAGACCTTCGAGCACACTGAGGAACTCACTACCACCGGGAAAGGTCATACCCGCGTACGGGAACGAGCGCGGTGTGAGCATGGCCTGGTACGACGGACGATAGCCGGAGTCCGGTTGCACGACTTTGATCACCGGCACGAACGACGGCCGCAGCCGCCGGTTGCTGTCGGCGCGGGCGCCCTCGTCCAGCGCAGCCGCACGGAACACCGCCGCGGTCGCGTCGTCGAGCGCGCCGACCCTGGTGGGGGCGACGGGGTCCCCGCCCGCGCCGCGGGCCAGGTAGTGCTCCCACAACCATTGGAACATCGCCGCGGGGACCGGAGTCGGGTCGAAATCGCTGCCGATACGGGACAGGATCTCATTCGCCTCCTCCTCGTATTTATCGAGCTCGGCACGCGATAGCGTTGTCGCATCAATGGTCGGTGTGCTGCCGCGCCACATCCGGGACAGCGCAGATACTCCAGAGTTGGAGGCGCCTACCGGGATCGACAGCAGGAAGATCCTGGTTTGCGGCTCGATCAACCGGACGCGTTCGTAGGAGGCCACCACTTCGATGGCGTAGTCCTCGCATTCGTCGAGATCGATGCCCTCGACCATCTTGCCCAAGACGTCGATCGTGTTCTGACGAGCCTGTATGCCTAGCAGCAGCGAACCGTTGGGCAGGTTGTTGATCAGCGAATGATGGGCGAGTTTGACGTCGAATTTGTCACTCGCCTTGCGCAGGCCGTACCCGAGCGGGTTGATGAAGTACGTCGCAGTGACCAGACCTGAATGGGTGAACTGTAGATTCCCGCGGATGGCCGCGGTCGGCTGTAGATCTCGACTGAACCCCATCAGCTTGCCTCTCCGGTCGGCCTCCGGTTTCGGTATCCGTTGAGCGTGCTGCGCCAGCCGTTCTGCTGGGCTGGCTCAGCGTCGTTCGTCTCCTCGCGGTGGCGGCCGAGCAGCTCGAGAAACTGCCCGCCGGGCATGGCAGTCACCGGTTCCGGGCGTTTTACGGTATCGCGATCCGGGAAGATGAGGACCACGGTCTCCTCGATGAACATGGTGACGCGGCTGGATTCCTCCGTCACCGGCATACCGGAGGCGGAGACCGGTTTGGGGAAGAAGATCAACCGCCCGAACCAGAGCGTACGAGAAATGATGCGCACCCCGGTATAGGGGATCAAACCCAGCAAAAACCCGACCACGACCGTGATCACGACCCCGATGACGAAGGTCACCGCAGGATTGAGTGGTAGCGCCATCACCCCGACCGCGGTGATCAGCAACGACACCGCCACGCCTGCCACCTGAGGCAGGGTGTACGGACCGAAGGGCAGCTTCTGTCCGTTCTGGGCCTTGCCGATCATCGTGGGGACACGTTTGATCGGCGTGAAGACCTTGATGACTTGACTCATCGATAGCCACCGATGGGGTGGTCCGGCACGATCGTGTTGGCGTCGCTGCGCGCGTAGTTGACCAGTGTCGGCAGCATCCAGAACAGCACAGCGGCCAGTATGGCGGAGCCGGCGACGCCGAGCACCTTCCCCGGGGACAGCTTGGACTTGGCCGCCTCGGAGATGAGCACGCCCATACTGATAATGGTGATCAGGATCAACCCTGCCCAGCGGACGAAGATCAGCACGCCATACAGGATGTTGCTCAAATTGCTCATGGGGCTGCCTCTTCTGCGATCAGTTCTGGGTGGCCGGTGGTATCGGCACGGTGGTTGTGGGCGGTGCGGTGGTACCCGAGGCCTGGCTTTCCGGCCCCTGGCTTTCCTGGACGACGGTGAGCGGTTCTTTCAGCGCCGGAAGGGCGTCGATGGACCGAACCTGCCACTGACCTTCGGTTCGAACCATGGTCAGCGGATAAGCCAACGACGGTGCGGCGCCGCTGTCGCTCTTCGGATTCGTGTTGGCGAGGATGCGGGCCGTCGTTCCGCTGGTTCCGCAGCTGGAATTGTCGGCGGTGATCGTGACCGTGGACAGTGCACTGAACGGCGCGGGATGCAGCGCGGCGATACCCGCATCCAGACTGGTGTAGCGCGATACGTCACCGGAACCCGTCAGATACGCGGCCAGGAAGCCGCGGGCTACCTGGGCCAGCGGCGTATCTTCCGCGCAGGGCGACGAATACGCCTGCGCTAGATCGGCTCCACGTCCAGGGGGCTCGACTGCGGCGGGCAGGGTGAGGGCACGTAGCCGTCCTTCGGCGACCGAGATCGCCACCCGGTAGTATTGGCGCGGCGTCGTCGCGGACGCCTCCTTGCCCACGCGCACGGAGACGGTGACCGTCCACACATCCAGGTTGCCGTTGGCGAGAGAGCGCGCCGCGTAAACCACGACCGGGTCGCTCACCTGCTGCGCGCTCTTGGGGAGGGTGATCTGCTGGTTGCCGCCGACGAACGCGGCCAGCCGTTCCTGCTCTCCCGAACTGGCGCTCAGATAGGTCACCACGAATTCCTGGGCGAACGACTCCGCCAACTGCGCATGACCGACGATTGCGACCGCCGCGTCGTCGCCCGGCGGGGGCGGATCCGAGGAGAACACGCTGAAAATCGCGTGCCCGCCGCCGAGGACTGCCAGCACGGAAAGAACACCGACGACGACATTGTCACGACGGCGGCGCGCGGCCATCCGGCGAAGCAGCGCCTCGCCGGATTCCTCACGTCCGCCGGCAACAGTCCTCACGCCCGAAATGGTAGAGAGCAACCCCCGCGCCACCACCGCTTTCGCTTCCCACACCTGGGGACATACGGTCAGGAGACCGCGCTGCGCCGCATTCGCCCTGCCAGCCGGTACCGCAGTTGATCGTCGTAGCCGATCGGCGCATCGATCCGGTCCTGTTCCACCACCTTGCCGTTCGTCTCGCCCGTGGGCAGATCCTCGGACGCGCGAACCAACTGGGCAATAGTCAGTTCCCGATGGGAGTATCCGGGGTAGGAGTACAGCAGCAACAGAGTTGGTGTGTAGCCGCCGGCATAATTGAGCGCCCGCACCGTGACTTCGGCCGTATCACCCGCCCGGACCCGAGCCCCGGCCTCGATCAACCGCACCCGATCCTCGGGATGGAATACATCGACAGGGTGGAACAGGTAGTCCCATCTGACCCACGGCGCGGGGTCGGTCAGCCAGTGCGAGATGCTGGTGTGGGCCAACTGGACCACCGCGAGATGGTTACCGGCCCGGCGGTGCGCTTCGCGCAAGCCGACGCTTTCCAGGGTCGGCCAGACCGCAGGCTCATCCTCCGAGGTGACATCTTCGATCAGCCACCATGCACCATGGGTGTGGTTGTCGTCGCGAGCACGTAGGGAGATCCGCCAACGGGTCGCGCGGCTGGCCGGCTGAGTCACGGAGACCTCGAACTGCAGCTTCTCCCCCGGCTCAGGACTGTAGAGCAAGTCGAGCACCTCGGCATGCCGGTCGAATGCCGAGACCCGGTGGAAGAACTCCGCGATCGACATCCGGGGCACGTACTCCTCGGCCGCCACACCCGGCAGCCTGGTAGCACTGCTCGGCTGCTGGATGGTTTGACTGTCCAGATCCCAAATGGCACCGACCGCAGCCCGTAACGGCGGCACCGGCACCGAATCCGGCCCGATCCACAACCGCACCGCATGCACATCACCTGCCGGTCCGAATACCGGCCGGATCATCAGCTTGTGCGGGCCCGATGACGTCGGGATGGCCGAGTCGACATCCTCGGCCCGATCCAGCGAGTTCCGGATGGCTGCGATAATGTCGTGCGTGGTCACCCCGTCATAGAGAGCAGGCGTCTTCGCCAGTTGCCGCTGTAGCACTCGCCGCCAATCGGCGAAGTTACGCGGCGCATCTCCCACCGAGGCGACCGAAAAGCCTTCCGGAGCCAACGTTTCGATCGTCACCCAGGGGATCACTGCGCCACTTCTCTCATCGCACGCGTTTGCTCCAGCCGTTCTTCCTGATCCGTGCCCGCATGAGACACCTGCAGCGATAAGCAATGTACCGTCAGCCAGCGGGCCATTCAACAATGAATCATTGCAGTACGCCCGTCTTGTTCCGCAGCAAATCTTCGTTCACGCCCCCCGGCTCCACCTCGATCTGTAGCGGACACGCGAAAGAGAAAGGGACACAACGCCTTAGGGGAAGACTTCACCCTCACCCCCGGCGCTCCGCACTGGAAATCGGCGACAGGCTACAACGGCACATATCGACAGCACATCTTCAGCTAACGGCCAGAACCACAGGGGCAAACCGCACAAACTAGGCAGAGAGCGCCAGCGCCATGACCCCGGCACCGGCGAGAGTTGCCACGTCGCCGACCTGGGAGGGCACAACCCGAAGCCCGGGCAGATAGCTCAACCTGGCATGAGTGGCCATCTCGCTGTTCATCGGCTTCCACAGGTTGTTTCCCGCGGTAGCCAAAGGTCCGTTGATCACAACGACATCGATGTCGAGCAGCGCGGCGACCGAACTGATCGCGCGCCCCAACGCGGTCCCGGCACGGCGGAGCGCCTCCGCGGGAACTTCCTCCCCCGCCTCGGCCGCCCCGATCACATCCTCCAGTGAATCTCCGCTCCACCCCCGGGCACGCGCCCAGCGCAGGATCGAAGCGCCACTGGCAACGGCCTCGAGACAGCCCGTGCCGCCGCACACACAGCGATCGTCGAACCCGGGCACCAGTACATGCCCGATATGACCGGCATTTCCGGTGCGACCGACCACCGAGAACCCCCCCAGCGTGACACCACCGGCGATCGAGTCCGTCACGGTGATGGTCAACGCGTCCTGACACTCACGCAGCGCGCCGAAGTTCCGTTCGGCAAGCGCCTGACATGCGCCATCAAGAGCAACCTGCACTACCGCAGAGGGAAACACGGATTTGATTTTGTCCCGCAACGGGAAACCGGCGCTCCATTCGGCAACCTGCGGTGGCGCAACCACCCCGGCCGCCATATCGATCGGTCCTGCGCTCGCAACGCCGACTCTCGCCACCTCGGCACCGGCGGCAACCTCTAGCAGCAATTCCCGGCATCGATCCCAGGCCCGATTCGCAGGCATCGGTATCTGACGGATGTCTTCGACACCCACATCGTCGACAACCTCGATTGCAGCAAAGCGAGTGGGACCGATCTCCAAGGCAAGGACTGTCATCGAATCTGCACCACCATATGTGTTCCCATCAACAGTCCACGCAGCATAGTCAGAGCCCGTCTGTGCCCGTAGCACGTAGGGGGCGACCCAGGACGATATGCCGGCGCGGCGCGGTCGGTGCAGATTGGATGCGCTTGGGCCGCGGGCTGTTGCGGATGATCCGCAACGGGCGCTTGTGGTCGATGGGCACGGTGCGGTGCCGGTCCAGGTTCTCGACGATATTGCCGGAGTTGTCGTAGGCGACCCCCGCCCAGATCATCGCTCGCGGACCGTCGCCGCGGCGGATAAGGCTCTGCGCCAGCTGGCGACATTGGTCGATCAGAGGACAGCTATAGCAAGTACGTACCGCTGTATGCCAGGCGTCCGGAGTGCCTGTGTCCAGGTCCCAACTGTCGGGAACATCCGCACAGGGCGGCCGTTGCGCGGATTTGGCGGGACTCGAGGGTTTCTGCGAGGTCTGCGATGCCTGCACGGAAAGGGACGAAACCTTCACGGGAGCAGGTGAATCGACGTCGAGCGGACGAATCTGTGCAGTACTCATGGCCGTCTCCGGAGCTGCCGAGGGCACGCCGAAGTATATGCGTGACCCATGGGTGCGGACCGTCGGGGCTGCTCAACAGTCCCCGGAAACCAGCTAGTAAAAGCTGCTGAGGGGACGGTAACCGATAGCCGACCCAGGAGCAACCTGTTCCAACTGATAAGTAACGATAATTGACCGAATGGTAACCCTATACGCCGCTATCTAGTGGTGCGTTTGGCTATGGACCGTTTTTCTACGGCCCTACTTATGGTTTCCTATAGGTATGGCTGGAGAATCCGAGTACACGATCGACGAACTGGCGCGGGCTGCCGACACCACCGTGCGCAGCGTCCGCGTGTACCACGAACGGGGTCTCCTCCCGTCGCCGGACGTGCGAGGGCGGATCGGCTACTACGGGTCGGACCATCTGAACCGTTTGCAGACGATCAGCCGGCTGCTCGGACGGGGGATGAAGCTGAACGGAATCAGGGAGCTGCTCGCCGCATGGGATCGCGGCGACGGGCTCGCCGATGTGCTCGGGGTCAGCGAACAGCAGCAGAGCAACGACCCGCCAACCGCGCCGCTGCCGGTGACCGAGGCGACTCCACCGGAGGAACCGGCCCCGGAACTGCCCGACTATGTGAAGCAGGCATTGGCGGCCAGCGACGATCCGATGGACGTGTATCGGGTGACCAACCCGCGCTGCTGCGATCTGGCGACCCGACTTGTGGATGCGGGCCTGCCCGCGCAGGCGACGTTCCACCTGGTGGAGCGGATGCGCACGGACTGCGACCGGATCGCCGACCGCTACGCCGCCGAGGTGTTCTATGTGCTGGCCGGTCAGGCTTACGAGCAGTCCGGCCGCACCCGGAAGGACCGCACCAAACTGGAAACGGATCTGGCGATCGCGCGGCTGATCGCGACGAGAGCCGCATCCGAACTCATCGATCAGGCGTTCGGCAGACGTTCGGAACTACCTTCACCGCAGAGCGCGGAGTAAATCGGGCAGGACGCAGCAGGACGCGCCGTTCGAGAATGACGAAAGATGGTCGGGGTGACAGGATTTGAACCTGCGACCCTCCGCTCCCAAAGCGGATGCGCTACCAAGCTGCGCTACACCCCGGCGATCTCCCCCGTGGCCGGACCAGCGGGTGAGCATATTGCAGTGGAGCGGGTGACGGGAATCGAACCCGCACCATCAGCTTGGAAGGCTGAGGTTCTACCATTGAACTACACCCGCAGGCAAACGACACCGATGGGATCGCCACGATGTCGTGTGCATGAGCGACTGTACCGAACTTCGCTTCGGTAACGCCAATCAGCCCGCCCGAGTAGCCGGATAAGCGGCCCTTCCTGGTCGACACGCGCGAAAGAACGACGCGCCGACTGGCCTGTAACACCGCGCCTGCCCGGGCGATCACATACGAGACCGCCCTGTGCGTAGCCTCGAGAACTTGTTACAGATTGTGGTTCTTCGTAGCGCGCAGGCTTGCTACGATCCTTCTTGCCGGACGGGGTATCTGGAAAGGGGGCGGTGAGCATGCACCCGACGAGGTGGGCCATCCGCAGCGCAGTGGGAACGAACGGGCCGTTCCTGGCAGCCGTGCCGATGCCGGATGCCGGAACGCCGATGACGCTCGTGTCCGGTGACCGTCATGGCTACTGAAAGGCCGCCGGTACGCGCAACGGCCAGGGAATGGGCGCGCACCGCATGCGCACAGCCCCAAACCGGGGCAACCCCGCAACTCCTGGAGCCGGTGCTGATCGACATCATCGAACGCCTGCTCGAGCTGGCCGGGTCCGAACCGTTCCCGGTGGTCGCGGCACGCATGCTGGGTGCTCGCCTGGCCGAGGCACCCTTCGACCGGGTGCGCATGCTGGCGCAGGCCAGTCGTTCGCTGCTCGGTTTCCCGGCGGGACCACGCGGCTCGCTGGTGGCCACCCGGTGGCCGTTCGTGGCCAGCCAGGCGATCGACAGCTACGCCCAGGCGCTGCAGGAGCGAGCACTGGCCCAGCAGGAGCAGAAGGTGTCGGTGCGGGTGCAGGAGATCGCCGCACTGCAGCACCGGCTGCGCCATGAGGCCACCCATGACGCGCTCACCGATCTGGCGAACCGGACGCTGCTGCAGGACCGGGTGCGGTTGATGGCGGCCGATCCCACCCGCGGTGTCGGGCTGCTACTGGTCGATCTGGACCGGTTCAAACAGATCAACGACGGTTACGGGCATGCGGTCGGTGACGAGGTGCTGGTGGAACTGGCGAACCGGCTCCGTGAAGTGTGTCCGCCGGAAGCGGTGATCTGCCGGTACGGCGGCGACGAGTTCGTGCTGGCGATCAACCCGCCGCGCAATACCGTCGGCGATCTGGCGCACCGGATCGTCGCCGCACTGCGCGATCCGGTGTGGTCGTCGGCGGGGCCGGTGCCGATATCGGCGAGCGTGGGCACCGCCTACTGCCCGCCGGGCCAATCCTGTGATTTGGGTGATCTGATCCGCCGCGCCGATCGGGCGATGTACTCGGCGAAATCAGCTGGAGGACGGCGTTTCGTACTTGCCGAAGCCGCGGATGCGACCATCCGGGCAGCGGTCGCGGGCTGAGCAGTTTCCTGTACCCGCTCGTTCCGGCTGGTCAGAATCACGTGGTGCGGTCTGCGGGTGTCGACCAAGCATGGCGCCGAGAGGGGCCGTGGGTAAGAAGTTCCGCTGCGGCAGCGCGAAGCGCCCGCCCAGCTGCCCAAAGCTGGGGAACACCTCGGTACTAGCCCGGCTGGCAACCGGGGCACCAGAACAGGTTTCGCCCTTCCAGCACCGAATGGACGACGGGCGTAGCGCAGATCCGGCAGGGCTCCCCGACCCGCCGGTACACGTACGTCCGTGGCCGGTCGGCGGCATAGGCGGGTGCGCCGTGGTCGTGTTCCGGGCGCACCACATGCATCTTGCCGCGACGCACCCCCACCTGCATGAGCGCGATCAGATCCGCCCAGATCGCGTCCCAGGCATCGGCAGTCACCGCGGTGCCCGGACGTTCGGGCGATATACCGTGCCGGAACAGCACTTCCGCCCGGTACACATTGCCGACCCCGGCGATCACCCGCTGATCCATCAGCAGAGAGCCGATAGGTCTGCGGGAGCGGCGGATGCGCTGCCAGGCGAGATCGGGGTCGGCGTCGCGGCGCAGCGGATCCGGGCCGAGGCGATCGAGCAGGGCGTCGACCTCGGGTGGGAGCAGAACCTCGCAGGCGGTCGGGCCGCGGAGATCGGTGCCGAACCCGGATCCGTCGCGGCCGGTACCGAACATCCGCATCCGCACCTGCCCGACGGGTTCGCCCATGGGCAGCGTGGATTCGGTGAACGCGCCGTACAGGCCCAGGTGTACGTGCACGACCAGACCCGAATCGTACTCGTGCAGCAGGTGTTTACCGTATGCCTGCGCGCGGACCAGCACGTGCCCGTCGACACGCGCCGCCCCGTCGGCGAACTTGCCCTGTGGGCTGGACACCCGCACCGCCCCACCCGCGAGCCGACGCTGGTGTAGGCGGGCCAGGCGGTGCAGGGTATGACCTTCCGGCACTGTGGACGACGAGCGGGTCTAGACAGCGGGCAGCGCGGGCGCGACGCCGGTCTTTTCGTATTCGGCGAGGATATCGATGCGGCGCTGGTGGCGTTCCTCCTCCGACCACGCGGTGGTGATGAAGGCATCCACGATGGCCAGCGCTTCCTCGGTGGAGTGCATGCGGCCGCCGATGCCGATGAGCTGTGCGTTGTTGTGCTCGCGGGCCAGTTTCGCGGTCTGCACGCTCCAGGCGAGCGCGCAGCGGGCGCCGGGCACCTTGTTGGCGGCGATCTGCTCACCGTTACCGCTGCCGCCGAACACCAGGCCGAGGCTGCCAGGGTCGGCAACGGTGCGGCGCGCGGCTTCGATGCAGAACGCCGGATAGTCGTCGAGGGCGTCGTACACGTGGGCGCCGCAGTCGACGACCTCGTGGCCCGCCTTCTCCAGGTGGTCCATGACGATGTTCTTCAGTTCGAAGCCGGCGTGGTCGGCCCCCAGGTATACACGCATGGCTGCGATTCTCTCAGGCGGCGTCATGAGCCGTGCACGGCCCTGGCCGCACCTTCTCGCCCGCACCTCACCCGGCGGGGATGAATAGAGTTCATGCCATGCAGCCGAACGATCCGCAGCAGCAGACAGGCGCGGGTCCCGAGTCCATATGGTCGCGGGATCAGCCGCAGTACGCGCCGTATCCGTCGGGATCCGCGCCGCAGCACACGTCCGGTTACCAGGCGCAGCACTACCCCGCTGCGAGCTACGGCGCGGCACCGCCTGCCGTGCCGCCGCAGCGGCAGCCGCGCGGCTTGTCGCCGTTCGGGATGCCCGCCCGGCATTTCTGGGAGATCCCGCTGCTGACGGTGGTGGTGATGCTGACCGCGCTGGCGTATCTGCTGGCCGCCCTGCTCCTGCTGGTCGGCGCCGTCAACCAGTACATTCTGGCGCTGGTGTTCGCACCGCTGCTGATCTGGCTGGCCCGCGGTATGAACTATGCAAGGCAGCGGGTCAACGGCGTCAAGATGTCGCCCACCCAGTTTCCGGACGGCTATCGGATGGTGCAGGAGGCGGCAGCCCGGCTCGGGATGAGCAAGGTCCCTGACGCGTATGTGGTGCTGGGCAACGGGCAGATCAACGCCTTCGCGGCCGGGCACGGTTTCCGGCGGTTCGTGGTGGTTTACAGCGACCTGTTCGAAATCGGCGGCCACGCCCGCGAACCGGACGCGCTGGCGTTCATCATCGGCCATGAGGTGGGACATATCGCCGCCGGGCACACTTCGTATTGGCGGCAGCTGGGCATGGTGCTCGCGCCGTTCCTGCCGATCCTGGGCAGTTCGCTGATCCGCTCCCAGGAGTACACCGCCGACAATTACGGCTACTGCAATCGGCCGCACGGCGCGCCCGCCGCGATGGGTACCCTGGCCGCGGGCAAGTACATGAACACCTTGGTCGGCTTCGACGAGATGGCCGACCGGGCGGCCATGGAGAAGGGGTTCTTCGTCTGGATCGTCAACGCCATGTCGACACATCCGGTGCTGACCTGGCGAATGTGGGCGTTGCGCGACCGCAGCAGCCATGGGCGGCTGTTCTGGCGGCCGAGTCCGCCATCACATACCGCGCCGCCGGGATCGGGCTGGACAGCCCACGGTGGTACACCGCCACCCGGAGCCGGGCAACCCGCACCGACCTACAGCGAACTGCCTGAACTATTACGTAAACAGCCCTGAGCGGGCCGGGCCCCAGCCCCGTCGGAACTCCTCGGCAGTACCGTGTCGCGTGAGCCGTGGTATCCGGCCAGTTGTTCAGCCGAAAGCCGGTTCCTCGGTCCGGGTCCGTTTGAGTTCGAAGAAATGCGGGTTGGACGCCAGCGCGACCACACCGTCCCAGACCTTGCCCGCCTCTTCACCGCGCGGAATCCGCGACAGCACGGGGCCGAAGAACGCGACGCCGTTGACGTGAATGGTGGGGGTCCCGACATCCATACCGACCTTGTCCATCCCGGCGTGATGGCTGGCGCGCAACTCTTCGTCGTATTCGGTGCTTCCGGCCGCTTCGGCCAACTCGGCGGGTAGCCCGGCCTCGGCCAGCGCATCGGCGATGATCGCGTCCAGGGTTTCCTGTGTGGTGGCGCGTTCGTATTCGGCCCTACGGTTGTGGATGCGGCCGCCGAGGGCGGTGTAGAGCGGGGACAGTACTTCGTCACCGTGTCGGCGGGCGGCGGCGATGGCGACCCGGACCGGCCCCCAGCCCGCGGCCATCAGCTCTTGATACTCCTCGGACAGATCACGGCCTTCGTTGAGCACCGCCAGACTCATCACGTGGAACCGGACCTGGATATCGCGGACCTGTTCGACCTCGAGGATCCAGCGGGAGGTGATCCAGCACCACGGGCACAGCGGGTCGAACCAGAAATCGGCAGTATCGGTAGTGGCCTGGTCGCTCACAATCGTTCCTCTCGATCGGATACCTCGGCGACGGTTGTCGCCGCTTCCTCTCCAGCAACCACCCGGACCCCTCGATTCGTTCCCGAAACCACGATCGGTCCGGCCGCCGCGCCGTAGTCTGAGGGCCGGGAGTTCGACTCGTCTCCGACCGAGGAGTTCGCTATGACTGCTGCACAGCATTTCATCGTCGTCGGCGGCAGCCTGGCCGGGGCCAAGGTGGCACAGGCGCTGCGCGACAACGATTTCGACGGCGCCATCACGCTCATAGGCGCAGAAGAACATCTCCCTTACGAGCGGCCCCCGCTGTCGAAGCAATATCTGACCGGCAAGAAGAAACTCGCCGACTTCACCGTCGAGCCGTCCGCCTGGTACCGCGACCACCATGTGGATCTGATGCTCGGCACCGAGGTCACCGGGATCGACCGGGCGGCCAAAACAGTTACCCTTCCCGACGGGTCCACGCTGCGCTACGACAAATTGGCGTTGGCGACCGGCTCCACCCCGCGCGTGCTGTCGATCCCCGGCGCGGACGCCGCGGGCGTACACACTCTGCGCACCATCGAGGATTCCGACAGTCTCATCCGGCTGTTCGGCAACGCGCAGCGGCTGGCGATCATCGGCGCGGGCTGGATCGGGTTGGAGGTCGCGGCGGCGGCGCGCGAGGCGGGAGTCGCGGTGACGATCGTCGAAGCCGCCTCGTGTCCACTTCTGGGGCCGCTCGGATACGAAATGGGCGCGGTGTTCGCCGACCTACACCGCTCGCACGGGGTCGATCTGCGGTTGAACACCCAGGTGGATCAGATCTCGACACAGGACGGACGCGCCACGGGCGTGCTACTCGCCGGCGGCGACATGATCGAAGCCGACGCAGTGTTGATGGCGGTCGGTGTGCGCCCCAATATCGACATCGCAGCCGACGCCGGGCTCGCGGTGGTCAGCGGGGTGCTGGTAGACGCGAGTCTGACGACCAGCGACCCCGATATCGTCGCTGTCGGCGATATCGCCGAACAGGATCATCCGCGGCTGGGCCGCCGGATCCGGGTGGAGCATTGGGCGAACGCGCTCAACCAGCCCGCGGTGGCCGCGGCCACGATGCTGGGCAAACCCGCCGAATACGACCGACTGCCGTACTTCTTCACCGACCAGTACGACCTCGGTATGGAGTACACCGGCTTCGCCGGGCCCGGCGACTACCAGCGGGTCGTGGTGCGTGGCGATCAGGACGGCCGGGAGTTCCTCGCATTCTGGCTCGACGCGGACAATCGGGTGCTGGCCGGGATGAACGTGAACATCTGGGATGCGGGCGAGCGGATCAAGGAGTTGATCACCTCGGGTGAACCGGTCGACCCCGATCGGCTCGCGGACACCTCGGTACCGCTGTAGATCAGACGCTGGAAACCGCACCCGGCCTCTCTCGGCTCAACGGACCGGTCGTAGCACCACAATGGCAGGCAAGCTCCGAGAGCGTGTCCCGGCGGTCGGCTCGATCTTCACCCCGGGGCCGGGCTCCCCTACCAGGTGCGGCCGGTGATGAGCTCGTAGGCCTCGATATAGCGACGGCGGGTGGCTGCGACGATCTCGGCGGGGATCTCGGGACCGGGGGGCTCCTTGTCCCAGCCGGTGGAGGTGGCCCAGTCGCGGACGAACTGTTTGTCGAAGGAGCGTTGCGGCCGGCCGGGTTCCCATTCGTCGGCGGGCCAGAAGCGGGACGAATCCGAAGTGAGTACCTCGTCGCCGAGGGTGAGCACTTCACCGTCCCAGCCGAACTCGACCTTGGTGTCGGCGACGATGACGCCGTGTGCGGCGGCGTGGGCGGCGCCGCGGGCGTAGATGTCGAGGGTCAGCTCGCGCAGTCGCTGGGCGACGTCGTGGCCTTCCTGGCGCACCACATCGGCGAAGGTCATCGGTTCGTCGTGACCGGTATCGGATATTTTGGTGGTCGGGGTGAAGATCGGCTCGGGAAGCCGGTCGCCCTCACGTAGACCAGAGGGCAGCGGGATCCCGCACACGGTGCCTGTCCGCTGATACTCCTGCCACCCCGAACCCGCGAGATACCCGCGGGCGACACATTCCACGAGCACCATCTTCAGCGGTTTCACCCGGATGGCGCGACCGGTGAATTCGGCGGGCACATCGGTGTCCGACAGCACGTGGTTCGGGATGTCGGAGAAGAACTCGAACCACCAGTTCGACAGCTGGGTGAGCAGCGCGCCCTTGTCCGGGATGGGAGTCGGCAGCGACACGTCGTAGACCGAGACGCGGTCGGAGGCGACGAGCAGCAGTGTGTCGCCGTCGGAATACAGGTCGCGCACCTTCCCGGCGTGTACATGCTTCACGTCGCAGCTCCGATCGTGGTCGATAGGGTTCGAACGGACAGTAGTTCCGCGCGGGCAACCTTACCGACGTGGCATTGTGGGGATCGCTGTGCCCGTACAAGTTCTTCGACCACGAAGGAGTCCGATGTCCGCACCGAACCTCACCCGCGAACAGGCGATCGAGCGCGCCGCGACCGTCTCGGTCGACAAGTACCGCATCGAACTCGACCTGACCGATGGGGCGGGCGCACCGGGCGAGCAGACGTTCTTTTCCCGCAGCACGGTCACCTTCGCCGCGACAGCGGGGGCGAGCACGTTCATCGATATCGTCGCGCGCTCGGTGCGTTCGGCAGTGCTCAACGGTAAGCCGCTCGACGTGTCCGGCTACGACGAATCCACCGGTATCGCGCTGACCGATCTGGCCGAAACCAACGAGCTGGTGGTGGAGGCCGACTGCGAGTACTCACACACCGGTGAAGGGCTGCACCGGTTCGTCGATCCCACCGACAACGCGGTGTATCTGTACTCGCAGTTCGAAACCGCCGACGCCAAACGGATGTTCGCCTGCTTCGACCAACCGGATCTGAAAGCCACCTTCGATATCAGGGTCACCGCGCCGCAGGACTGGCAGGTGATCTCCAACGGAGCAGGTGAGAGCGACGGGAACGGTATCCACCGTTTCCGCCCCACCCCGAAGATGAGTACCTACCTGGTGGCGTTGATTGCGGGCCCGTACGCGAAGTGGACCGACGTCTACACCGACGAGCACGGCGATATCCCGCTGGGCATCTACTGCCGCGCCTCGCTGGCCGAGCATATGGACGCCGAGCGACTGTTCACCGAAACCAAACAGGGTTTCGGTTTCTACCACCGCAATTTCGGGGTGCCGTACGCGTTCGGCAAATACGATCAGCTGTTCGTGCCGGAGTTCAATGCGGGCGCGATGGAGAACGCGGGCGCGGTGACCTTCCTCGAGGATTACGTGTTCCGGTCCAAGGTCACCCGCGCATCCTATGAGCGCCGCGCCGAAACTCTGCTGCACGAGATGGCGCATATGTGGTTCGGCGATCTGGTGACCATGAAGTGGTGGGACGATCTGTGGCTCAACGAGTCGTTCGCCACCTTCGCCTCGGTGCTGTGCCAGGTCGACGCCACCGAGTACACGAGTGCCTGGACCACTTTCGCCAATGTGGAGAAGTCGTGGGCATACCGGCAGGATCAGCTGCCGTCCACGCATCCGATTGCCGCCGATATCCCGGACCTGGCCGCGGTCGAGGTGAACTTCGACGGCATCACCTACGCCAAGGGCGCCAGTGTGCTCAAGCAACTGGTCGCCTATGTGGGGCTGGAACCGTTCTTGGCCGGTCTGCGCGACTATTTCGCCGAGCACGCCTACGGCAACGCCACCTTCGATGACCTGCTCACGGCTTTGGAGAAATCGTCGGGGCGGGACCTGTCGACGTGGGGTGCGCAGTGGTTGAAGACCACCGGCCTTAACATCCTGCGTCCCGATTTCACCGTCGACGAGGCAGGCAATTTCACCTCGTTCGCTGTGGTCCAGGAAGGCGCGGCGCCCGGCGCGGGCGAGCATCGCGTACACCGGCTCGCGATCGGTGTGTACGACGAGGGCGACGGCGGCACACTGGTGCGCACCAAGCGGGTGGAACTGGATCTGGTCGCCGCCGAGCGAACCGAGGTGCCCGAGCTGGTCGGAGTGCCGCGCGGCAGGTTCGTGCTCGTCAACGACGACGACCTCACCTACTGCTCGGTGCGGTTGGACACCGATTCTCTCGATGTGCTGGTCAATCGGATCGCCGATATCGCCGAACCGCTGCCGCGCACCCTGGCCTGGTCCGCCGCCTGGGAGATGACCCGGCAGGCCGAGTTCCGGGCCCGGGATTTCGTGGCGCTGGTGCAGCGCGGGATCGGCGCCGAATCGGAGATCGGTGTGGTGCAGCGGCTGCTCATGCAGGCCAATACGGCGCTGGGCAGCTACGCCGACCCGGACTGGGCCAGCGACACGGGCTGGGCGGATTTCGCCAACCGGCTGCTGGAGTTGGCCCGCGAAGCCGAGCCGGGTTCGGACCACCAACTGGCCTTCGTCAACGCCCTCACCGCGGCCAAACTGTCCGCCTGGCATACCGAGGTGCTGCAGGAGCTGCTCGACGGCGACCCGGCCAAGGTCGGTTTGACCGGCCTCACCGTGGACACCGACCTGCGCTGGCGGCTGGTGACGGCGCTGGCCGCGGCAGGCGAAATCGACGCCGCAGGCCTCGACACCCCCACCATCGACGCCGAGCTGGTCAAGGACCCGACCGCCGCCGGTAAACGTCACGCCGCAGCCGCTGCCACCGCCCGCCCGATCGCCGAGGTCAAGGAACGAGCCTGGGACACCGTCTTCGACGACGATTCGCTGCCCAATATCACCGCCCGTTCGATCGTCGGCGGGTTCGCCCCGGCCGGTCAGTCGGAGCTGCTCGCCCCGTTCACGCGGCGGTACTTCGAACAGATCCCCGCGGTGTGGGAGCGCCGCTCCAGCGAGGTGGCGCAGACCGTGGTGGTCGGCCTCTACCCGTCGTGGGCGATCAGCGAAGAAGCGGTCGCGATGGCCGACGATTTCCTCGCCGGTGACCACCCGCCCGCGCTGCGCCGCCTGGTGAGCGAGGGTAAGGCCGGGATCGAGCGTTCGCTGCGAGCCCGCGCGTTCGATACAGCGTAGGCGCATATACGGCGGGGTCCCGCTCCTCGGGGCGGGACCGGAGTCGGGTGCGCCACCGGCCCGGCGGCTACAGCCCTGGCCTGTACCGGGTGCGCTGACCTCCGGCTGAACGCGGGGTTTGCACACTTACGTTCGCTGGGTCGTGTACTGGCCGCGGCTGCCCGCACATGCGAACGGCGCATACACTCCTGGGTGTATGCGCCGTAGCACGCTGGTGGTTCGGTCCTAGCGGCCGATCGCTGCCGCCATCACGCGGACCGCGGAAACCAGCCCATCGATCAGCTGACCCTGGCGCATCGAGCTCAGCGCCGCGGTCACGCCCAGCTGGCAGACCCGGTCGGTGACGCGATCGGCGACATCCCTACCGGAACGCACCTCGACAGCGCGATCGTTCGGGGAGACCGCGATGAGCACCGAACGCGCCGCTTCCGGAGTGGTGGGGAACAGCGTGTCGACGGCGGCCGCCGGGTCGCCGTCGAGGTCACCGATGTAGACGTTGAACCGCACCTTGGTGGCGCGGGTCGCCTCGATGAGCACGTTGTCCATCAGCAGCCGCTCTTCGTCGCTGAACGGCGCTTCCCGGAACACGTCCCCGGCCTCGTGCACGCCCGAGACCCGGCCGCTGCTGGTGATGACGTATCCGCGCGGCAGGTCGGCTTCGACCACCGCGGGCCACTTAGAACTTGCCACTTGCCCGGCCTCCGATCAGCGCCATCTGGGTGGATTCGAGGGATGCGAACGCCGCGTGCTCACCGTGCGACGTTTCGGTGATGTCGTAGTGACCCATTCCGGTCACCTCGTCGGTCGCACTCCACAGCACCGGCGACGAGGTCCACTTCTGGCTCAGGTCGTAGTGGACCGGCTTCTCGCCGGGCAGCGGCTTACCGAGGAACGACAAACCAGCGATCACGCCGTAGATCACCAGCGGGATGCCGACGAAGATCAGCACTGTCTCGAGAATGCTCACAGATCAAAGGTAGACGATGCCGTGTAGTAGTTGGCCGACCGGTACGTCTGTACCTCTCCCGTAGCCGTCCCGTTACGGCGCCGCGCCCTCGTCCACGCTCGCTCCGCCGCGCAGACACGGCAACTGGTCCAGGGTTCCCGGGGCTCGATTCCGGTCGTGCGCTTACCGCAGCGTCGGCCGCGATGAACCGGCGATTCCTCGGCGGCCTCGCTGCCGACGACCCCGCCGAGGCGTAACACCGGTCGAAACCGATGATCCGCGCGCTGCGGTTCTTCCTGGACGGCTACCGGTGGCGAGGCTACTCGGATGCCGACCGCACGAGCCAGGCAGCGGCGTCCGGCGGCAACATACGCCCTTCCAGCGGTGCGCTGCACAGCAATGGCTCGCCGTGGGGCAGCTCGACCGGCTCGCCGGAGGTGTTGAGCACGCAGACCAGTCCACCCGGGCGCAGCAACACCAGACAGCCGGGTGCAGCTTGTTCCCATTGCAGGCCGGTGCCGTGGAACTCCGGCCGGGTACGACGCAATGCGATCGCCGTCCGATACAGGGCGAACATCGAGTCGGACTGCACGAGTTGTTTTTCCGCGGTCGACTCGGCCCATTCGGGCGGGATCGGCAGCCACGATTGCGGCGCGGTGGTGAAATCGAACGGCGGAGCGGACCCCGACCACGGCATCGGCACCCGGCAGCCGTCGCGGCCCCGTTCGGTGTGCCCGCTACGCTCCCACACCGGGTCCTGCAGCACCTCCTCGGGCAGGTCGTCCACATTCGGCAAGCCGAGTTCGGCACCGTTGTAGACGAACACCGCTCCCGGCAGCGCCAGCTCGACCAGGATCATTGCGCGGGCGCGCGCCGTCCCGAGCGCGCCGCCACCGTAGCGGGTGACCTCACGGTCGATGTCGTGATTGGACAGCGTCCAGGTGGGGGCCGCACCGACCGGCGCGACAGCGGTCAGCGAATTGTCGACGGCGTGGCGGATGGCGTCGGCGGCGAACCGGGTTTCGGCGAGGCGGAAATTGAAGGCCAGATGCAGTTCGTCAGGACGGACGTATTCGCCGAAACGGATGTTGTCGTCCACCCAGACCTCCCCGATCGCGACCGCATGTGGGTACTCGTCGAGCACTTTGCGGATACCGCGGTGGATCTCGTGCACGCCGGGGTTGTTGAACCGCGGGTCGGTGTCGTCGTGGATGAGCATGGCGGTGGTCACTCGCGCCATATCGGGCAGGCCGTCGGGTTTGGCCATTCCGTGCGCCACGTCGATGCGGAAACCGTCGACACCGCGGTCGAGCCAGAAGCGCAGCGTCTCCGCAAAATCGGCGGCGACCTCCGGGTTGTCCCAGTTCAGGTCGGGCTGTTCGGCCGCGAAGAGATGCAGGTACCACTGGCCGGGGCGGCCGTCGGGCTCGACCACTCGCGTCCAGGCGGGTCCACCGAAGATGCTCGGCCAGTTGTTGGGCGGACGTGAACCGTCCGGGCCGCGACCGGCGCGGAAGTGGTAGCGCGCCCGTTCCCGGCTACCCGGGCCTGCGGCGAGCGCCGCCCGGAACCACGGATGCTCGCTGCTGGTGTGATTGGGCACCAGATCCATGGTGACCCGGATACCGCGCTCATGAGCCGCGGTGAGCAATGCGTCGAAGGCGGGCATACCGCCGAACAGGGGATCGATATCGCGAGGGTCGCTGACGTCGTAGCCGCCGTCGGCCATCGGCGAACGGGTCACCGGGCAGATCCACAGCGCGTCGACGCCGAGCCGAGCCAGGTAGTCGAGACGGGCGCGCACCCCGTTCAGATCGCCGACGCCGTCGCCGTCGGAATCGGCGAACGAACGCGGATAGACCTGGTAGAAGACGGCGGACTCCCACCATCGCGCTGCGGGTGGGCGCGCACTCACCACGCGGTGTTCATCAGTGAGTCGGCCGCCATCTGCAGATAGTCCAGCAGCGCCTTGCGGTGTTCGTCGTCGAGGACTTCCGGTTCGATTTCGGCGATTGCGATCCGCATGCACCGCAACCAGGCGTCACGCTCCACCGGGCCGATCCGGAACGGCATATGCCGCATCCGCAGCCGGGGATGTCCGCGTTCTTCGGAGTAGGTGCGGGGGCCGCCCCAATACTGTTCGAGGAACATGCGCAGTCTGCGCTCGGCGGGGCCCAGGTCGGACTCGGGGTACATCGGGCGCAACACCTCGTCGGCTGCCACCTCGCGGTAGAACGCGGCGACGATGCGGCGGAACGTCTGCTCACCGCCGACGGCTTCGTAGAACGATGTCGCTGTCTGCTCGCCCGAAAACATAGACCCTCTCGATTCGCTGGGTACACCGTCGTCCATTGTGCCCGCGGCGCATCCAGCGCGCCCACCTCGCGTCGTCCCCGCTGGTGGCGGGCGTTCGGACGCACTTCGGACACAGTTCACCCGGCATTGTGCAAAATCACCGTGCATCGGTGGCCGTTCCATGGTCAACTGGGTGGCAGTCTCTGTCGAGATACCACAGGATCTCGAGACGAAGAAATTGGGGTCGACATGAAGCAACGGAACGGCGCCCGATCACAGGAGGCGAGGGGCCACCGACAACTGAAGCCCGCCGACGTCCGCAATCGGGGGTCGGGGGCTACTCCGTTGCAGTTGTTGTCCGATCATCATCCGGGTACCCAGCGCGCCGGTGATTCCACCCCTCGCGCTGATTCCCTGTCTGTCTCTTCCCCTGGCTCCGCTCATCCCGCCGCAGGCCCCCTGGCGCCCGTATCGCTGCCGGTCGTCACGAACTGGTCCAAGCGCCGGGTGTTGCTGCTCAACGCGACCTATGAGCCGCTCACCGCCCTGTCCGCGCGGCGCGCGATCGTCCTGCTGGTCTGCGATAAGGCCGACGCGATTCATCACGACCCCTCGGGTCCGGTATTGCATTCGGCGGGCGCTTCGGTCGTGCTTCCGTCCGTGATCCGGCTGCGTACCTACGTTCGTGTCCCGTACCGGGCCAGGGTGCCGATGACCCGCGCCGCGCTCATGCAGCGCGACCGATACCGCTGCGGGTATTGCGGCGGGAAAGCCGAGACCATCGACCATGTGGTGCCGCGCAGCCGCGGCGGCGAGCACACCTGGGAGAACTGTGTCGCCAGCTGCGCGCCGTGCAACCATCGCAAGGCCGACAAACTGCTCAGCGAGCTGGGTTGGACGCTGCGCGCTCCGCTGGTCTCGCCGAAGGGCCCGCATTGGCGGTTGCTGTCCACCGTCACCGAACTCGACCCGGTCTGGTTGCAGTATCTGGGCGAAGGGGCCGCGTAGCGGCTGCCCAGGTGGGCTCGGTGCTCAGTTGTGTTCGATCACCAGGGTCGCCCAGGTTCCCGGTTCCAGCGCTTCGAAGGTATGCGGTAGGTCGCCCGGATAGCTGATGTAGTCGCCGGGCCGGAGCTCTTCGGGTGCATCGCTGAGGCCGATCCGTGCGCGGCCTGCGCCGAGCAGCACATGTTCGACCGATCCGGCCGTGTGCGGGTCCGAGCGGCGAGGGGAGCCCGGTTCCGCGGTGATCCGGTACAGATCCCGCCGTGCTCCCGGTGGGCTCGCGGCCAGCAGCGTGGCCTGGTAGTCGGCGCGCGCGGCGGCCACCGCAGGTCCTTCCCCGGCGCGGATGACCTGCACGCTCGGCCGGGGCGGATCCAGCAGCCGGGCGAACGGCATATCCAGTGCGGTGCACAGCGCCCACAGGGTTTCCAGGCTCGGATTACCGGTACCGGATTCCAACTGGGACAGGGTGGATTTCGCGATTCCGGCGCGCTGGGCGACCTCGCTCAGCGACAGCCCGCTTCGGGTCCGTTCCCGGCGCAGGGATGCCGCGATCACCTGCTGTGGGGCCGCGGTTGATTCCTCCCGCGCCATAACCGACTCCTGTCTTCCTGTAGGTGATCACATTGACCCGCACCCCTGCTTTCGTTCACTATAAGAAACATGCGTTCGATTCAGCGAACACTCGATCGGGGCACGGTGTCCAGTATCGCGGCCGCATGCCTGGCCGTCGCCATGATCGGGGTGTCCTACGGCGCGGCCGCGGTCGGTTCCGGGTTCCCGGCGTGGATGCCGGTGCTGCTCGCCTGCACCGTCTTGGCTGGCGGTTCGGAGTTCCTGTTCTTCGGCATCCTGGCTGCCGGAGCGAGCCCGATCGCCGCCGCGCTGGCGGGGCTGCTGGTCAACGCCCGGCATCTGGGATACGGGCTGTCGATGCCCGATGTGTTCGGCACCGGTAGGCGCAGGCTGCTCGGCGTGCATCTGATGATCGACGAATCGGTGGCGTTCGCCCTCGGGCCGGGAGATCTCGCGCGCAAACGCGCGGCCTACTGGATGTGCGGGATCGGTATCGCGGTGGTGTGGCCGCTCGGCGCGGCGCTGGGGGCGCTGGTCGGTTCCGTGGTGCCCGATATCGACGCATTCGGGATGGACGCCGTGTTCCCGGCCGTACTACTCGCCTTGATCCTGCCCGCGCTGCGTGATCCCAGGACGCGCCGCGCCGCCATCGCCGGAGCGGTGATCGCGGTCGCGGTGGGACCGTTCGTGCCTGCCGGACTCCCGGTGCTGATCGCGCTGGCCGGCCTGCTGTTCGTGATCGGAGCCGCCCGATGAGTGCACCACTGCTGATCCCCGCCATGCTCGCGCTGGCAGCGGGCACCTACGCGCTGCGCTGGTCCGGCCCTGCCCTGCGCAACCGCATTCGCTTCCCACCCCGCGCCGTTCAACTGCTCGAGGTCGCGGCAGTCATCCTGCTGGCCGCACTGGTCGCCACCAGCACGCTGCCGCTCGGCACCGGAGAGGTCGGTATAGCCCTGCCCGCGGGGGTGCTGGTCGGCGGTCTGCTGGCGTGGTTCCGCTGCCCGCTGCTGCTGGTTGTCGTCGCTGCTGCCGCGACCACCGCGCTGCTGCGCGCAATCGGGCTGTCCTGACGGCTCGAACTCTTCACTCGTCGCAATCGGCGCTCCGGGCAACCAGGGCAGCGCGTTCCTGACCGCCCGGTGACTGCCTAGCGCACACCGTCGTAGACGTTCAGCGTGACGTACTGCGCAGGGAGGCCGGTTCAAGACCTGCGCGGAACTCTGTCCGCAGCCAGGCACCGCAATCACCCTGGGCCCGGCGACCGCCGAGCGGCCCGCTGCGGACACCGGGCCGCTACCGGGAGCTATCTGGCGACCGCGACCGCACCGGGTTCGGCGTCGGCGGAGCGGTACACCTCGAACCGGTCAGGACCGCCGTATTGTCGCCGTGGTCGATACCGGCGCACTGCAAGCCCACCACCGGTCATCTGCGGTTGCTGCTGCTGATCCCGCAGCACCTGGGTGAACACCGACAACGGTTACGCGGTCGGGGATATGGGCAACGCTCACTGCGGAGTCAGGGGCAGGCCACCACCCAGACGACGGGCGACCGAACCGTAGCGAGCGTCCAGGCGCAACCAGGTTCTGGTGGCGCGGACCCGGACGATTTCGGTGGGCGGGATACGCCGGGATTCGGCCTTGTCACCGGAGTGGGGGATGAAATCCATGGCGGTCAGTGCGAAGACGACTCGCATCGGGACGTCCACTTCCGTGTGGTCGCCGGAGACGGTCAGCACCGTTTGGTCGAGCAGTGACGCGGGCGGGCCGTGGCTGGAACCGTGTTCCTTGGCCAGATTCGCGCCCCGTTCGGCGAGTTCCACCAGGGCGCGGGCCGGGACGTCGTCGATATGGGCGAAACCGTCAGCCGGGGGCAGGGCCCCGCGCCAGGCGGAATCCATGGAGTAGCCGAGGTCGATCGGGCTGCCTGCGCCGAGCCCGGTGAGCACCAGATCGGCGCCGACGGTCACATCGTCGACGCCGAGCTCGGCGATCACGGTGCGCGAGGCAAGCGCTTCGAAACCGGTGGCCACCCAGGCCGCAACGAACCGGTCACCGCGCCGGCGCAGCCGGACCACCATTGCCGGGTCGAGACGAAGCGCGCGGACGAGGAAGGTGGCGAGGTTCTCTCGTTCGGCGGGGTCCTCGACGAACAGCACTCGTTGTTCGGATATCACCCGGCTAATCACCGGTCCAGCGGCTCATCAGCCCATCCACTGCGACAGATAGTCGCGCTCGTCGTCGGTGAGCCGACGCAACCGCTGGGTCGCCATATCGAAAGCCGCGATCTGAGTGGAGGCGATCACCGCGGGCGGCGAACCCAGGTCCGCACCGGCGGCCCGGACCTCGTAGCCCACGGTGAAATCGACGGCCCGTAACTGTTCGATCCACATGGCGATATCGAGCGGGGTGTCCTCGTGCCGCAGCTGACCCCGGTACCGAACACGCAGGTCGGTGAGCACGCAGCCCTGGCGCAGTGCGGCGGTGGGGCGGCCGTCCTCGAACAGCCAGGGGATACGAGCCTCCTCCAGCAGCGTCACCATTCGCGCATGGTTGACGTGCTGGAACACGTCCATATCCGACCACCGGACATCGACCTGGGCGTGGAAGCGCCGCGGCAACAGCGCGGCGCCACCTGGGGCACGTGATGTTCCGTAGCCGTTCAGTGCACCGGGATCGGTCACCGTGGTACCTCCGATTGGGCGCCCACCCCGCTCACCATGCTTCGCACTTGCCGCGCTGCAACCGACAGCGTGGCGAGATCGTGGGCGCCGGATTCGAACAACTCCGACAGCGCGGCCCGTGCACGCCCGAGCCGGGACTGGTTTTTCGACTCCCAGTATGCAATCTTTTCGTCCGCGGTTTCCTCCGGGTCTCCGCCGGACAGTACGTCGAGGGTCAGCGAACGCAGTGAACCGTACATATCGTCGCGCAGCGCGAGCCGGGCCAGCGCATGCCAGCGGTCGCCGCGTTCGAGGTGGCTGACGGCCTCGAGCAGCCAATCGATCTTCAGATGGTCGTTGAGCGCGTAGTACAGCGCGCCGACCTCCTCACCGGGGCGGTCGGTGATATCGGCGATATCCACCACGTCCAACAGGGAGAACAGGTTGAGCAGGCCGAAGACCTCGGTGGCCAGCTCGATCGGCGCACCGCGCGCGATCACATCCGCGGAGCGGTCGGTGAGACTGGTCACGTGATGCCCGCGCAACCAGCCGGGCACCTTCGGGCCGAGCGCCCGCACGCCCGCGCTGTAGCGGTTGACCTCGGCGCCGACCGCGACCGGTTGGGGCCGGTTGCTCAGCAGCCAGCGCGAGGCACGGTCCAGGGTGCGCTTGGTTTCCAGCTCCAGCTGGTCGCGGACCGCCATCGGGGCGTCCGCGGCACGGATGCGCGCCCAGATATCGTGCAGCCCGAATATCTCGGTGGCCGCGGTGAATGCCCGTACCGCGTCGGTGGCGGTGGCGCCGATTTCTTCGTTGAGCCGGTGCGCATAAGTGATTCCGCCGTAGTCGACCACCTCGTTGACGATCATCGTGGTAACGATTTCCCGCCGCAGCCGGTGCTTTTTGATCACACCGGCGAACCGATCCCGTATCGGAGTGGGGAAATAGTCGGGCAGCCGGGCACCGAAGTATGCGCTGTCGGGCAGATCGGTGTCGAGCAGGTCCGCTTTGAGCCCCAGTTTCACATGTGCGAGCAGGTTCGCCATTTCCGGTGAGGTGAGCGCGGATCCTTCCTCCAGCCTGCGTTTCAGTTCCTGGTCCGACGGCAAGGCTTCGAGTTCCCTGTCGATGCCGCGGCGCTGTTCGAGGTCCTCGATCAGCCTGCGGTGCACATTGAGCATGCGCGGTGCGCTCGCACGGGAGATGCCGATCAGGAAGTTCTGCGAGATGTTGTCCCGCAGCACCAACTCGGCCACCTCATCGGTCATCTGCGCCAGCAACGGATTACGATCGGCGAGATCCAATTCACCACTGGACACCGCCGCGTCGAGCAGAACCTTGATATTGACCTCGTGGTCGGAGCAGTCCACACCGGCCGAATTGTCCAGCGCATCGGTATTGACCTTGCCACCGACCAAACAGAATTCGATACGACCGCGAGGCGTGACCCCGAGGTTGCCGCCTTCACCGATCACTTTGGCACGCAGCTGGTTTCCATCGACACGAACCGCGTCGTTGGATTTGTCGCCGACCTCGGCATTGGTTTCGGTGCTCGCCTTGATATAGGTGCCGATACCGCCGTTCCACACCAGATCCACCGGGGCGAGCAGGATGGCGCGGACCAGTTCTGGTGGCGCGAGGGAAACCACGTCGTCGCCGAGCCCGAGCGCCGAACGCACCTGTGGGCTGATGGGCACCGATTTCACGGTGCGGTCGTAGACGCCGCCCCCCGCACTGATCACACCCGCGTCATAATCCGCCCACGACGACCGCGGCAACCCGAACAACCGCTGCCGCTCCCGAAACGACCGAGCCGCATCCGGATCAGGATC
>NZ_MUKP01000028.1 GCF_002081715.1 Nocardia donostiensis | reverse complement strand
GCCGCGCCGCTTCCCAGCGTTCCCCGCTGAGCCATACCACGACAGTTGCCACCGCCCACAGCGCACAACCGATCGCCAGAACCGGCCGAGGATCGGTTAGTCGCGGCGGTATCTGCGGCACCTGCTGAGTCACCAGCTCAGACTAAACCCGGTATCTGCGCCGGGAAGTACGGTGTACCGTATCGTCAGCACTGTGACAAGGCCATCGGATGTTCGAACGCTCGCGAGTGAGCTATCGCTGGCGGTCGTGCGTTTGACGCGGCATCTGCGCGGACGGCGCACTGATTCGCAGATATCGCTGACCCAGCTGTCGGTGCTGGCCACCCTGCACCGCGACGGCGCGATGACGCCCGGTGCGCTGGCTGCCAAGGAAAGGGTGCAGCCGCCTTCGATGACCAGAGTTATCGCCTCGCTCACCGATCTGGGCTTGGTCGCTCGCGATCCGCATCCGACCGACGGCAGGCAGGTCATCGTTTCGCTGTCGGAGGCAGGTTCGGCGCTGATCGCCGACGAGGCCAGCGCGCGGGAAGAGTGGATGACCGACCGGCTGTCCACCCTGGCCCCGGAACAGCTCGACGTGCTCGCCCGCGCGGTGGCGATCATGAATCAGATCGTCACCGATTCCGAATAGCCGCACCCTGCGCTACCGCGAGTACCGGTACCCCGAAGCGAACGCCTGATCGCTGTCGACGATCTCGCGTCCCAGTGGGAACAGCGCCAGCGGGATGAGCTTCAGATTGGCCCATCCGAACGGGATCCCGATAATCGAGATGAACAGCGGGATGCTGGTAGCCAGATGCCCCAGCGCCAGCCACCAGCCGGCCACGATGAACCAGATGATGTTGCCGATCATCGAACCCGCGCCCGCGCCCGGTTTCTCCACCGTGGTCCGGCCGAACGGCCACAGCACATAGGCGGCGTTGCGCAACGCCGCGACCCCGAACGGGATGGTGATGATCAGGACGAAGCAGATCAGCGCCGCGACCAGATAGCCGACCGCCATCCAGAAACCGGCGAAAACGAGCCAGAGGATATTGAGGATGAGCTGGATCGGCTTCATTCTTCAAGCATGCCAGTGCAGTGCGGGTTTCGCACCCGTGCCGCTGCCCCTGGCAAACGGGTTGGCAGGATAGTTGGTTGTGGCGGTGGTTGTTGATGTGGACGACGTCGCCGATCCGCGCGTCGACGACTTCCGCGATCTGAAAGCGGCGGACCGGCGACCGGATCGGCCCGGCGGTAAAGGTTTGGTCATCGCGGAGGGGAGCGTGGTGGTGCGGCGGATGCTCGATTCCCCGTTCCGGCCGCACGCGCTGCTCGGGGTGACGAAACGGTACGAGGAGCTGGCCACCGACCTCAGCGCTGTCTATATTCCCTACTACCGGGCCTCGGCCGAGGTGATGGCCCAGATCGTCGGCTTCCACCTCAATCGGGGTGTGCTCGCGGTCGCCACTAAGCGCCCGGAACCGCCGTTGGAGCAGCTGCTCACCACTGCGCGCACCGTTGCCGTGCTCGAAGGGGTGAACGACCACGAGAACCTGGGGTCGATGTTCCGCAATGCGGCCGGTCTCGGTGTCGACGCGGTCCTGTTCGGCCCGCGCTGCGCCGACCCGCTGTATCGGCGTTCGGTGCGAGTGTCCATGGGGCATGTGCTCCGCGTGCCGTTCGCCCGCATCCCCGACTGGCCCGACGGCCTGGGGATATTGCGGCGCAGCGGTTTTCAGGTCGTCGCGCTCACCCCGGACCCTGCCGCGCGTAATCTCGCCGCGGCAATGACCGGAGAACGGGTCGCGCTGCTGCTGGGTGCGGAAGGGCCGGGGCTGTCTGAGGCGGCCATGGCCGCCAGCGATATCCGGGCCCGGATCCCGATGTCGCCGGGAACCGACTCGCTGAATGTGGCCACTGCCGCTGCGATGGCGTTCTATGAACGGGTGAGGACATCGTGAACGGGCCGCCGCCCGGCCCATACCGGGACCAGGTCCCGACACCTTGGGGGGCGGGTATCCCGGTCGTGGCGCTGGTCGCGGTGCTGACCGCGGTCGGTGTGTACGCCTTCGGCGCCGCGCTGGCGCAGGTGCATCCGCTGCTGGCGGTTACGGTGAACGTGGTCGCTGTCGCAGGTGTGGCGCCGACGGCCTGGCGCTGGCGCAATACCCCGGTGACCCGGTGGGTGTTGGCGGGCGGCGCCGCGGGCATCTTGTCCGGCTGGGCGGCGCTGGTGCTCGGATTCGTGGGAGTTGTGGCGGGCTGGCTGATGGCCCTGCTGATCTATGTGCTCGCCTTGCGGCGCTGACTGGTCAGGGTGAACCCGCACACCGCGATATCACCGGGCGCGATCTCGCCGTCTTGCGTTGGAGCCCGGAAATGGAATCCGAGCCATTCCTGGCCTGCCGCTTCCGCAAAGTCCGATGGTTCGAACGGCAGCGCCTGCGGGTCCGGCAGATCCCACGGCCGCCACTGCACCGGATGCTCACCCGCCCAGAACGGCCGCTCCCATGTCAACGGCAGCCCCACGTCCTCCAGGATGTATACGCGGGTCGAGCTGAACGCCCGCCGCAGCTCACCGCGCTCCCAATGCGCGAACGCACCCCAACCGTACGCGGCGTCGAACGACACCAGATACGTGTGTTCGCAGGCCCGCGGGCGAACCAGCAGCTCCGGCATCGAGCTCGGGCGCACCCGCATCGCCTGCGCCGAACACACCACGGTGACGCCGGGGAAGCAACCCAGGTACACCTCGTCCACCTCCGGCCCGGCACAGCCGCCCAGGGAGGCGACCTTGGTCGGAACCACCTCTAGTCCGGGATACAACTGCCTGGCCAGCGTCTGCGCCGCCGCCGGATCGGGATCGTGCCCGCCGCGCAGCACCGCCGCCGGATCGGTGGCATCGACATACCAGAGCGACGAAGCCTTGGCCAACATTTCCGGCACCTCCCGATATCGCGGAAACAGCACCGCGAACAGCGGAGCCGAGCAGAGCAGACAACGCGAAGACGCGAGCGAAGCCTAACCGGAAACGCGCCCGCCCGGAGCGAATACGGAGGTACGCCCGAGGCGAAGGCCGCAGGTACGCCAGCCGCACGGCCCGGAGTTCAGGCGGTAGGTGGGCTGGCTCTGCGCAGCCGTGCGACTGCGGAGGGTGGGCAGAAATGCGCATGGCCGGGGCGCATGCGGAGGCATGCCAGCTGCACGGCCCCGGAGTTCAGGCGGGTAGATAGGCAGCCCCTACGCAGCCGTGCGACTGCGGAAGGTGCACAGAATGCGCATGGCCGGGGCGAAGGCGGAGGTACGCCTGCTTCAGTGACCGGAGCTGCGCACGCCCAGGAGTACGTCCTCCCAGGACGGCATCGGCGCCTTACCGCGCTTACCGCGTGCGGCTGGTTTCGCCGGCTTTGCGGGTTTGTCCTCCGCGGGCTGCTTCGGTTCGGTGTCCGTACCGCTGGCCGGAGCAGCAGCGGCAGCGGGTTTGGCTACCGGCTTGCTGTTCGCGGCGGGGGTAGGTTCGGGTTCCGGCCGGGAGGCGGTGTCGGCGCGGCCGACCGGCTGCGTGGCCGGTCCGTGGTTGGATGCTACGGCGTTACCGGAGGTTGTGGTGTTCGCGGCCGGGAGGGCGGTGGGAGATACGGGCGGCAATGCTGCGCTGCCACCTGCGGCCACGGCGCGCTGCTCGAAGTACTTCCCGACTTCGGGCTTGTTCTGCGCTACGGGCCGGGGGGCGCTTGCCTCGCGGGCCGGGCGGGTTTCGGTGACCGGTTCCGGCGCGGTCGGGGTTTCCGGCTCGACGGGCAGTATTGTCGCCAGTCCGCGCAGCGCGCGGCCGAAATCGGGATCGATCAGATCGGTGGCCGGGTCATCGAGCGGGGAAACTGTTCCGCCGTGCGCGTCGGGCTGGTAGCGCCAGTGCGCGGCGATTTCGGATCGCCCGTTCTGCCACTGCAATTGGGCGACCCAGTAGCCCTTCTCGTCCTTCCAGGCATCCCATTCAGCGTTGTCGAGGGTGTGACCGCGCGCGGTGAACGCGGCGGTGACGACATCGATGAGGATCTCGACGGCGGGGCCGTCGGCACGCACCGGATGCGCCTTCTGCGCGAGTTCGGCGGCGCGGGCCCGCTCCAGCAGTACCGGGTAGGCGAAACGCTCCACTCGTGCGGCGGGCATCCCGGATTCCTGGGTCACCTGGTCCACGGAGGCGCCGGCACGGATACGAGCCTGGATATCGCGAGGACGCATCGTTGCTTCCATTTCGATCTCGATCTGGCCGAATCGGGCAAGGTCTCCGCGGGCAGCGGCACGCAGTTTGTCATCGGCGGGAAGCCGGAATTTCTGGCCGCTTTCGGTGTCCACACAGACGATATGAGCGGTATCGGGCGTCACACCGATCACTCGAAGTTCACGCACCGTTACCTCCTTATCGCGTCGCTCGCGACACCGCCCACGTTCCGAAACAGTAGTGCACTACTGGGAATCGTGTGGCGCGACACGCGGTATCGAAATCTACCCCGAAGTGGCTTCGCGCGGCTAATCTTCTCTATTCCTTTGTGTATCAGTGTCTTTCCCTCTTAAGACAGAGCCCGCCGGCGATACGCGCGGCGGGCTCTTGATGTTTCATCTCCGGAAGAGTGGCTAGAGCTTTTCCACCACCCAGTCGACGCAGCGGGTCAGCTGAGTGACATCGTCGGGGTCGATCGCCGGGAACATGCCGATACGTAACTGGTTACGGCCCAATTTACGGTATGGCTCGGTATCGACGATGCCGTTTGCGCGAAGCACTTTGGCGACTGCGGCGGCGTCCACCGAATCCGCGAAGTCGATAGTGCCGACAACCTGCGAACGGTGCTGCGGATCGGTGACGAACGGTGTTGCGTATTCGCTCGCCTCGGCCCACGAGTACAACCGCGAGGAGGAATCCAGCGTCCGCTTCACCGCCCAATCCAAACCGCCGTTGCCATTGAGCCATTCGATCTGATCAGCGAACAGCAGCAGCGTCGCCAGCGCCGGGGTGTTGTAGGTCTGATCTTTACCGCTGTTCTCGATTGCGATCGGCAGCGAAAGAAAATCGGGTGACCAGCGGCCCGATTCCTTGATCTCCTCGACCCTGGCCAGCGCGGCGGGGCTCATCAGCGCAACCCACAGCCCACCGTCGCTGGCGAAACATTTCTGCGGGGCGAAGTAGTAGACGTCGGCGTCGGTGATGTGCACCGGCAGGCCGCCCGCGCCGGAGGTGGCGTCGATCGCGATGAGCGCGTTCTCCGAACCGGCGGGCCGCTGTACCGGCACCGCGACGCCGGTGGAGGTCTCGTTGTGCGCCCAGCCGATCAGGTCGGCGGCGGGATCGGCGACCGGGGCCGGTGCGCTACCCGGATCGGCCGAGACGACGATCGGGTCGCCGATGAACGGGTTCTTCTTGGTGACCGAGGCGAATTTCGAGCTGAACTCGCCGTAGGCCAGGTGCAGCGAGCGTTCCCGCACCAGGCCGAACGCGGCGGCGTCCCAGAACGCGGTGGTGCCGCCGTTGCCGAGTACCACCTCGTAGCCGTCGGGCAGCGAGAACAGTTCGCGCAGGCCCGAACGCACCCGGGCGACAACGTTCTTGACCGGTTTCTGCCGGTGGCTGGTTCCGAACACCGAGGCGCCGACCTCCACCAGGGACCGCAACTGCTCCGGTCGTACCTTGGACGGACCGCAGCCGAAGCGACCGTCGGCGGGTTTGATGTCGTCGGGAATGGTCGGGAACGCACTGGTCATGGCGAACAGCGTAGTCGCGGTATCGCTGTGCCGCGTACCACACTCCAGTTACCGTTATCACCCATGAGCATGCTGTCGGCAAACTCCCGGTGGCGCCTACGCGCCCTGCTGCCCCGGCGCTTGCGCATGCGGGTGGGTCCGCTGCCCGCGGCGGCTCGGCGGGAGTTGCTGATCCGTGGCGTCCCTGGGTCGGCGATCGTGCTCGGAGTGCGCCCGCGACGCACCGAACCGGGGCATGTGTTCTGGGTGCGGATTCAGGTCGCGGGCATGCTGCCCTACGACACGAGGGTGCGTCAGCGGGTCAGGGAAGCCGAGCTCGACCGGATGCGGCCGGGTGATGTCGTCAGCTGCCGGATCGATCCGGGCGATCCCGATCGTGTGGTGCTCTATTTATCCGAAACCGCTGATCGGGGCCGTACCGCGATCAGCAAGATCCTGTCCGATGGGCGGCGGGCCGAGGCCACCGTGCTAGCGGTGACCCCGGTTGCCGCCGACTACACCGGACGCGACGATCCGGTGCTACGACTGGACCTGGAGATGCGCGCCTGGGACGAGCCTGAGCCGTGGCGGGTGCGGCTGATCCAGCCGGTGCCGTTGGCTGCGATCGGGCTGATCGATCTCGGCGCCCGGCTGGAGGTGTTTTTCTTCACGGTCGATCGCGGCGAATCGGTGGCTGTCGACTGGGACGCCATGCTGCTCGACGGGATGTAGCGCAGCGCAGGCTATGCGCGGGCTACTATCGACCAGCCCTCGACTTCCTCGGCCTTGCGCGGGCCGGGGCCGGTGTAGATGGCGGCCGGGCGGACCAGCTTGCCCAGTTTCTTCTGCTCCACGATGTGCGCGCACCAGCCAGCGGTCCGGCCGCAGGTGAACATGGCGGGCATCATATGGGCAGGCACCTCGGCGAAGTCCAGGATCACCGCGGCCCAGAACTCGACATTGGTTTCGATGGCCCGGTCCGGGCGGCGCTCACGCAGTTCGGCCAGCGCGGCCTGTTCCAGTGCGGCGGCCACCTCGTAGCGTGGGGCGGCCAAGCGGCGGGCGGTATCGCGTAGTACGCGGGCCCGAGGGTCCTCGGCCCGGTAGACCCGGTGACCGAAACCCATCAGCTTTTCCTTGCGGTCCAGGATGCCGCGGACCAGTGCGCGAGCATCACCGGTGCGCTCGACTTCCTCGATCATCGGCAGCACGCGGGCGGGCGCGCCTCCGTGCAGCGGACCGGACATGGCGCCGATCGCCCCGGACAGCGAGGCCGCGACATCCGCACCGGTAGAGGCGATCACTCGGGCGGTGAAGGTGGAGGCGTTCATCCCGTGCTCGGCTGCCGAGACCCAGTAGGCGTCGATGGCGGCGGTGTGTCGCGGGTCGGGGTCGCCCTTCCACCGGGTCATGAACCGTTCGGTGACGGTTTCGCATTTGTCGATCTGGCGTTGCGGAACAGCGGGCTGGTAGATGCCGCGCGCCGACTGCGCGACATAGGACAGCGCCATCACCGAGGCGCGGGCCAGGTTCTCCCGCGCGGTGTCGTCGTCGATGTCCAGCAGCGGCTGGTAGCCCCAGATCGGGGCGAGCATGGCGAGCCCGGCCTGCACGTCGACGCGGACGTCACCGGTGTGCACCGGCAGCGGGAACGGTTCGGCGGGCGGCAGGCCGCGGCCGAATCGGCCGTCGACCAGCAGCGCCCACGCATCACCGAAGGTGACCCGGTTGGCGACCAGATCTTCGATGTCGACGCCGCGGTAGCGTAGCGCGCCGCCGTCCTTGTCCGGTTCGGCGATCTCGGTGGTGAACGCCACCACGCCTTCGAGGCCGCTGACGAAATCCTGCGGTACAGCCTGCTGCCCGGCGGAACTGGTGGTCATGGCGTGACTCTCCTTTCACCAAAACTCTAGCGCCTGGCTACTGGGGAGTAACGTCTGACCCATGCGTGACCTGGACAACCCTTACCCGGATCTCGCCGCCATGCGCGCCGACTACGGCGCCGTCCACATCGCCGCAGGTCAACCCGGTTCCGGTGGCGATAACAGCGGTATCAGCCACAGCCCCGGACTGCACGATGCGGAACTGGACGAAACCTGGCTGGCCGGAGGTTGGGAACCGCTGCTGCGGCACTGGATAGAACAGGCCACCGCCGTCGGCATCGCTGAACCCAATGCGATGGTGCTCGCCACCGTCACCCACACCGCGGAAACACCGCGCCCGGTCACCCGCACCGTCCTGTGCAAGGGGCTGTCCCCGGAAGGGGTGACCTTCTACACCAACTATGACTCCGCCAAAGGCGCTCAACTGACCGCGGTCCCGTTCGCCTCGGCCACCTTCGTCTGGCCCGCGCTCGGCAGGCAGGTGCATCTACGCGGACCCGTCGAACGGGTGCCCGCCGAAACGACCGCCGTCTACTGGCGCTCCCGGCCGCGCGACTCCCAGCTCGGCGCCTGGGCCTCACATCAGTCCCGCCCCATCGCCTCCCGCGCCGACCTCGACCGCGCGCTCGCCGAGACCCTCGCCCGCTTCGCCGACGTCGACGACATCCCGGTGCCACCGCATTGGGGTGGATATCTGCTGCGACCCGACGAAGTCGAATTCTGGCAGGGTAGGCAGGGCAGGCTACACAACCGGATCAGCGTTCGGGTCGACGGCACACAGATGACGGTGCAGCGGCTGCAGCCCTGAGCTCTCTCGCCGGCACCCGCCCCGCTCGGACCCGTGCTGCAGCTCCGCGTCTATCGCGGCCCGAACACCATCCGGAACGCGGCCCGACGTGGCAGCAGGCGGTGATGTTTCGCACGGTTTCCATCTCGGCTACGGTGGGTACAGCTGTTGCCGCGGCGGGTGGCAGTGCGCTCGCCGTGAACGGCGTGGTCACCGCCGCACCAGGCCTTCCGACCTTCGTGAACTACCCCGTACGCCGGTCACAGCACCAACCGGTGATCGCCTGACCGGCGCGGACCTCACCCCCGGCAGGCCGCCGTTTGTGAGACCGTGTCGCGGGCACCCTCTGGCTTGGCCGGGCAAAGCAGCGACTAGCGTCTCAGTGAACGCACCGTATGCCGACCGCATTCGATGCCGACGGTCATAGCCTGAGAGGGATCCTTCCGTGCCCGAGAATCACATCAATGACGCCAAGCCGGTACTCACCTACCCCGGTGGCGACTACCCCATGACGATCGCCCAGGCCGCCGAGGGCAACGACGGAGTGGTCCTGGGTAAACTGCTGGCGAGCACGGGCTACACCACCTATGACCCGGGCTTCGTCAACACCGCCTCCACCAAATCCGCCATCACCTACATCGATGGCGAGGCGGGCGTCCTGCGATACCGCGGTTACCCCATCGACCAGCTCGCCGAGCGCTCCACCTTCATCGAGGTCAGCTACCTACTCATCTACGGCGAGCTACCCACCCAGGATCAACTCGAATCGTTCACCGACAAGATCCGCCGTCACACTCTGCTCCATGAAGACCTCAAACGGTTCTTCGACGGCTTCCCGCGCAATGCCCACCCCATGCCGGTGCTGTCGTCCGCGGTCAACGCCCTATCGGCCTACTACCAGGACTCGCTGGACCCGCGCGACCCCGAACAGGTCGAACTGTCCACCATCCGCCTGCTGGCCAAGCTGCCCACCATCGCGGCCTACTCCTACAAGAAGTCCGTCGGCCAGCCGTTCCTCTACCCCGACAACTCGCTGTCGCTGGTCGAGAACTTCCTGCGCATGACCTTCGGCTTCCCCGCCGAGCCCTACCAGGTCGACCCCGAGATCGCCGCCGCGCTCGATATGCTGCTGATCCTGCACGCCGATCACGAACAGAACTGCTCCACCTCCACTGTGCGGCTCGTCGGCTCCTCCGACGCCAACCTGTTCACCTCCGTCTCCGGCGGCATCAACGCCCTCTGGGGCCCGCTGCACGGCGGCGCCAACCAGGCCGTCCTCGAAATGCTCGACGGCATCAAAATTGCGGGCGGCGACGTCAACGAATTCATCCGCAAGGTCAAGAACAAGGAAGACGGCGTGAAGCTCATGGGCTTCGGTCACCGCGTCTACCGCAACTACGACCCGCGCGCCTCCATCGCCAAGAAGCACGCCGACGCCATCCTCAGCAAACTCGGCAACGACGAACTGTTCGATATCGCCAAGGCCCTCGAAGAAGCCGCGCTCACCGACGAATACTTCATCGAGCGCAAGCTCTACCCCAACGTCGACTTCTATACCGGCGTCATCTACAAAGCCATGGGCTTCCCCACCCGCATGTTCACCGTGCTGTTCGCGATGGGCCGGCTTCCCGGCTGGATCGCGCACTGGCGGGAAATGCACAGCGAACCCATCAAGATCGGTCGTCCGCGCCAGATCTACACCGGATACGGCGCCCGCGACTACCACGAGATCACCAACCGCTAGATCAACCGAAACCGCCACATATCGAAGGGGATATGCGAATGAGCAAGCCGGAGATCGAATACCAGGCAGGCCCGCCGCCCACCGAACTCGTCATCAAAGACCTCGTCGTCGGCGACGGCCCCGAAGCCGTCCCCGGCGGCACTGTCGAGGTGCACTACGTCGGCGTCGAATTCGATACCGGTGAAGAATTCGACTCCTCCTGGAACCGCGGCGAATCCATCACCTTCCCGCTCCGCGGTCTGATTCAGGGCTGGCAGGACGGCATTCCCGGGATGAAGGTCGGCGGCCGCCGCCAGCTCACCATCCCACCGGAGCTGGCCTACGGTCCCGCCGGTGCGGGTCACCGCCTCTCCGGTAAGACCTTGGTCTTCGTCATCGACCTGCTGGACGCCGAGTAATTTCGGCCTCCGATTCGAGGCCAGCTGTGGCCCGCACTCACCGAGTGCGGGCCACAGTGCTTTTCAGCGCACCATAAGGATCGCGGTAGGAGTGAACTTCAGTTCGCGCTCGAAGCCGTTCTTGCGGGTAGGTCGAGGACAAGGCGAATCCCGCCGAGCGTCCCGTCCTCGAAATATGCCTGCCCGCCATGTAATTGCGCCTGCTGGGCGACCAGCGCAAGTCCGAGTCCTGAGCCGCCTTTGGTTGCCTGGGAGCCGCGGTAGAAGCGGTCGAAAACGGCGTGGCGTTCGTCGCTCGGGATGCCGCGGCCGTTGTCGTCGATGGAGACGATGATGTGGCCGTTAGGGGCGCGGTGGGCGGAGACGAGGGCCTCGGTGGCGCCGCCGTGTTTGACGGAGTTGGCCAGGGCATTGTCGACGGCGAGGCGCAGTCCGGCGGGTAGGCCGCGGGTGACGAGTTCGGCATCTGTGTCGATGCGGACGGTGAGGCCGGGGAAGTGGCGCATGGCGTCGTGGGCGGCCTGGTCGCACAGGTCGCCCACGTCGGTGTCGACGTGGTCGCGTTCGTGGGTGAGGTCACCGGAGGCGAGGCGTTCGAGTGCGGCCAAAGTCGCTTCCACTCGGCCCTGGCTGCGGTGCAGGTCGTCGAGGATTTCGGCGCGCTGCTCCTCGTTCAGGTCCAGGGTGCGCAGCACCTCGAGGTCGGTGCGCATGGCGGTGAGGGGGGTGCGCAGTTCATGCGCGGAAACAGCGGCGAAATCGCGGGCAGTTTCGAGGGCGGCAGCGGTTTCGCCCTGAGCCTGATCGACGCGGCGCAACATGGTGTTCACGGCTTCGGCGAGCTTTTCCGCCTCCAGCACACCTGCACCATGCACGGGTTCCCTGGCGGAATCCGGATCCCGGTAACCACTACGGGTCCCGACCTGGCGGGTGAGGTCGACAATCGGTCGGACCGCGCGGCCGCCGAACAGCCAGCCCAGCCCGGCCGACGCCGCGATAGCGAGCAGCGCCCCACCCAGCACCCAGCGCTGCTGTTGCGCCGTCGTACGCGCCGCCTCGGCTGCCGGAATGGCCAGTGATACCGCACGTCCCGGCCGCTGATCCCGCGAAGTGGTTAACACCCGATACGGGTCACCATCCACCGTCACGGTTTTAGAACCGGTGGGTAGTTCGGGAAGCTGGATGGCGGTACTGGCTACCACCGCACCGTCATCGCGGACGGTGAGCGCCATATCGCTGTCTGGGCCGAGCAGATTCACGACACCGGCTGCGATCACCGGATCGAGCAACACCAGCCGCGAAGCGATAGCCAGCTGTTGATCGGTCTGCTGCAGATTGTTTCGCTCGATAGCGCGCACAGCGATCGCGCTCAGGATCGTCACGATCAGCACGGAACCGGCCGCCGCGGCGGCAGCCACCCGAGTACGCAGCGAAAAAGACCTGCGGCGAGCCCGACGTCGAACAATCACTTCGGCGCCCGCAGCACAAAACCGACACCGCGAATCGTGTGCAGCAGCCGCGGCGTGCCGTCGGATTCCAGTTTGCGGCGCAGATAGCCGACGAACACGTCCACCACATTGGTCTCGGCGGCGAAGTCGTAACCCCAGACCAGCTCCAGCAGCCGCTCCCGGCTCAACACCACCCCCGCATTACGGGCCAGCGTGGACAGCAGCTCGAATTCGCGTTTGGTCAGCTCGATTTCCTTGCCGTGCAGCAACGCCCGGTAGCCGGACATATCCACCTCTAGCGGGCCGACCGTTATCGCATCCGCTGCAGTACCTGGACTGTCGGAGCGGCGGCGCAGCAGCGCCTTGATCCGGGCAACCAGTTCGGCCAGCACGAACGGCTTCACCAAATAATCGTCGGCGCCCGATTCCAAGCCCGCGATCCGGTCGTCCACCGAACTACGCGCGCTCAACACACAGATCGGCACCTCATTACCCATCGCGCGCAACGCGGTCACCACACCCGCGCCGTCGAGTACCGGCATATTCATATCGAGCACGATCGCGTCGGGAGCGTTGTCGTGCACCGAGCGCAGCGCCGCGGCACCGTCCCTGGCGACCTGCACTCCGAACCCGGACAGCCGCAGCCCGCGCTCGACCGAGGCCAGCACGTCCTCGTCGTCGTCGACTACCAGAACGGTCGGGTTCGCGGTCCGGTCGGAGGTCACATCGTTCATTGTGCCGTCATACCCCCGGCCCGCCGGTGCAGCTGCGCAGGCCGTGCCGGGAACGCCGGCGCCACTCGGCAGGGCGCCGGCGCATCCCGAGGTGAATCAGTAGTTGTGGCACGTATCGGCGACACGCTGGAGGGTGTCGCGCATCCCGGCGGCGCGCGGATCGTCCTGCGCCTGCTGCGCGGCTTGGGGGTTCTCTTCCAGGTAGCGCTGTAGTTCCGCGCGACGCTGCTCGACGGGCTGGTCGAACTTCGCCTGCAACTGTGCCTTCGCGTCGGGGTTGGAATCCAGCAGGGCGGCAAGGTCGGGAGCCTGGTCGTGCAGTGCGGCATCGACCTGTGCGAAGGAGCAATCCGAGGTGAGCAGTGGTTCGACCAGCTCGGCAGGCCCGGCGGAGGCGACGGCGGGGCTGATCACAGCGCTGATCGTGGCCAACCCGCTCACGGCCATCGTCGCGATCGCGGTCCTGCTGCGCAAACGTGTCATCGGTGCTGTCTCCTGAGATCGAGGAACGGTTGACGCCCGGCCGAGCCGGACCGCCTCGACGTTATGGGTGGGGACTGGCAGCGGTGTGAACTATGTCTGAGAAGACTCTAAAGACAGTGGTCTTCCCTCACGCGCCGGAGCGGGTGGCCTCGACCTGCTGCGCCAACACGGTCAACACAGTGGGGTCCTCGATGGTCGACGGCACATCGTAGGGTTCGCCCGCGGTGATCTGCCTGATGGTTTTGCGCAGGATCTTGCCCGACCGGGTTTTCGGCAGCGCCGGAACCACCACCACATCGTGCAGGGTGGCGATCGCGCCGATCTGCTCACGCACCCGATGGATCAGCTGGTCGCGCAGTACCGCCGGTTGGATGGTGGCGTCGGTTTTCAACACCACATAGGCGATCGGGCGCTGGCCCTTGAGTTCATCGGCGAGACCGATCACCGCGCATTCGGCGACCGCGTCGTGTCCGGCGATCGCGGCTTCGATACTGCCCGCGGACAGCCGGTGCCCGGCCATATTGATCACATCGTCGCTGCGGCCGAGGACATATAGATAGCCGTCGTCGTCGAAATAGCCGGAGTCGCCGGTCAGGTAGTGACCCGGATAGGTCGATAGGTAGGAGCGGAGGAAGCGTTCGTCGTCACGCCACAGACCGGTGAGCGTTCCGGGTGGCAGCGGAAGCCCGATGACGATATTGCCTTCGGTATTGGCCGGGACCGGGTTGCCCGAGGAGTTCAGCACCCGCAGCCGGAAACCGGGTACCGGCACCGAAGCGGAGCCGGGTTTGATGGGCAGCTGCTGTAAGCCGAGCGGGTTGGCGCAGATCGGCCAGCCGGTTTCGGTCTGCCACCAGTGGTCGACCACCGGGCAGTCCGGCCGATCCGCGAGCAGGGTGTGCACCGCCCACTCGTAGGTGGCCGGGTCGAGGCGTTCCCCCGCACAGAACAGCGCCCGCAACGACGACAGGTCGTGGCTGTGGGCCAGCGCAGCGTCCGGATCGGCGCGGCGAATCGCCCGCAGCGAGGTCGGCGCGGTGAAGAAAACCTGCACATTGTGTTCGGCGACCACCCGCCAGTGCGCGCCCGCGTCCGGGGTGCCGACCGGTTTGCCCTCGTAAAGCAGCGTGGTGGCGCCGACCAACAGCGGCGCATAAACGATATAGGAGTGGCCGACCACCCAGCCGACATCGGAGGCGGTCCACATCACCTGACCTGGCCCCACATCGTAGATATTGCGCATCGACCAGGTCAGCGCTACCGCGTGCCCGCCGTTGTCGCGGACCACCCCCTTCGGCCGCCCGGTGGTACCCGAGGTGTAGAGGATGTAGAGTGGATCGGTTGCGCCCACCGACACCGGGTCGGCGGGTTCCGCGTCGCGCACCGCGTCGTCCCAGTCCAGCCATTGAGCCGCGATCGAATCAGCTGAACTGGGCAGGGATTCGGTGGCGGCCTGCGGCGGCGTGAAGGTGATGGTGGGGAAACCGGGACGCTGTTTGACCAGAACGGTGCGCGGGGCGGTTGTCGTCGTCAGGTCAAGCGCCTGCAGCACGATCGGCGGGTATTCGATGCGGCGGCCCGGCTCCAGGCCACCGGAAGCTGTGATGATCAACACCGGTTCGGCGTCGTCGATACGTGCGGCCAGCTCCGGTGCGGCGAAACCGCCGAAGACGACCGAATGCACCGCGCCGATCCGCGCGCACGCCAGCATCGCGATCACCGCTTCGGGGATCATCGGCAGGTAGATGACTACACGGTCCCCGGTACGTACCCCCAGCCGCAGCATAGCGCCCGCGAAAACCGCCACCTCGTCCAGCAGTTCGGCATAGGTGTAGGTTTTTTTCGCGCCGGTCATCGCCGAGTCGTAGATCAAGGCGGGTTGCTGGGCGCGACCAGCGGATTCGTGCACATGACGATCGAGCGCGTTGTACGAGGTGTTGAGTTTGCCGTCGGTGAACCACCGTGCCGACGGGCGAGCGTTGGTGTCGAGCACCTGCGTCGGGGGTATGTCCCAGTCGACGGCTTCGGCCGCCCGGGTCCAGAACTCGGCGGGATCGACCAAGCTGGTCTGATAGACCGGTCGGTACTCATTCCTCGCGTTCAACCCGTGCTCCCTAGCCTCGCTGCATACCCACCTCGATAGATCAGCACGATTGTGGCAGACTTCACGCGACCCCCGGACGGGTGCCGCGACCTTTGGTTTTGCCTGGAACAGGCTGGTCAACGGGTGCGTACCCGTGCGGGGTACACCAAGAAGTTATTGATCCGTTAGAATCTGATGTCACTTATTTCGGTCCGTCGTAGACGCAATTTCTCGGCCAGCCGCAGTCCTCGGCCAGCCTCACTCGTCGAACCATCATGCGAGTGTGGAGCTGCGCTGATGGTGCATGGCTGGGGCCAGTTTGGAAAGTGAGAGGGAGATGCGTGACGCCGCTAGGTCCGGCAGGAAGCGCTGGGCGCTCAGCAACTGGGACCTGCGCTGGAAGGTTACGGCCGTACTCGCCGTACCGCTGGCGGTCGCGGTCGGACTCGGCGTGTCCAGGATCTCGTCCCAGTGGAGCGAGGCGAACCGGCTGGCCGATGCCGCCGAGAACGTCAGCTACATCCCGACCATCACCGGCCTGAGCGCAGCGACCTCGACCGTGGCAGGCTCTGCAGTCATCGCGGTCGCTCCAGGGCGATCGTTGGTGACCGACGACAACCTGGCCGCCTTGGACAAGTCGATCAGTGACGCGGAGTCCATCGTCGGTGAACTCTCCGACGTCCCCGAAGCGCAGGCAGCGGTCGACGAGATGATCGAACTGGCCAAGGGCGTACGGGCCAACGGCAAGGCGCTGTCCACCCTGCCCGCGACCGAAGCGGCGGCGCAGATCGATGTCCATCGCAGCGCAGGCGTGCGCGCGGTGGAAGCCGTAGCCGCTCAGGTGAGCAACCCAAGTATCGACGCGGACAAACTTCGGCTGGTCGACTCGCTGAACGCCCGAGCCAACCTGCTCGGCGAGGTGGTCGGGCTGGCCGATATCCTGCGCGACCCCTCCGCCGGTATCCAAAGCTATCTGATCGCGGCGAACACCGAACGCACGATCTTGAACGTGCTGGCCCAGCGCTATCCGGACAATGACCCCGATATCGCCTCGTTGCGCCAGGGCATCGACCACCGGCTGCAGGTGCTGACCGGCCCGCAAGCCCAGTCCGGTCAGCTTCCGCTCGGTGAACTGCGCTCCTCGGTCCTGGATGACCTCGCCACCTACGAGAAGATGGTCAGCGAGTCCACCGCCGCGATCGACGGCGGCGTGCAGTCGCTGGCCGACAGCGCATTGGCGGACGCCATCATCTACTCGATAGTGGTGTTGCTCACCATCCTGGCCGCGCTGGTGCTCGCGGTGTTCGTGGCACGATCGATGATCGTGCCGCTGCACCTGCTGCGACTGGCGGCGCTGCGTGTCGCGGAAAGCGATCTGCCGCATGAGGTCGCGCAACTGCGTAACGGCGCATCCCCGGAACAGGTGCCGCTGGAACCGATGCCGATCCGCAGCGAGGAGGAGATCGGTCAGCTGGCCCGCGCCGTAGACGATATCCACGGGCAGGCGCTGCGTCTGGCCAGCGATCAGGCACAGATGCGTTCGCAGGTCAACGATATGTTCGAAACCCTGGCCCGGCGCAGTAAATCGCTCGTCGACCATCAGCTCAGCCTCATCGAGGCGATGGAGTACGACGAGAAGGACCCCCGCCTGCTGGAGAACCTGTTCCGGCTGGACCATCTTGCCGCTCGTATGCGCCGTAACGGTGACAACCTGCTGATCCTCGCCGGCACCAAACAGCGCCGCGCCAAATCCGCACCGGTCGAGATCGCCGACGTGCTACGCGCCGCGATCTCCGAGGTCGAGGACTACGAACGAGTCAAACTGGGCGCCACCCCGCGCGGTGCGCTGAAGGAACCGGCGGCCTCCGACCTGGCGCATCTGTTCGCCGAGTTGCTGGACAACGCGTTGCGGGCGTCGCCGCCGGAGACCGACGTCAAGTTCACCTTCGCCCAGGCGCACGACCAGGGGCTGCTCATCGAGGTCGCCGACCGCGGTATCGGTATGCCGCCGACGGAGATGGCCGAGATCAACCGCAAGCTGGAGTCGACCGCCGAGCCCGGGCCGGACACGGCGCGGCATATGGGTCTGTTCGTCGTCGGGCGACTGGCCGAGCGGCACGGGCTCACCGTGCGGCTGCGCCCCACCTTCGACACTGCGCGCGATCCCGGTGTGACCGTCACCGTGCACGTGCCGGTCGGTCTCATCGTCGCGGGCCAGGCCACGATCATGCCGGTAACCGCCGCATCCGGGCCGCAGCCGGTGGTGCCATCACCGCATGCCGCAGCCCAGCAGAAGCGGCAGCAGCCCGCCGCCGCACAGCAGCAGCCGACCCAGTCGATGCAGACGCGTGGGATCAGCCGCACCCCGACCGGGAACATGATGGTCACCGTCGACCCCGGTGTCAGCGGGCCGATTCCCGCCGGTTCCGGTGGTCAAGCACCCGGCGGGCTACCGCAGCGGCAGCCGGGCTCCGCGATGGCCTCGGGCTTGCGCGGTGAAGACGACCAGTCCGCGACCAGCTTGCGTGCCGCATCCGGCAAGCAGACGAATATGCCGCAGCGGGGCAAGCTCGCCGCCGCGGCGCTGCCCAAACGCAATCTCGCACCGGGCGGCACGCCGCCGCAGCAGCGGCAGCCGGGCAGCGCCGCGGGCACACCACCCGCGGCCGGTCAACTGCCGCGCGACGGGAAGCCGGGCGGTCTGCCGCAGCGGCAGCCCGGCGGTAGCGGAGCCCCCGCACCGAACACCAATGGTCTGCCGCAGCGTCAGCCGGGCGCGAACGGCGCGCCGCATCGCGAACCGGATACCGCGCGCGGCCGGGAAACCGGCTCGGGTACTTCCGCACCCGCGGCGTCGCGGGAAACCGGCTTGCCGCAGCGCGCACCCGGTGCCACCGGTTTTTCGGAGACGCCGCAGCGCCCACAGGGGCCGAGCGGTCTGCCGCAGCGCGAACCGGGCACAGGCGGTGTGCCCGCACGCGAATCGGGAACGGGCGGATTGCCTGCGCGCGAATCGGGAACAGGCGGATTGCCTGCGCGGGAGCCCCGTGCAGGCGGGCCTTCGCCGCGGGAAACCGGTGGTCTGCCGCAGCGTGATTCCGCACCGTCCGCGGGCAACAGCCTGCCGCAGCGCGGACCGCGGACCGGTGGTCTGCCGCAGCGCGATCCGGGGACGACCGGTAGCGGTCTGCCGCAGCGTACGCCGTCTTCGGGAGGCTTGCCGCAGCGGGAACCGTCCAGCGGTCTGCCGCAGCGGGATCCCGCTACCTCGGGTTCGCCGGAACGGGACACCTCTGGTGGTCTGCCGCAGCGGGATTCGGGTCCGGCTTCCGACAGGGACTTGCCGCAGCGCGGGACCCGGCCGGGCCTGCCGTCACGTGAGAGCGGTGACAACGGTTTGCCGCAGCGTGAGCCGTCCTCCGGTGGTTTGCCGCAGCGCGAACCGTCCTCTGGTGGTTTGCCGCAGCGGGGACCGTCTTCGGGTGGTCTGCCGCAGCGTGATCTGGGTACGACCGGTAGCGGTCTGCCGCAGCGTGAGCCGGCTGATAGCGGTTTGCCGCAGCGTGAGCCGACTTCCGGTGGTTTGCCGCAGCGTGAGCCGACCGGTAGCGGCCTACCGCAGCGGGAATCGTCCAATGGTCTACCGCAGCGCGGTGGATCGGACACCTCGCGCAGCAGTGGTCTGCCGCAGCGGGATCCGTCCTCGGGTGGTTTGCCGCAGCGTGAGCCGACCGGTAGCGGCCTACCGCAGCGGGAATCGTCCAATGGTCTACCGCAGCGCGGTGGATCGGACACCTCGCGCAGCAGTGGTCTGCCGCAACGTGACCCGTCCTCGGGTGGTCTGCCGCAGCGTGCTTCCGGTGGTTTACCGCAACGTGGACCGGGTGGTTTGCCGCAGCGGGAACCCGGTGCGCTCGGCCTGGGGCCGCGTATCGAGAACGCGCCCGGAGTCGGTCTGCCGCAGCGGGAAACCTCCGCGCCTGCCGCGCGCAGCGAAGGGGCGGGCGCTGGGCAGAGCGAGGGCGGCACCAGCCGCGAACCGGGCAGGCACAGTGCTCGCTCCGGTACGGCGAAGACCGCTTCGTTCTTCCAGACCAGGCTGCAGCCTGCGACGGAAAGCAGTGGCGTGATGGGCGGTACGCCGATCTTCGCCGAAATGATGTCGGCATGGTTGTCGGATCCGAATTCGGACCGATCCCAGGCTGCTGCCTCCTTCGAATCACCAGGAGACGAAGGCTGGATCGCCGCCCGCCGCGCGAGCGAGGCCGAATCCGAGACCAGGACGGCTGCCGGTCTGCCGCAACGTAATCCGGGTGGTCGGCTGGTTCCCGGCGCCGTCAATGGTGCCGTCGATCGGGCCCCGAGTCGCGATCCGGAGGCGATCAGGTCAAGCTTGAGTCGTCACCAGCAAGGTGTTCGGGATGGCCGTGCAATGAGAGCAATGAACCTAACCGGAGATAAAGGAGACCGATGAACCCCGATCTAGGTGGTACGAACCGTCAGCTGGATTGGCTGGTTTCGAACTTCGCCAACGAGGTTCCTGGCGTAGCCCATGCCGTGCTGGTCTCAGCCGACGGACTGTTGATGGCCGCGAGTGCGCAGCTTCCGGTCGACCGCGCCGAGCAGCTTTCGGCCGTTACCGCCGGACTGGCCAGCCTCTCGGTGGGCGTGTCGAACCTGTTCGAAGGCGGCACCGTCCTACAGTCGGTAGTCGAAATGGAACACGGCTACCTGCTACTGATGGCCGTAGGCGATGGGTCTTATCTCGCAGTCCTCACCAACACCTCGTGTGATATCGGTCAGGTGGGCTACGAGATGGCGTTGTTGGTCGAGCGCGTTGGTCAGACAGTCCAGGCCACTCCACGCGTCACGATGGGTTCCTGATGGTGGGATGGACATAGAAGATCACCGCGTGGGTAGCGGCGAGCCCAGTCTCGTTCGCCCGTATTCGCTGACCGCGGGGCGTACCAGGCCCACTGTCGAGTTGGCGTTGGAGGCGCTCGTCGCATCGCATCCGGTCGCCCTGGAGCGGCAGTTCGAACTGACCAACATCGAGAGCTCGATAGTGGAGTTGTGCAGAGAATCGCCGTCGGTCGCTGAGGTTGCGGCCCGATTGGGTATACCAATCGGGGTGGCCCGGGTACTCGTGGCAGACCTCATCGAAGCCGGACATGTCCGCGTTTCGGCGACATTGAAAGACGATTCCAGCGACGATGAACGTCGCGAGCTGATCGAAAGGGTTCTCAGTGGACTCCGGCGTATTTGATTCGACGGCCCAGGTCGATACGCGCAACAGCAAGCCGACATCGGCGAAGATTGTTGTCGCGGGTGGTTTCGGCGTGGGCAAAACAACGCTGGTGGGCGCGGTCTCGGAGATCGTTCCGCTGCGTACCGAGGCGCTGGTGACCAATGCCAGCGCGGGTATCGACAATCTCACCGGTATCCCGATGAAGAACACCACCACGGTGGCGATGGACTTCGGCCGCATCAGCCTCGCCGACGATCTGGTGCTGTACCTGTTCGGCACGCCAGGCCAGTACCGGTTCTGGTTCATGTGGGACGACCTGATCAAAGGCGCCATCGGCGCGGTCGTGCTGGTCGACACCCGCAGGCTGGAGGACAGTTTCGCCGCCGTCGACTACTTCGAAGCGCGTAACCTGCCCTTCCTGGTCGCGCTGAACGAATTCGACGACGCGCCGCGCTATCCGATCGAGGACATCCGTCAGGCGCTGGCCGTTTCGGGCGATGTCCCGATCCTGTCCATCGACGCCCGGCGTCGGGAACCGGCCAAACAGGCCCTGGTGGAACTCACCGAATACGCGCTGCGCAAGGTGATGCAGGGCTATTGAGCGGTGCGTCGAGACGGATCAGCGCTCGTGAGCTGATCGCCGCACTGCTCGACCCCGATTCGTTCACGAGCTGGGACCGGCCACCGCTGACGGTGACCGGCCGCGAGCATTACCAGGCGGAATTGCGCAAAGCGGTAGATGCGGCCGGTACCGACGAATCGGTGCTCACCGGTTCGGGTCTGTTGCGTGGCCGCCCTGTTGCCGTGATCGCCTGCGAGTTCGGTTTCCTCGCCGGTTCGATCGGCGTCGCCGCGGCCGAACGGATCGTCGCCGCCGTTGAACGCGCCACCGAACTCGGCCTGCCGCTGGTTGCCTCACCCACCTCGGGCGGCACCAGGATGCAGGAGGGCACCGTCGCGTTCGTGCAGATGGTGAAGATCGCAGGTGCGGTCGCCGCGCACAAAGCGGCCGGCTATCCCTATGTGGTGTACCTGCGCGACCCGACCATGGGCGGTGTCTTCGCATCGTGGGGTTCGCTGGGACATATGACCTTCGCCCAGCCGGGGGCGCTCATCGGTTTCCTCGGCCCGCGCGTCTACCAAGCCCTCTACGACCGCCCGTTTCCCGAAGGCGTGCAGACCGCCGAAAACCTTTACCGCAACGGGGTTATCGACGGTGTTGTCGGCGTGACCGTGTTCCGTCGCATAGCCCATCGCGCGCTCAGCGTGTTCAGCGGTGTCCCGGATGTCACCGCCACAACGGCTGTTACCGGACCGGGGTCTGCTGCCGCGGCGCAGACTCCTGCTCGAGGCGAGCACCCGGCTGAGCCCGAATCGGGTGTTGCGGAGGCCGTTCCAGGTTCACGGAATACACACCGAATGTCGACCGCCGGGCGGCCGAGCGAGGCAGCGGCGTCCAGCGGAGCCCGGGCGTCGGTCCACGCGAAGAGCCGCCCCGGACCCGATGTATCGAGCCGGAGCGAGGGCGTCTCGAATGATATTGCCGCCTGGGATTCGGTGACGATTTCGCGCCGATCGGACCGTCCGGGGCTGCGGGAGTTGCTGCGGCAGGTGACACAGCGGGTTCCGTTGAGCGGCACCGGGCAGGGGGAGTCGGATCGCACCGTGGTTCTGGCGTTGGCGCGCTTCCGCGGGCAGCCCTGTGTGGTGTTCGGGCACGACCGGTCCGGGCAGCGGGGTGAGCACACCATGGGGCCTGCGGCGCTGCGGGAGGCGCGGCGCAGTATGCAGCTCGCCCAGGAGTTGCGGCTGCCGCTGGTGTTGGTGATCGATACGGTCGGCGCAGCGCTGTCGAAGGAGGCCGAGGAGCGGGGGCTTGCGCCGGAAATCGCCCGCTGTATCGCGGATCTGGTGCTGTTGGACACCCCGACTGTGTCGGTGTTGCTGGGGCAGGGAACCGGTGGCGGGGCGCTTGCGTTGCTTCCGGCCGACCGGGTGCTTGCGGCGACACACGGCTGGCTGGCTCCGCTGCCGCCGGAAGGTGCCAGCGCAATCGTGTATCGCGATACCTGTCACGCCGCGGAGTTGGCTGCAGCGCAGCGTATTCGAGCCGCCGATCTGCTGGCCGACGGCATCGTGGACCGTATTGTTGTCGAAAAGCCCGACGCGGCAGACGAGCCCGTGGAGTTCGCTCGTCGCATGGTCGCCACGATCGCCGAGGAACTCGCCGCTCTGCGTGCTGTCCCGGCGGACGAACTGCGGGCAGCGCGTCAGGCTCGCTATCGCCGTCTCGGTACAGCGGACTCACTCCCCGGTAGTACTGCCGAATGACGGCGTCACGCTTGCTACGCCAGCCGCCGCAGGTGTTCATGTCTCCGTCGGCTCGGCAACAGCCGGGGCTGTGTCAGACGCGTTGACCTCCGCCTGAATGCGGAGGTCTGCGCGCTATGTTCGCTGGTCGCCTGGGTCGTCAGCGACAGGCCGTCGTCGCGTCCCGCTGCTGATGGGCCTTGCTCATGGTGTTCAGCTCTCCGGCTCGGGTTCGGGTTGGGTCCAGCCGAGGATCATGGCGGGCGCGCAACCGCCTGCCAGCACGGTTGCCAGCGTCATCACACCACCGGCGAAGGCGGTGCGGAAGGTATCGGCTTCCGGTGCCAGCGCACCGGACCAGCACAGGTACATCACCGGGGCGATAGTGAGTCCCTGGGTGATGGTGAGGCCGATGGAGCGCGCGGCGTTGCGCTGGGCGATCTCGCGTTCGTCGAGCATCGGCGCGGGCGCGTGGTCCTGGCCTTGGGAGGCGATGCGCAGCATGGTCCAAGCGGGCAGGAAGACCAGCGCGGAGCCGCCGGCGATCAGTGACGCCCACTGCAGGTCGAATGCGCACAGCAGTCCGGCTGTGAACAGCAGCGCGATAGTCGCGGCCACGGTCACCACCAGGGCGCGCCGTCGGGTTCTGGTGCGCCAGCCGGGAAGCATCCCTGACAGCCGCTGCTCCTGCACCAGCCAGCGGCGGATCCGGTAGTCCTGGTAGCGGTCGAGCAGGCCGCTCGCTTGGGTGGTCATGGTTGTCCTTTCGTACGGGTGTAGACCTCGGCCGACAACGGGGTGAATTCGCGGCGGGAGAACACCGCTTCCACCGGCAGTCCGAAGACGTCACAGATGCGCAGGGCCAGATCGAGGCTGGGGTAGTGGTCCCCGCGTTCGAGCGCGCCGATGGTCTGGGTGTTGACGTTCACCGCTTCGGCGAGGGCGGCCCGGCTCATCCGATGTTCGGCCCGCAGCACCGCGATTCGGTTGTAAATCGGAAGGGTTTCCCCTCTTCGCACTGGGCTCACACAACGAAGTGTTGTAAAAACACAACAACTAGTCAAGTTGATCCGGACACGTACCGCGCTTTCGTTGACCTACCGCCCCGCCGCTCCTACCGTCGATTCCGTGACTTTCCGAAGCGAGACCTGCGCAATTCCCCCGATCGTGCTCAACGACGGCAACGTGATCCCGCAGCTCGGGTTCGGGGTCTTCCAAGTTCCCGCCGATGACGTGTTCGACGCTGTGACCGCCGCGCTCGACGCCGGCTACCGCAGCATCGACACCGCGGCGATCTACGGCAACGAGGAAGGCATCGGCCGTGCCATCCGCCAGTTCGGGGTGCCACGCGACGAGGTCTACATCACGACCAAACTGTGGAATTCCGAACAGGGGTACGACGCCACACTGCGCGCCTTCGAAGCGAGTATGCAGCGGCTCGGCCTGGACTACCTGGACCTGTATCTGATCCACTGGCCGGTCCCCGCCGCGGACCGGTTCGTCGACACCTTCCGCGCGTTCCAGGCGTTGAAACGGGACGGACGGGTGCGCTCCATCGGTGTCTCGAACTTCCGGATCCCCGATCTGGAGCGGGTGATCGGGGAGACCGGCGAGACCCCGGTGGTCAATCAGATCGAGCTCCATCCCCGGCTCATCCAGCGTGACCTGCGCGAATACCATGCCGAACATGCCATCGCGACGGAGGCGTGGAGCCCGCTGGGGCAGGGCATCCTGCTCGACGATCCGGTGATCACCCAGATCGCCGCAGCCGTGGGCCGCACACCGGCGCAGGTGATCATCCGCTGGCATCTGCAGTTGGGCAATGTCGTCATCCCGAAATCGGTGACGCCGGCGCGGATCGCGGAGAACTTCGACGTCTTCAACTTCGAGCTGACTCCCGAGCAGATGCAGGCGATCCTCGCCCTCGACGACGGGACCCGCACCGGCCCCGACCCCGAAACGTTCACCGCCGGTCTAGACGTCTGAAGACGTCTCGAGCCAGCCCAGATAACGGGTGAGTTCGGCCGCCGCGGCCCGGCCCGCCCGATTCGCGCCGATGGTGCTCGCCGACGGGCCGTAACCGATCAGGTGGACGCGCGGGTCGGCGGCCACCTGGGTGGCCAGCCTGCCCGTCATGGTGATGCCGCCGCCGGGTCCGCGCAGCCGCAGCGGCGCCAGATGGTCGAGGGCGCTGCGGAACCCGGTCGCCCACAGGATGACCTGTGCGGGCTGGAAGCTGCCGTCGGCCCAGCGCACCCCGTCGGGCTCGATATGGTCGAACATCGGCAGCCGGTGTAGTACGCCACGGTCCCTGGCCGCGCGCAGCCTGGCGTCCATCGGCAGCCCGGTCACCGATACCACCGAGCCGGGCGGTAGGCCGCGCCGCACCCGATCCTCCACCATCGCCACCGCACGCCTGCCCGCGTCGGCGTCGAACGAGGTCTCCCGGAACACCGGTTCGGATCTTGTCACCCAGGTTGTGCTGGTGACCTGCGATATTTCGTCCAGCAACTGGACCGCGGAGATACCGCCGCCGACGACCACCACATGCTGACCGGCGAATTCGGCGGCAGTGTGATAGTCGCGCGTGTGCAGTTGGCGACCCGTGAAACTTTCCGCCCCGCGGTAGTGCGGAATGAACGGACGTTCCCAGGTGCCGGTGCCGTTGATCAGGCCGCGCACCCGGATGGTGCCCGCGGTATCGGTTTCGGCGTGCAGCAGACCATCGGAGTCGGCGCGGTCGCAGACCACCCGCACCGAGACCTGCCTGCGCACTTGTAGCTCGAACCGTTTTTCGTACTGCTGGTAGTAGTGCGGTACCGCGATGGCCGCGGGAACGGTCGCGCCACCTCCGGGGTCCGGGTTCGTTCCCGGTGGCAACGTCTCCGCGAACGACATACCGGGCAGGTCGTGCACCCGGTTCACAGTGGTCAGCGTCAGCGACGGCCAGCGGAACTGCCAGGCGCCGCCCGGCCCTGGCGCATGGTCGACGATCAGGAAATCTTGTCCGGCCGCCAGCCCGCGGCGGCGCAGGTGGTAACCGGCCGACAGCCCGGATTGACCGGCGCCGATCACCAGGATCTGATAATCCGGGGCCGCGGGAACGGTCGCCGGAGGGTGGGGCGGCACGACCGTGATGCTAGCCGCGTGGGGAGGCCGGTGGCGGCGCCTGTGGCAGAGTGAACGGTCAGTACCGGAAAACGTAGCTGGGGAGGAACAATGCTCGGTGTCAGCCACGACGGCGACGTGGTCACCATCGAACTACAACGTGAAGAGCGGCGAAACGCCCTGAACACCGAACTCGTCACCTCGCTCCGCGACGCTGTGATCGAGGCTTCCGAACAGGCGCGGGTGATCGTGATCACCGGCCGCGGACCGGTCTTCTGTGCGGGCGCCGACCTGGATGGGGTGTATTCCCAGGAGTTCCTCGACTCGCTGCTGGAGATGCTGCACACCGTGGAATCGACCCCGGTGCCGGTGATCGCGGCCGTCAATGGCGCCGCCATCGGTGCGGGCGTGCAGTTGGCGATGGCCGCGGACCTGCGGGTGTTCGGCGTCGACTCCTATCTTGCGATCCCGGCGGCAAAACTCGGTATCTCGGTGGATTTGTGGACAACGCGCAGGCTGGTCTCGCTGATCGGCGGCGGGCCTGCACGGACCGTACTGCTCGGCGCAGAAGCGGTAACGGCTACAGACGCCTACACCTTCGGTTTCGCCAACCGGATCGGCACTGTCGCCGACGCGCAGGGTTGGGCCAAGTCGATAGCCGAACTCGCACCTCTGTCGCTGCGGCATCTGAAACTGATGCTCAACGACGACCACACCCGCGAACCGGAGAACGCTCAGCAGCGCGCCGCCCTGGAAGCGGCCTGGGCCAGCGAGGACGCCCAGGAGGGCAGGCTGGCCCGGCAGCAGAAGCGCCCGGCGAAATTCTTGGGGCGATGATGCGATTGCGCAATCTGATCGCAGGAGCCGCCGGCGCGGTCGGCGTCGGCTGGGTGCTGCGGGCGCTGTGGGGGCTGCCGTCGGCGCTCGGCGCGTCCATATCGGCGATCGCACCGTCGGCCGTCGGGGCGGTCAGCTACCGCGACCGCCGGTTCCACAACACCGAACCCGCCACACCGATCACCCCCACATCCGGCGCCTCCCTGCTGTACACCGCGTTCACCCGTCGCCACGCCGGGCATCCGTCCCGGCCGGTGCCGCTGGCGGTGCCGCAACCGCCCGCCGCCGCGGCCGAACTCGCCGTCACCTGGTACGGCCACGCCAGCGCCGTGGTGGAGGTCGACGGGTATCGGGTGCTCACCGACCCGGTGTGGAGCGAACGGGTATCGCCGTCGCGGATGGTGGGCTCGGTCCGGCTGCACCCGGTTCCGGCGCCGCTCGACCAGTTGCCGCAGGTGGATGCGGTGGTCATCTCGCACGACCACTACGACCACCTGGATTCCGATACTGTGCGCGCGCTGACCGCGACCCAGTCCGCGCCGTTCGTGGTGCCGATCGGGATCGGCGCGCATCTGCGGCATTGGGGTGTGCCCCAGGAGCGCATCATCGAACTGGACTGGGGTGGTTCCACCGCGATTTCCGCACCCGACCGGGAAGACCTGGTCATCACCTGCACAGAAGCCCGCCATTTCTCCGGACGCTGGCTGGTGCGCAACACCACCTTGTGGGCGTCGTGGGTGCTGGCAGGCCCGACCCGCCGGGTGTACTTCGGCGGCGACACCGGCTACACGAAGGCGTTCGCCGCCGCGGGCGCCACGCATGGGCCGTTCGATCTGACGCTGCTACCGATCGGCGCCTATGACGAACGCTGGAGCGATATCCACATGAACCCGGAGGAGGCGGTGCGCGCACACGCCGACCTGTGCGCGGGTGATCCGGGATACGGCCTGCTGGTGCCCATCCATTGGGCGACGTTCAACCTGGCTTTCCACGGCTGGTCCGAGCCGGTGGAGCGGATGGTGCGAGCCGCGCGGGCGGCCGGTACCGGGATCGCGGTGCCGATGCCGGGCGAACGAATCGACCCCGTTGCGCTCCCACCAGCGCGTTCGTGGTGGAAGGATATCGAGTGAACAACTTCCGATAACGGCAATACAGGGAGGACGTTTCACCATGGGGCTGATGGACAGTGTGAAGGGCTTGGTCGACAAGGGCCGGGCGGTCGTGGCCAAGGATCCCGCGAAGTTCAACCAGGCCGTCGACAAAGCGGGCGATTTCGTCGATCAGCGCACGCATGGCAAGTACAGCGACAAGATCGCGAAGGGTAAGGACGCCGCGCGCAAGGCGGTAACGGGAGATCAGGGACCCCAGGGCGGTGCGCCGGGCCCGCAGGGCGGCACGTCAGGGCCGCAGGGCTGACAGCGGTGGGCGGGGGCCGCTCCAGCGACGGCTCCCACCATCGGCTCGCTTACCCATGACGCGCCGAAGTTACGGGGGAGAACCGGGTCAGCCGAGTATCGAGGTCGAGCTCAGCAATCTCGACAAGGTGCTGTACCCGGCGACGGGAACCACAAAGGGGGAGGTCATCGGCTATTACGCGGCTATCGCGCCCGCGATGCTGCCGCATCTGGCCGGCCGTCCAGTCACCAGGAAACGCTGGCCCGACGGGGTCGATGAACCCTCGTTCTTCGAAAAGAACCTCCCCGAACACGCGCCGTCGTGGCTGCCGCGGCGCGCCGTGCGCCATGCCGACCGGACAGCCACCTATCCGGTGATCGGGTCGCAGGCCGGGCTGGCGTGGCTCGGTCAGCAGGCGTCGCTGGAAGTGCATGTGCCGCAATGGCGGTTCGACGGCGACGCGATGGGGCACGCGACGCGGCTGGTGTTCGATCTGGATCCTGGCCCGGACGTGGGCCTCGCCGAATGCGCGAAGGTGGCGTGCGCGGTCCGCGACATGGTGGAGCAGATCGGGATGCGCGCCTTCCCGCTCACCAGCGGCAGCAAAGGCGTCCACCTGTATGTTCCGCTGGACCGGGTGCTGAGCTCAGACGGGGCGTCCACGGTGGCCAAACAGGTCGCCACCAACCTGCAACGGCTGCATCCGGACCTGGTGACCGCCACCATGACGAAGAAGCTGCGCACCGGCAAGGTCTTCCTGGACTGGAGCCAGAACAATCCGGCCAAAACCACCATCGCGCCGTATTCGCTGCGCGGCCGGGCGCAGCCGAATGTCGCCGCACCGCGTACCTGGGACGAGATCGAGGACGGGAAAAACCTGCGGCAGCTACGGTTCGACGAGGTACTGGCCCGCTACGAAGCCGACGGCGACCTGCTCGCGGAATTGGACCCGCCGCTGTCCGATTCGCTCGCGCAATACCGGTCGATGCGCAACCCGGAGCGGACTCCCGAACCTGTCCCGCCCAGCCCGCCGCGCCCGGAAACCGGCGACCGGTACGTCGTCCAGGAACACCACGCCCGCCGCCTGCACTGGGATGTGCGGCTGGAACGTGACGGCGTGCTGGTCTCCTGGGCGGTGCCGAAGGGGCCGCCGACCTCGCCGCAGCAGAACCGGCTTGCCGTGCACACCGAAGACCATCCGCTGGAATACCTGGATTTCCACGGCACCATCCCCAAAGGCGAATACGGGGCCGGGACCATGACGATCTGGGACAGCGGCACCTACGAAACCGAGAAATGGCGCGATGACGAGGTCATCGTGAAGTTCTCCGGGCAGCGGCTGCAGGGGCGTTATGCATTGATACGCACCGAAGGCAAACAGTGGCTCATGCACCTGATGCGCGATCAGACCGCGGGCCGCCGGACCGAGCTCGCCGCAGACGGAGCGGAGCCGAGCACCGGCGACAGGAGGGCACGAAGCGACGGACGATCGCGTACCGGCACGCAGAGCTCGAGCGCTGGATCGCACGGGCACAGCGACGCAGAGCCGGGTAACGGTAGCGACGACGAGGACTCGAGCGAGCAGACCCGTCCCCGCGCCGAGCTGCCTCGCGGTCTGTCCCCGATGCTCGCGACCCCAGGTGACGTCGCCGTTCTGGGTGCTCGTGATTGGGTTTTCGAAACGAAATGGGACGGCTATCGGCTGATCGTCGAAATCGACCACGGTGCTCTGCGGTTACGCAGCCGCGCGGGCAATCTCGTCAACGAGCGTTTCCCGAAACTGGCTCAACTCGCCAGGGCACTGTCTGAACATCGGGTGGTGCTCGATGGTGAGGCCGTGGTGCTCGACGAGCAAGGCGTGGCGAATATGCCACTGCTGCATGCCGATACGCGACGCGCCGAATTCGTCGCCTTCGACGTGCTGTACCTGGACGGCACCTCGCTGCTGCGTAAGCGTTACACCGATCGCCGCCGCGTGCTGGAGGCGCTGGCCGCGGCCACACCGTCGCTGTGGGTGCCATCGCCGTTCGTGGGCAGCGGGGCCGATGCGCTCCAGCAGAGCCAGGACACGGGCGCTGAAGGTGTGGTCGCTAAAAGGCGGGATTCGGTGTATTTGCCGGGTAAGCGCGGGCATTCCTGGGTGAAACAACGCAATTGGCGCACTCAGGCGGTGGTGGTCGGCGGTTGGCGGCGCAGCGAGGTACGCCCGTTCGCCTCACTGCTGGTCGGGATACCCGACGACGGCAAACTCATCTACGTGGGGCGTGTCGGTACCGGTTTCGATGACGACACCATGCGGGATCTGGCGGGCAGGTTGAAGAAGCTGCGCCGTAAAACCAGTCCGTTCAGCAACGAGATGACTGCTGATGAGGTGCAGGACGCTGTGTGGGTGACTCCGAAGGTCACCGGAACTGTGCGTTTCATGAGCTGGACCGACATCGGTCGTCTCTGGCACCCGGCCTGGCTCGGCGAGGTGTGAACACCTTGTGAAGCTGCTCACGCCGCCGCGCTGACAACGGTTGGGCGAGCGTGATCTACAAGACAGAACACCAAGGTGCGGCCTCTCTGGGTTGAGAAGCGAATAGGATCATGTACTGAAACACAGCTGCTGCCAACGGTATTGGTTTCTGCTGCCTGTCTCGTACCTGGTCCGCTGCCTTAGGTCTCTGGAGATGAACGCACCTGGACTTTCCCGTTTGTTTTGCGGTATAGGACCCCGTTTCGCAGACAATGTCGCAACGCCTGTGGGGCAAACCTACTTGGACTTTGTGCACAGAGCAGCTGATGAGGCCCGCGCATACGCCCACCGTCTGCTGCAGGATGACCGGACTGCGCTGTCCCTCCAGCCGACAGCAAGGCATCCCCTGGGCCATGAGGTGTGGTTGACCGGCAGAATCTGGCGTCGGAGGAGGCCAGGGGAGCAGTATCCAGAAGAGTGGGAGCGCAATCACGTCCGAGTAAGATTTCCCGCTTCAGCAGTCCAATACCATATCCTGCCCGATGCCAACGGGATCCCGCGTGACCTCGCTTTCAACACCAAGGTTGTCGACGTCCCAGGGCGAACGGCCTGGAACCGAGCGCTGGATCGTCGTGGCGACGTAGAGTACGAAATCATCACCCAGGACGCCATACGTGATTTCACTGTGCCTGGGCGTTCGATATATGCGGACCGCTCACGCGCCACAGTGGTGCCAGCAGCGTGGCACCATCCCGGCGAAAAACGAAACCATTGTTCATCGGTTCGCATGCGTTTCGGAATCGGCTCAACGCCAACGTAAAGACCGGATTCGACGCGTCCGGCAATCCGGTGCATGCGATAGTGCGTATGGACGGGCGGAATTTCGGCAACTTCCTGGTCACAAACCCTGATTTCTGGCGACTCGTGGAGCTCAACGGTGGCGACGTGGTTTTCTACGGCTGCGGCCTCGCTGACGGCGAAAGGTCATTTGCCGAGATGGTAGCTCGCGGTGCGCAATCACACGGCCTGGACAGGACTATTTACGCCCCGAGTGGCGAAACCTTGACGCAAGCTCACAACCCGGACGGCACGCTGCAAGCAACACCGCTGAAGGACGCTACCGACGGCCCTCCCTGGCTGAAATGGTGGGAGAACCCAACCCGGTCTTCGATAGCCGTAATCGATGGGAGGTTCTGGGGTTTCCATCCCCCATCCGCCCTGGCCGCCGCAGCGTGACCGGTGCCTGCATCACGTCATGGCCCCAGTCCGCAAAGCTTGCGAGTCTGCAGACCGAAGCATTCACCGAGCGTCGAATGGTGGACCGCTCCCATGTGTTTCTGGCTGGGAAGGCCGGGCGCACCCGCTATCGTGACCCTGTCAGCGGTACGAGCGAGGAGTTCGCGTGGATTTCAAGGGCATGGCCGACAAGGCGTTGGGTCTGGCGCGGAAGAACGCCGACAAGGTGGATACGGCGATCGAGAAGGCTGGGGACCTCGTAGACAAGAAGACCGGCGGCAAGTACGCCGGCCAGGTCGATGCCGCGCAGGAGGCCGCGAAGAAGGCTGTGCGCAAACAGCAGTGAGCGTGTGTGCTTGCCACGGTGTGCCGTAGGCGGCATAGCGGCTCCGAACAATAAACGCCAACGGCGGCCGCGCCTAGTAGCGCGGCCGCCGTTGGCGTTGGTTGGTGGTCAGTTGCGCGCCTGCTCGGCGAACCGGGTGGTGCCGGGAGGAGCGTTCAAAGCGTTGATCAGTTCGATACCGGCGATGATCAGGGTTGGGCCACCCGCGATGATCGTGCCGATGATACTGCCGACAGTGGCGCCCAAGGGAATGCTCGCGAGCCCCACCGGCCCACCGAGCAGTCCGAGACCGCCGACCAATCCACCGATGACCAACCCGACGAATCCGCCGATAGCCGAGGCAATTCCGAACTGTGCCAGGAATGCATCCATCGCCATCTGGTTCTCCATCGGTGAAGCGACGGGTGTGACAGGTGCTGGGCGGGCGCGGCTTTCATCCTTGACCGGTGTCAGTTCCAGTACTCGCCCCTCGTCGCGCACAATGTGGTCGATCGGGTATTCGCTTCCCTCGTGCCGGAACACCAGCGGTAGCGTGACCATTGCCCTACCTTCGGCGTTCTTGATCTGCACCGAATCACCTGTCACCTCGAATACTCCGTTGGTGAGCGTGGAGACGATGTGATCGCCCACCCGCTTCACCTCGTAACCGATATCCGGCATCGGCGCGGGTGCTGCCGGTTGTGCGTATGTGGTGCCTGCCGCCACGACGAGTGCAGTGGAGACCGGCACCACCAGCGCAGCGATCTTGCGGAGAATCATTGAGTTGTCCCATCCTTCATCAGGTTCCCTGGAACGCTCCGCACGCCGTCGTTCATTCCCCGGGCGGCAGAGCTGATTTGAGCAAATCCTCAGCCAATCCGCGCCACCCTACTGCTGAGCCTCCGGCGGGCACGAAGAAATTGCCTGGCCGGGGGCCAGGTTCGGGGATTTGGCAGACCTAGCGTTCGTTTCGGAGGGACAAAAGGGGGGATTGATGGTTATTGATGGGCTATTCGCTCTTGCCGAGCGCTGCCGCGATGGCCTCGTCCTGGGATTGCAGGGAGCCTGCTGTCAGGTTGGCGCCGGTGGCCATCGCACTGAGGGTGTTGCTCAGGATCTCGACGGCTTTCAACGCTTTTTCCGCACCCGGCTTGTAGTTCCCGGCGAAGCCGGCGCCGATTTCGTCGCCGCCCCAGCATTCGCCTTCGGCTTCCAGCGCGGTTCTTAGGGTGGTCAAGACCTCCGCGACCTGGGTGGCGACGTTCTGGAAGCCGGGCTGAGTGGCGCGGATGGCGTCGATATCGGCGCGTAGCGTGCTCATCGGCGATCCTCGAGGTAGCTGCGGTTGCGGTAGTAGTCGTCCTCGTCTTCTTCGAGGTCGCGCGCGTCCCGCTCGACGGGTTGGGGTTCGGGTTCGGCCTGCTGCTGGGAAACCGGGATCGGGATCAGTGAATCGACCAGTTCGCGCAGGCTCGGCGCGCCGGGCACCAGGTCGGACAGGTCGGGGATATCGTCGGCGGCTGTCTCCACCGAGGCGAATGCCCGCTCCGACGCCGCTACGGCCTGCCGGGCGGCATCCTGGACGGCCTCGGTAATCGAGTGGCTCAGGTTGGCAGGGGTGGAACGTTTGAAGGCTTCCGGTTCCAGCGTGACCTCGATCGGGATACCGGCGGCGTTGCTGACCACGCGCACCAGATTGTCCGAAGACCAGGCGGTCACCTGGGTGGCGGCGAACCGTTCCTGCGCCGCAACCAGATCCTTGCGTTGCTGTTCATAGGTGTGCAGCAGTTGTCCGACCTGGTCGCGCAATGCCTCGTTGCGGGCGCGCGCCGCAGCGCGGTCGTCATTCATCGCCTACCCCTTGCTGTTACCGGATCGAGCCGCATACTCATTTGGACGCAGCACACCGGCGGTCGGTTCCCACGAATTCACGGATTCCATCTCCGGCCGCCCTGCACTGTCAGAACACCAGGAGTTCGGCAGCAACAGACCCCACGCATACCGCGACGACAACCAGCAGCGCGACCGCGTCCTTACGGCCGGGGAAGGCGGAGGAGGCGGTGAGCCTGCCGGTTCCGCCGCGCGCCGTGATCGCCTCACCGAGTTCACCGGCACGGCGGGTGGATACCGCCATGGCGGCGGTGAGGATATCGATGATCGGGTCCGTGGTGCGTTGCAGCAAGGGGGGTTTGGGTCGGAGCCGGCGGGCGGCGCGCAACACCCGGATCTCCTCCAACAGCAGCGGCAGCCCACGCAGGGTGAGCGCGACGACGACGGCCAGTTCGTCGACCGGAACCCGCAGTCTGCGCAGTGGTGCGCCGAGTTTGGCCAGCGCGGGAGCGATATCGCTCATCGGCGTGGTCCACGCAATCAGCAACGACGCCGCAACCAGGATGAACCCGAACACCACCACCTGGACGTACCGCAGCACCGCCTGCCCGCCGACCGGCAGGTTGATCAGCGCACCGAGCCCGATCAGGCCCCAGAACCACCACGGCAGCCGCGGCAGGGTGCCCAGCGGCAGCCTGGCCAGTGCGCCGACCAGGATCAGGAACACGATCATGATGCCGAGGATCGGCCAGCTCGGCAGGAACATCAGCAGCACGCTGATCAGGAAGGCCCCGATCATCTTGGTGCCCGCCCACAACCGGTGGACCGGGCTGGACACCGGAACCTGACGTAGCAGTACCGTGCTCATCGGCTGCCTCCCTGGTCGAGCCGGGCATCGCGGTCCAGCTGCCACGCGGCTCCCGGCCGCGGCAGGCGGGGGGCACCCGGCGGGCGCATCGGCATGGGTGCGGTATCGCGTTCGGCGTTGGTGTCGAGCAGTTGCACCGCCTGGGCTTCGGGGATACGTCCGGCGCGTAGGTGCACGGTGCGGTCACAGATGGCGGCGACGTCTTCGACGTCGTGGGAGATGACGATCAGCGTCAGGCCCGCGTCGCGCAGCCGGGCGAGTAGTTCGACGATGTCGGCGCGGCCTTCCGGATCCAGCCCGGCCAGCGGTTCGTCCAGCACCACCACCTGCGGTCTGCTCGCCACCATCGCGGCGAGAACCACCCGTTTGGCTTGGCCACCGCTGAGTTCCTCGATGGAACGGGTGGCCAGGGCACGATCGAGGCCGACCGCATCCAGCGCTTTGCCGACTGCGCCGGTGCCGGTGGTTTCCCCGCCCCAGTCGGCGATTTCCTCGCCGACGGTCTGCCGTTGCAGTTGCAGCCGGGAATGCTGGAAGGCCAGCTCGACCCGCCCGATCTGGGTGGTGACCGGTTTACCGCTCAGATCGCATTGCCCGGAGCTGGGTGCGATGAGCCCGGCCATGATCCAGGCCAGGGTCGATTTTCCCGATCCGTTGCCGCCGACCACCAGCAGCGCCTCGCCGCGACGGACCGTCAGGTCGACGCCGTGCAGTGCGGGGGCCTCCCAGGGGGTACCGCGGTTGTAGGTGTGGCGCACGCCGCGCAGTTCCAGGATGGGTTCGCCCATGGGGCGGCGGCGGGTGTCGCGGGCCGGTTTCGGCCAGGCGGGCAGCCGGTCGACGGCGTGCCCGTCCGCCAGGTGCACGATGCGGTCGGCGGCGGCGGCGTCGGCTTCGTGATGGGTGACGAGCACGACCGCCATACGGTGGCGTTTCGGCAGCTCGGCGAGCAGTTGCACCAGTTCGCGGCGGCCGTCCGGGTCGATCATGGAGGTCGCTTCGTCGGCGATGAGCAGCGTGGGTTTGCGGGCCAGCGCCGCGGCTACTGCGAGGCGCTGTTGCTGGCCGCCGGACAGGGTCGCGGTCTCCTGCTCGCCCCTCCCGTCGAGCCCCACTTCCCGCAGCAGGCCGTCGATATCCACCTCATCGGCGAGTTCGGTGGGCAAGCCCCACACCACATCGTCGGCGACGAGCACGCCGAGGGTCTGGCTTTCCGGGCGTTGCAGCACCAGCGCGGTGCCGCCGCGATGGCCGAGCCCGGCCGAGCCCGGACGGTCGACGACACCGGAGGTGGGTGGTAGTCCGGCGAGCAGCCGCGTCAGCGTGGATTTCCCGGAACCGTTGTGACCGACCACGGCGACGAACTCACCGATCCGCACGCTGAGATCGATACCGGCCAGCGCGTCGGTGGTTGCGCCTGGATAGCGGAAACCGGCGTTGTGCAGCGTCACCGGTAACGGTTCGATGGGCCGGTTGTCGACGGGCGCGTCGAGGCGGTCGGTGCCGGGGAGCCAGGTCAGCCGGTCCAGGACCGAGCCGAGGACGAACCAGGAGAACAGTGCGGTGATGACGAGACCGCCCGCGACCGAGGCGCTGATGTAGATCCACCACCAGTGCAGGACGGCTTCGGTGATATCCGACACGGCCCGGCCCAGCGGTTCCAGTTGCGTTTGCCGCGCGGCCAGCTTCTCCACACCGTCGGCGGTGTTGCGAATGGTGTCGAACAGCAGGTTTCTGGAGGCGGAGAACACCAGTAGGAAACCCACGGACAGTGCCGCCCATATCGCGCCTGCCAGCAGCGCTGAACCGAAGACCGTGACGATCCCGCCGTTCCTGCGTTTGACCCCGCCGATAATGCCGCCGATGGTCGCCGATGCGGCCATGCCGATCGCGGGCATCAGTCCGGCCGCAACGAAGGTGACCAGGGCGGCCGCGACCGAGGCGGTGAGCACGGCGCGTAGCCGGTACCGGTGCGCGAGCAGGCCGAGCGGCACCGCGGCGACCAGCTGCAACGCGGCGGCGAACGGGACGACCGAACCAACGGTCACCAACCCGACTGTCGCCCCGCCCAGCACCGCGCCGGTGGCCAGCTCGATCGGGCGTAGCGGCCCGCGTTCGGCCTGCCCGGAGTCGCGTGCACCGGGTGTGTGCTCGCTGGGGCCGATGGGCGCGGGCAGATCACTCACGGGCTCAAGTCTGCCAGCCCGAAACGAAGCCCTTGCAACCATGCGCATTCACGCATATGTTGTGGGGCGTGGGACATGATCATTCACACGGCCTACGGCCGCAGAGCGCCTCGGGTAAACACCTGCGTCTGCTCGCGATAGCACTGACGATCGGCGTCGTATTCATGCTGGTCGAATTCTCCGTCGCATTCGGCACCGGATCGTTGGCACTGCTATCGGACGCCACCCATATGCTCACCGACGTTGTCGGTGTCGGTATGGCGCTGTCGGCGATCCTGCTGGCCCGCAACAGCCGCCCCACCTACACCCGCACCTTCGGCTACTACCGCGCCGAAGTGATCGCCGCGCTGGCCAATGCCGTGCTGCTGTTCGGAGTAGCCGGATACGTGCTCTACGAAGCGCTGACCCGGCTCGGGGAACCGCCCGAGGTGCCCGGGCTTCCGGTGCTGATCGTGGGCCTGGTCGGGCTGGTGGCGAATGTGATCTCCTTCCTGCTGCTGCGGCGTGGGGCGCAGGAGAGCCTGAACGTGCGCGGCGCCTACCTCGAAGTGTTCGCCGATATGATCGGCTCGATCGGGGTGCTGATCTCGGCGGCCATCACAATCACCACCGGCTGGTACTACGCCGATATGGTCGTCGGTGTCGCCATCGGCCTGTGGGTGCTGCCGCGCACATATGTGCTGGCGAAACGCTCGCTGCGCATCCTGTTCCAGCACAGCCCCGAAGAACTCGACGTGGAACGTGTCGCCGCTGAACTCGCCGCCGTCGACGGCGTCACCGACGTGCACGACCTGCACGTATGGACCCTCACCTCGGGTATGGAAGTCGCCTCCGCACATATCACCACCTGCGGCTCCAGCCACCCTGACGAGATTCTGCGCGCCGCCCAGCGCATACTCGCCGAGCAGTTCCACATCGATCACGCGACATTGCAGATCGAAAGCTCCGATACAGCCCGCCGCTGCGCCGAGCTCGCCTGGTGATACCCGGCCGTTGATCCGGCCATAATGTCCGGGTGGTGCAGGAACCGGCGATCCGGGACTGGGATTTCCCACGTAGCGTCGCCAGTGTTGCGCTGATGGTCGGTTACGCGGGTGAGCTGGGTGTGCCCGCTGCCGGTCTGCTCGACGGCACCGCGCTCACCGAGGAACTCCTCCCCGACCCGGACACCCAGATCGACGCCCACACCGAACTCGCCGTGGTGCGCAACCTGGTGCGGGCGCTGCCCGACCGCCCCGCCCTTGGCATCGAGGTCGGCCGCCGCTACCGGATCACCACCTTCGGCATCTTCGGGTTCGCCTGCGTGAGTAGCCCGACCCTCGGCGAGGCGATCGACTTCGCGCTGCGCTACCTGGACCTCAGTTTCACCTTCTGCCTTCCGGTCACCCAGTGGCGCGACGACGAGTTCTGCGCCGAAATCCACGACGAATCACTGCCCGCGGATGTGCGCCGGTTCCTGGTGGAGCGCGATGTGACCGCGATGCACCAGGTGATGAGCGATCTACTGGGCAGGCAGCTGGCGTTGACCAGGGCCGAATTCCGTTTCCCCGAACCGCCCTACGCCGACCGGATCGCCGAGCTCATGCTGGTGCGGCCCCTTTTCGATCAGCCGCGCAACGTGCTCGCCCTCGACCCAGCCGTCCTCGAACAGCCGCTACCACAAGCCAACGAACACACCCGCGCCATCTGCCTCGCCCAATGCCGCGACCTGGTGCACCGCCGCCGCGCTCGCACCGGTATCGCCGCCGAAGTGCGGTCCCGCCTGGTGCCCCGCGGCGGCGCCGACGGCCGCACCGCCCCACCCGGTATCGATAGCGTCGCCGCCGACCTGGGCATGAGCACCCGCACCCTGCGTCGCCACCTCGACGCGGCGGGCACCAGTTACCGCGCGCTGCTCGATGAAGTACGGCAAGCGCTCGCCGAGGAAATGCTCACCGCGACCCCGCTGTCGGTCAGCGATGTCGCGATCCGGCTGGGATATGCGGAGGCGTCGACGTTCATCTACGCGTTCAAACGCTGGACCGGAGTGACCCCGGCGGCGTACCGCCGCGAGCGGGCCCGGCGCTATTGATGGACTGACCGGAGCTGCCGCTTGCTGAGCCTGGCGGCATCGTCCGTCCGGTAGCAGGCCGTGCCACCGAGCCGATCCCACCTGCCGCTGCGCCTAGGGCTCTGCCACGCACCTGACCGGTCAGTACGGGTCCCCGATCCAGCCGCCCATGGGGACGGTGCGAAAATGCGTGGTCAGGCGGTGGTTGTCGACCATGTGCAGGGCGATCGCCGGGTCCGGCCCGTAATCCATCACCCGGTCCGGAAGCGCCAATTCCCACTCCCCGCCGAGCACGGAGGCGGTACTCGGAGCGATCAGCAGCGGACGGCCCGCGAAGGTGCTCGCCGCCGCCGAATGGGCGTGGCCTGCGAGGACGCCGAGGATACGAGGGTCGGCTGCGATGAGTTCGGCGAGACGTTCGGGTTCGGCGAGGGCGATATCGTCGATGACCGGACTGTAGAGCCGGACCGGCGGGTGATGCAGCGCCAGCAGCACCGACGCCTCAGCGGGGGTTTCCGCCAACACATCGGCCAACCAGCGGTAAGTGTCCTCGGCCAGCCGCCCACCGGATTCGCCCGCGACGCTGGAGTCCAGCATCGCAATGGTCAGCTCGCCGACCCGGTGGACCTGATTGATCGGGCTGTCCGACGGTTGGGCACCGAGCAGCACCTCACGGAAGGCGACACGTTCGTCGTGGTTTCCGGGTAACGCATACACCGGGATATCGGCTAGCAGAGCGATACGCGCTTCGGCGTACTGGTCCGGCTGCCCGGAATCGGTGATGTCACCGGTTACCAGGATCACATCGGGCCTGCGGCGCAGATCCGCGAGATACGCCATCACTCGCTCCGCGCGTTCGGCATTACGGGCGCCGAGATCGAAATGTGTATCGCTGACCTGAGCCACCAGGATCATCGGCTGTCGCTTTCTCTGGGATTACTGCGGTGCCGTGCAGAAACGGGCCGCGCCGCGGCCTGCCACCCAGGCTAGTTGGGTGCCGGATCCCGCGTCGGCATGAGTCCCACCACTACGTCGGCTGCTGCCGCCGCGGCTGTGCCCGGCCGAGCGGACTGCGGCACTACCTGCCCTCACCCCGCACAGAGGTTGTGTCCAGCAGAGACGCCGCCCGCTGAAGCATCGCGGACGCGTCGAGCAGCTCCGATGGCAACGGCCGCCAGAAGGCCGGGTCCGGCGGAGCCTCGAGGTCCAGCTGTGCTCCGGCGCGCCAGTCAGCGGCCAGGGTGAGCCGCCAGGAATGCAGGTGAGCGCGCTGGTGGGTGCCGGATTTGTCGAACAACGGGTCACCGATGATGGCGTGTCCGATCCAAGCCAGATGCACCCGAATCTGATGACGGCGCCCGGTAACCGGGCGCAGCGCCAGAACCGTGTGGTCGCCGTGGCGGGCGAGGGTCGCGAAGCGGGTGGTCGACGGATAGTTCTTGGTGTCCAGCACATCACCCGGTGCGACGAACCAGCGGCCAGCTTCGTGCTGGATCCGTTCGCGCGGCGCGGCGATCCGCACCCGGTTCTTGCGGCCCACACTCAACGGCAGCTCGATCACCCCGGCATCGGGCAGCGGCTCGGCACCCGTAGCAACCACCGCCAGATACGTCTTCCGCGCCGTCTGCTTATTGAACTGCCTGGTCAACGGGCCATGCGCGGCCAGCTCCTTGGCCAGCAGCACCAGCCCGGAAGTCACCTTGTCGATCCGATGCACCGGATACAGCGTTTCACCCGCAGCCTCGGCGGCCTGCACGATATCGGTGTCGTGCCGTTCCCCGGTGACCGCGATCCCGGCGGGTTTGTTCAGCGCGAGCACCGCGTCGTCCTCGAGAATGCGGCAGCGGTCGCGCAGGTCGGGCCAGTCGATATCCACGTGCCGAGCCTAGGTGCAGATGTCGCACAGCTAGCGCACGCGGTAGTGACCGCTGAGTGCGGAAATCGCCTCTTCGATCGACCGGATCGGCCTCACCGGCCCCGGCACCGCCTAACGCACGCGCAACCCCGATACGTGCCTGATTCCGGCACAAATCAGGCCCAATTTGTCGGATAACGGGCCGGGCCGTGTACATGCCATGGGTGTGGACGCCTACGAGCGATTGAACTCGCCATCGCGCGCACCATCAACGAATGCATCCCACTCGCCGGGGTTGAAGACCAGTGCGGGGCCGGTGGGATCCTTGCTATCCCGGATGCCGACCACGCCGCCCTGCAAGAACGCGACTTCGACGCATTCACTCCCCCCGGAGCTGTGGCTGGACTTGAACCACTGTGCCCCGGTCAGGTCAACGTTCACTCTCATACTCCCTTGCTATTTCTCTCAGTAGGTCACGGCTGGGGCGAACGTCGATCGTCGCCCGCAGAAGGCTACGGAAGGTCTCGCGACACCGGCGCACGTCATCCGAGCTTTCAAGATAGACGTCCCCGGTGAAGCTCTCAGCAAACACGATGGTCGGTTCTACCGGCTTGCCCCTGCTGTCCTTGGGAAACGTCATGATGATGAACGGCGACACCACGATGCCGGTAGGGAACCCCGCGCGGAACGGCAGGATTCGAACCTCGATGTTCTCGCGAGTACTCAGGTCGGCTATGTGCCGACAGACAGCTGCCATCACGCGCGGCCCGCCGACGACGGTCCGCAACACGGCCTCGTGCAGAACTACTACAAGCCGGACGGGCTGACGACGCCGCGTGGCGATGTGTTGGCGCTGGATTCGGAGCGCGACGCGGCGTTCGAGTTCCTCATCCGAGTCATTCGGAAAGTACTGCTTATCAAGGGTTCTCGCGTAGTCAGCAGTTTGCAGCAAGCCAGGCACAATCAAGGGCTGGAAGATTGCCAACTCGCTGGCGCCAGCTTCCAATCCGATGTACGGCTTGAACTTCGCTGCGATGACGTCGCTGTAGCCTCGCCACCATGAGCGGACCGGGGCCTGCCCGGCGAGTTCTTTGATGGCCGCGGTCTTCTCATCGTCGGTCCCATACAGTTCGCAGAGGCCGCTGACCTCTCGGACTCGCACCCGTTCGGACTTGCCCCGCTCGAGACGGCTCAATGTGCTCTTGCCCCACTCCATGAGCCGGGCTGCCTCTTCCAGACTCATGCCGGTCGCCTCGCGTGCTTCCCTCAGCAATCGGCCCAGCTGCCTGCGCGGCAAGGTGCTGCCGGTGTCCTCAGGCTCGTCGTCTGTCATGTCCACCCCTTGTTTCGTTCCGGCCGAACTGTTCGTGCCAAATTGGGAGGATCGTACGGGCCGGATCAACCTACGTACTGGGGTTTTGCACAACTTTCGCGAAATTGTCGAGCCCTGCCCCCGACTGCAACGCATGACACATCGTCATCGCATGCCTAGAACCACTCGACTCAGCAGGGCCCAGGCTGCGGTGCTGTCGGCGCTGGAGCCTGGCGGGATCCTTTCTGTCGCAGCGCTTGTAAAGACGTCCGGACTGACTGGCTGGCAAGCACGCTACGCCGTGATGCGTCTCCGGTCCGGGGGACTCATCGTTACGGGCGGCTGGGCCGGACATGGCGGTTACCAAATCACCGACCGAGGCCGGTACGCGCTCTCGACCTACAGTCGGTTCGCCTAGAGAGGCGGCGAGCATGCTGCATACCACCTCGATCGAGGATGGAGAGGCTACCTGGCGGATGGCGGGTTCACGCATTGAGATGGAGTCGTTCACCGACTACCGCTGCCACGCCACGGCTTACCGGATCCGTATGGACGGAACCACGGTCGATATCCCCAACGGCAGGCAGGGAAGCGTGTACTTCGGCGAAGACGGAGCTCGTCCTGACCTTGCCCTTGTCCGTGAATGGTTTCCCAAGTATTGGCTGCTGTGGGATGCGGTGAAAGCCGCATACTGGGACACTGTCGTCCCCCTGGGCTACTCACGTTGCGATACCCTGCCGCATCCCGCCTACGACCACGTGTCGCGCGATTCCAATACTGAGATCACCGAAAAGGTCTTCAGTGCCGGGAGATTGGCGTGATCGGCATACACAACTCGTGAAGACGGGGTATTGGCCCGCTGGTTCATCCACTCGAACACGGCCGCCGTAGGCAGTGAGGCGGCCACTTTCGCCGTATTGTGCCGGTCGCTGCAGGTGGCGCGTCTTTCGCTGCAACTATCCCCAGTACTGGCCTCGTTGCTTACGCTGCTCGACCTCGCGCAGGTACTCCTCTTCCCGGTCGGTGCCGAGTGCATCCTCACTCCCGAACCGGTCCCGCAGATGAATCTGCTTCTCGGGCGGGACGGCGGCACGGCGTCGTTCGAACTCATCGAATCTGGCATTGGCTGCGGCGATTTCTTCAGCGCTGAGCTTGTTTTCCACCTCCTCTGGTGGTGTGAAGATCTTGCCGCGAAACTCCTCAGGCATGTCTGTCCTCTCTCATCCAACCTCGACACGACGGGTCACCGGCCCTTCGTAGGGCGGTAGCTCGTCCAATGCCCTGGTCAACTGGTTAACCGTGGCTTGCTGCTCAGGATTCAAAGGGTGACCGGCACGCATCGCCTCGACCTGCCCGGCCGGTAGGGGACGGGTCAGGGCCGGGCTGGGCGCAGTACGTGTGGGCGCAGCCGGTTGAAGCCGCGCACCCGGACGCTGCGCAGATGTTTGATGCTGAACTCGGGGTCGCCTGCCAGTTCTGCGGCCGCGCCGTCGTCGATCAGCACGGTGCCGGGGCGGGCGACGCCGGTCAATCGGGCCGCCATGTTCACCACCGAGCCGTACAGGTCGCCGAAACGCTGCAGGACCGGCCCGTATGCGAGCGCGACCCGCAGTTCGGGCGTGGTGTCGACGGTCATTGTCGTCTCCTGGATATCCAGCGCGATCCTGGCCGCTTGGACTGCCGTTTCGGCCGCGAACATCACTTCGTCGCCGACGTTCTTGATCACCCAGCCGCCGTTCTCGGTGATCGCCGCGGTCGTGGTCGTCTCGAATGCCTCGAGCAGGGTGGAGAGTTCATCGGGGTGCAGATGGCGGGTCAGCCGGGTGTAGCCGACCATATCGGCGAACCCTACTGCCAGCACGCGCGTGGAATCCTCCCCGGTACCCGCGCCGTCGAGTGTCCGCGACAGCGCCGCGTCCAGATGTCGCCGCCACGCATACACCTGCAACCGTTCCAGCACCGCCACCGTTGCCTCGGTCGCTGATTTCGCCACCTCGGCCGGGTCCGCATCGGGCGCGGCTTCGCTGATCCGCCGCGTGATCTCGTCGAGCACCAGATCGACCTGCCATTCCGCCAGCCGGGCCATGGTCTGCCCGATGGTGCGTGCGGTCGCGGCCTGCCTGCGGATATCGGTTTCGGCGAGCACTCGGATATCCCGGAAATCGCGTAGTGCGGCGATATCGGCCTCGGTGTAGTCCAGTTCTGTTTCGTCCCCGCCTGTGGGGAAGCCGAGCGCTACCCATAACCGAGTGGTCACCTCGGGCGGGACCCCCGACCGTTCAACCACATCGTTGCGGTTGTAGCGCCGGCCGCCGTCGAGTAGATACTGCTCTACTACCGACTGAACCAGCTCGGGCATTTCACGCGACACCATGGGGAAACTTTACGGATCATAGGGTTTTTATGTCGGAGGCAACTGTTTCCGCTGCTGTGGAAAGTTTATGCCGGTTCGGGGGCGTGCGCCGGGCGAGGAGTCTCCGCCGGTTCGGGGGTGGGCACAGGCGGGGCCGGAACCTGGTTTGCAGCCGGGGGAATAGGCGCTGCGGAGGGAGCTTCCTGAGCGTTCGGCTGCCCCTGGTCGGTCCGCGGCTGGGCGACCGGAGTGAGCGGCCGGTCGGTGGGCAGGTTGACGAAGCTCGGCGCGTTCGGGTCGAGCACCAGGTGTTGCGGTTTGAGTTCGGTGTTGTTGAGCATCGGGCGGAACGGGACCGCTTTGGGGGAGTTGCCTGCGAATACGTCGATGCGGAGCCGGTGGCCGGGCTGCAGGACCGCCTGGGTCGGTATGACCGCGATATCCAGGGTGACCGGTTCGCCGGGCGTCACGGGGAGCATGCTGTCGAGGGTGATCGGATGGTGCGGGTCGGTGAAGTCGCCGCTCGCGGAGCGGGTGCTGCGGGTTTCGTCGACGGCACGCAGTGAAGCGGTGAGCTGACCGGTGGTCAGCACCGTGGAGGTGCCGTCGGGGGCGACGTCGTTGACGGTGACATTCCAGTAGCCGTCGCCGGCGTCGTGCACGGTGTTCAGGTGCACGGCTATCGGACCGGAAATGGAGGTTGCTTCGGCGACGGGGGTGCTGGTGAAGGTGAGCGCGTTACGTTCGGCGATCCGGGAGTCCTTGGTGCAGGCGTCGATCAAGGCAGTGATACCCGCCGAGCCTTGCGCCGCATCGCGCGAGCACAGGGTGGTGATCCCGGGCGCGACGGTGAGTTTCGCCTGCTGCTGCGGTAATTCGGTGGTCAATGACCCGTCGTGCAGACTGTGCGGGGCGGATCCGCTCGGCTCGTTGGACAGATAGACCCGGCGATGCGTCATTCCCCGCTGCGGAAACTGGTCGAGAGTCACCCAGCCGCCGCCCTGTTCGCGGACGATGACCGGCCCATATTCGGTGATTCCGTTGTCGACGCCCTTCAGCCAGTGGTCGAACCAGGCTCGCTGCAACACATCCAAACGGGGTGGCGCCCCGTTCTTCCCGGTGCCCGAACCCGGGTTCGCATGGTAGGTGTCGCCGACGATCAGTTGTTTCTGTCCCGGCGGCAGCGGCATCCTGTTGTACAGGTCGGTGGCGCTGTTGGCGAAGATATCGTGCCAGCCGCCGTAGACGAACGCAGGCACATTCACCCGCTCCGGGTGGCCCAGGATGCTCTGCCGGAATGCGCTGTCCTCGTCCAGCGCATTCGCGAGCGCGTCGGGCACCTCGTGCAATGTCGGCGTGAGCAGGGCTTGAGCGAGCAGATCGTAATTGGTGGCCGGGTCGGCGATCCGGTCGCTGAGCCATTTCCAGTCGAAAGTGCCGTTGAGCATCGACGACACATCCGGGACAAGCTTGGCTCGGTTCACCGAGGTCAACCACAGCGGAAGGAAGGTGACGCCGACACCGCCGCCCGGTGCGACCACGTCACGCATCAGATCGCTGCCCGGAACCACCGGGAAGATGGCTTCCAGCGGTTCGGGCGCGTCCTCGGCGGCACGCAGCTGGTTGATCCCGGCATAGGACCCGCCGCTCATCGCGACCTTCCCGTTCGACCACGGCTGCCCGGCCGCCCATTCGATGACCTCACGGGTATCGAGCTGTTCGCGCGCACCCAACGTGTCCCATACGCCCTGCGACAAACCGGTGCCACGGACGTCCACCGACACCAGGTTGTATCCGCTGCGCACCAGCTTCTGATCGATACCGAGCACCGTCGGCACGGTGCCGCCGTCGAGGGCGTGCACCAGTTCATGGAACCCGCTCAGCGGTGTTCCGGACAGGTTGATCCGCCCGACCAGGTCCATCGTCAACGGTTGCAGGCCAGGCAGGTTCATCGCCGCGTCCACCAGGCTGGTCATCAGTTTCGAATACGGCGTCATGGTGACGATCGTCGGCAGCTGCCCATCGGCAGGCTTACCGTCCCGCATCGGCCGGTACACATTGGCTTTCAGTACGACACCGTCGCTCATGGTGATCGGAACGTCGGATTCCGTATGCACGTCGGGGAACTGCTGTGGCCCGTCATGGGTGTGCGTCCACTGCCGGGCCAGCTCCTCACCCGAGACGGCCGGAGTGAGCTGCTGCTCACCAGGGTCGTATATCGCGGTCGCCGCGGCCAGCACCGCGGCCACGGTGACCACGAACGCACCCGTCACACCTCGAGCCCGACGGTTCAGCCGCATGAATTCCCTCCGCTTCGTGGCTACCCGGTTCCGCGCACAGGTGGGCAGACCATAGCAATCTGCTCTTGACAAACTGGGGTGGCGCGCGGAGGGAGGGCGGGTGGAAGCGGCTCAGCGTGCCTTGCGTTGTGCTCGTAGCACCAGGTCGGCTACGTGATGGGTGCCGGGCGGGCCGGGGCGGGTGCGCGCTCGTGTTTCGTTGACGAGGATCACCCATTCGTCGTCGAGCAGGTCGGCGACTTCCCCTGGCAGGTAGAAATCGCGGGGATCGTAATCGTGTTCGTGTTCGTGTTCGTCCGGGAAATCAGCGGGGTCGTGGCCGACGAACAGCAGCGTCCCGCCCGGGGCGACGGCGTCGATCAAGCCGCGCACGATGGTGTGGCCCGGTTCGTGCTCGATCGGGAAGTAATGGGCTGTCACCAGGTCGAACGAACGGCGCGGCGGTGGGGTGGCGGCGAGGTCGGCGTGCGACCACGACACGTCGGGGCGGATTTTCGCGGCGCGTTCCAGGGCGACCTGGGAGACGTCGACCGCCGTCACCTGCCACCCCTGCTCGGCCAGCCAGCAGGCGTCGGCACCCTCCCCGCAGCCGACGTCGAGGGCCTGACCGGGCTCGAGCCCGGCGACTTCGGCGACGAGCACATCGTTGGGCAACCCGCTGAACAGTTGGTCCTGACTTCCGTACAACTCGTCCCAGAACTGCTGGTCCATCTCGTTTCTCCGTCTCTACTCGTGACTTGCGACCAGCTTGCGAGCGTTCCGGTGCGCTTGACAAAGAAATTTGCCAGAACTGCAATAGAACTGTGGTGTCCGACTTCGACAATGTCATCGGGGCGGTAGGTCCGCGGTTGCGGGAACTGCGCCGTCGCAGCGGGATGACGCTGGCTGCGTTGTCGGAGGTGACCGGTATCCCGGTCAGCACGCTGTCGCGGCTGGAGTCCGGGCAGCGCAAACCGTCTCTGGAGCTGCTGTTACCGCTGGCCAAGGCGCATCATGTGCCGCTGGACGAGCTGGTCAACGCGCCGGAGACCGGTGACCCGCGAGTGTATGCGCGTCCGGTGACCCGGCACGGGCAGACCTTCATCCCGCTCACCCGAAAACCGGGCGGCCTGCAGGCGTACAAGCAGATCCTGTCGGGACGCGAGGCCGACCGCGAGCCTGATCTGCGCATCCACGAGGGTTATCACTGGATTTACGTCCTCAACGGTAAGTTACGGCTGATTCTGGGGGATCGGGACATGGTGCTCACTCCCGGTGAAGTGGCCGAGTTCGACACCCATCTGCCGCACTGGTTCGGCAATGCCGACGAGCATCCGGTCGAGTACCTGAGCATCTACGGGCCGCAGGGGGAGCGGTTCCATCTGCGGGCAAGCTACCGCCGGTCATAACCCGAATTCGGGCAATTTTTGTCGATCCGAATCCCCATCCGATAACCGAGCGGCGCAAGAACGTTATCGATTCGTTATCCAACTTTGCCGTGTCGTTTTACACGATGGCCGCGATGAGGGCGAAGCATTGCTCCTCGGATTTGCTGGACCGACACATAGCTGTGGTGTTTTCCAAAAGCTGTTCGAGAAGTCGGTGAAAGCCCGGCCCCGGGCCTCGCAATCTCCGGCTCTCGACCTGAGCACGGAGGACCGCAAACGTGGATTCTGTACAGCACCACCTTCGCCGCGGTACCACAATCGCTGTTGCCGCGGCCGCAATGATCGGCGCCGTCCTCTTCGGCGCCGCACCCGCAACAGCTCAACCCTTCACGATCATCGGCGTCGGCACTCTCGAAATCCCCGACGAGATACCGATACCCAGCGGAATTCCCGGAATCCAAGCTCCGTCCGGGAATTCCGTCACCCCGCAACGTTCCACCGGTGAGGTCGCGGTAGCGGCCGCACGCACCAAATTGGGCGCCCCATACCGTATGGGCGCCACCGGCCCCAACGCCTTCGACTGCTCCGGACTGGTGCAATGGTCCTACCGGCAAGCAGGCCGGGAAGTACCACGCACAAGCTACCAGCAGCTCGCCGCGGGCACCCCGGTCTCGCTGGACGAGCTGCAAACCGGCGACGTGGTGGCCTACTACGGCGGCAGTCATTCGGGACTCTATGCCGGCAACGGCACCATCATTCACGCCGCGACATACGGGGTGGGCGTGGAACTCGCTCCGGTGTCATCCATGCCCGTCAGTGGCGCGCGGCGTTTCTGACGGCTGATCAAAGCAATTCGACGGCAGTAGTGTCGGCCGAACCGCTCGGCCGGGCCGGGACCGTATTCGTGCTGCTCCATCAGGAGTATCGGGCAAACCCCTCATAGGCATCCTTATCGTCGATGCCCAAAACAGGCCCGGCCGAGCGTTTTCCGGATGACACCACCACCGTCAGCATCAGCAAATCCTCGCCGACCACCTCGAACGAATGGAACCGTGCACCTGGCGGGGTGTCCTTTACGTGTGGTGGTTGGTCAGCTCGGAAAAACCTTCGGCCCCCGGCAAGGTATCCGCGCCGTCACCGATATTCGTTTCCGGATCTCGATACGCCTGTGCTTGGAGAGTGTAGAACTCGCGATAGATACCGTCGCGAGCCATCAATTCCCCATGCGTGCCCTGTTCGGCGACCCGACCGTGTTCGAGCACATAGATCCGGTCCGCGTAACGGACGCTGGCCAGACGGTGCGTGATCAAGACGACGGTGCGCTGGGCCGCGTGTTCGCGGATCGTTTCGAAGACGGCGTGCTCGGTACGGGCGTCGAGTGCGGCGGTCGGCTCGTCGCAGATGAGCAGGGCAGCGTCACGGTAGAGGCCACGCGCCACCGCGATGCGCTGCCATTGCCCGCCGGACAGCTCGACTCCGCCCTGATAAGTGGGGTCGAGCAGGGTGTCCGGGCCTTCGGGCAGGCGCGCCATGACCTGGTCGGCGCCGGATGCCCGGGCCGCCTCGGCCAGCGCGGCGTCCGAGTCTGGGCGGTCGTGGCGGCCGATGGTGATGTTCTGCCTGGCCGAGAACGGCCAGTGCGTGAAATCCTGTGCGACCACGGCGATCCGGCTGCGCAACTGAGCCAGGTCGATATCCTGCAGGCGTATCCCGCCGTAGGTCACGGTTCCCGTAGCCGGTTCGTACAGGCCGCTCAGGATTTTGGCGAGAGTTGTTTTGCCTGAGCCGTTCTCGCCGACGATAGCGATGACCTCGCCCGGTTCGATCTCGATGCTGAGACCGCGCAGTGCAGGGCGTTCCGCGTTCGGGTAGCTGAAGGTGATATCGCGGGCGACGATCCTGTCCATGTCAGCGGGCACCGGGACACCGCCTTCCCGTTCCTTCCGTATTACGGCGTCTGCGGTGAAATCGAGATAGTCGCGGTAGAACAGGGCGTTCTCATAACTCCAGTTGAGGCTTTCCACCAGTTCCCGCAGGGCGTTCATGGCCGTACGGATGGCGATGACCGCGGTGCCCGCGACCGCCAATGGCATCGTCGCAGTGAACAGCAGAATGCCAAGGACCAGGTAGACGAGGCCGGTGGCGACCCCGCCGAGAGCCGCTCCGACCGAACGACTCACCGCTTGTTTGCTTTCCAGCCGCAGCATTCGGTCTTGCACACGCCGGGCGAGCTTGTCGAACTCGGCGAGCAGGAAAGAGCGCATCGTATAAGCGCGCACCTCGGCGGCGGGCACGCGGTCGGCCATCAGGTTTGTGAGGGTTTCCATCCTGCGCTCCGCGCCGCTGGACGAGGAAAACACCTCGTATGCCATCCGGGCGGACCGCACCGCCGCCCACCAGGTAGGCACCAGCGCGAGCAGGAGCAATGGCAGCAGCACCGGATGCAGCACACCCAGCACACCCGCCACCATCGCCAGCCCGATCACGCCCGCAAGCAAACGCAGCACGCTGTCGAGTAGATCCTCGATCGCGTGTGGGGCGCGTTCCCGGATGCGATGCAGCGTGTTGTTGAAAACGTCGTCGTCGAAAGCTGTGAGCTGGGTATTCGTGGACAGTGCCAGCAGTTGGGTCCGGAGGCGGCGGCGCAGCTGCGGACCCAGCCGTGACTTGGCCCACACCGCGCCTTCCCGCAGCGCACCCCGCACGACCAGCACGGTGGCGACGAGGAACAGGGCAGGAGCCGCCGCCCGGACACGCTCGGGTGTCGGCCCCACTTCCAGAAGACGATCGAAGATCGATGTCGTGGCCAGCAACCCGACCGCGGTACCGATCTCGGCGAAGAGCGTGCACACCACCAGCGCTGCGGTATCGCGACGGCTCGTCTGCCAGCATTCCTGCAACACCCGCAAGAAGGTGGCGGGGAGCTGGCGTGCCATCGTCCAGAAACCAGCGGCGGCGACGGCTGCGTCGTACGCGGCCCACGGATCGGAGCTCTTGTCGATCGTATCGATCGCGTCGGCGGAAGGCATGCCGCAATGTAATACGCGTTCCCATTCGATAACCACCGATTTCGATCGTGGTCGGTCGGGGCAGTCTGCCGATGTTGATTCGGAGTCTTTTCATGCCAGGCGATTCGGGCCTCGTATCCGGGTGATAGGTTCCGCCCTTTCTGGGCCCTAACTGCGCGCTCGGCTGGCGGCAGCGCCGAACCACTCGGGTAGCCGGCCGAGCAGATCCTGCTGATCGTCACCGACCCACGCCACGTAGCCGTCCGGCCGCAGCAACACCGCCGGAACGTACAGTTCCTCGCTGACGTCGACGATGTGATCGACCCGATCGGCCCAACCCGCCACCGACAGCAGGCCTGTCTGGTCGAGCAGCAGCCCGCGGCCGCCGTGCATCAGCTCGTAGAGGCGCCCCCGCTTCAATCCCACGTCTCGCAGCCGCCTGCCGAGCAGCTCATGCCCCTCGCCGAAGTCGTAGCGGATCCCGATCGCGGTGATCTTCTCGATCAGGTACCGGTTCACCTCCTCGAAGTCCATCAGTTCCGACACCAGCCTGCGCACTGCCTGGGGGCCCGGCTCGGTGGACATCAGTTCCATCTGCGCGCGGGTGTTGTTCAGCACCTCGGCGGCCACTGGGTGCCGTTCTGTGTGGTAGCTGTCAAGCAGTCCCTCCGGCGCCCAGCCGTCGATCTCGGCGGCCAGTTTCCAGCCGAGGTTGAACGCGTCCTGGATGCCCAGGTTGAGGCCCTGCCCGCCAGCCGGTGGGTGGATATGCGCAGCGTCACCGGCCAGCAGCACCCGGCCGACCCGGTAGCGCTCGGCCTGCCGGGTGGCGTCGCCGAACCGAGACAGCCAGCGCGGCGAATGCACTCCGAAGTCGGTACCGGCGATTACCCGCAACTGCTTCTTGAACTCCTCGAGGGTCGGCGCGGTCGCACGGTCCTCGGCCACTCCGTCGGCGGGCACGACGACGCGGTAGAACTCGCCTCCAGGGAGTTTGCCGAGGCCGAACCGCTTCTGGGTCTTGCGGATTTCGGCCACCACCTCGGCCACCGTCTCCGGCGGCATGTCCACCTCCATCTCGCCCAGCAGCGTCTCGGCCTTGGCAGGCTCCCCCGGGAAGCCGACACCGAGCAGCTTGCGCACCGTGCTGCGGCCGCCGTCACAGCCGACGAGGTAGCGCGAACGCAGCTGTATGCCGTCGGCCAGCTCAACGGTCACCCCGTGTTCGTCCTGGCTCAGCCCGACCAGCTCGCAGCCGCGCCGGACCTCGGCACCAACTGCGACGGCATGCTCGTCGAGCAGGCGATCGGTGGTGGTCTGCGGGATGCCGAGAACGTAGGCGTGCGCGGTGTCCAACCGGTCGGGGGAGGGCTTATCGATACCGGCGAAGAAACCGCCGACCGGGTGCTGCCGCCCGTGCGCAAGGAACCGCTCCAGCAGACCACGCTGATCCATCACCTCGATACTGCGCACGTGCAGGCCGAGCGACCGGACCTGCCTGGTCGGCTCAGTCTCCTTCTCCAGCACGAGCACCTGCACACCGTGCAGCCGCAACTCACTCGCCAGCATCAACCCGGTCGGTCCGCCGCCGGCAATGATCACATCGATCATGAAAACCCCTCGTTCGACAAAGCTGCACTTCGGCCAGCTGGTCCGCGCAGTCCGGCGCACACCCGCACTTCCGTACCTGGCGCCCGCAACCGCACCGCAAGACCCCTACGTCGCCACAGCACACATACTTCGCGAAGGCTTGTTTTCCGCAGGTTCTGGCTTCGGCTGGAGATTCTGCGGCACAACCCGGGTCTTGCCGCAAGACCCCCTGTGCGCTATACATTGAGAGTGGCAAGGAGTATGTGTCCTCCTTGCCTTTGCTTTTTCCGCTGAGGGCGGTGCTGCCGTATCTGGGTCGGCCTTGATCTGTGACCGTTCTCTTCTGGAACGTGCAAGGTTTCAATCGTGCATCTCGGCGGGCGCCCAGCGAACGTAAGTGTGTTCGGGGGTCCCGGTGATGGCGAGACTGCGGATATACGTTTCGTCGCGTTGCTGTCGGGTCCCGGAGATGTCGCGGCGCATGTACCCGATCGCGTCGGGCTCTGGTGTCGTACGAGTACCCCTTTACCAGTGGGCAGCGCGCATGAGAAGGCGTACTGCCCACTGCCTCCTACGCTGGGACGGCAAGAAAGGGTCCGTCCGCAGCTGTGTGCCGGACCGATGGTCAGCTGAGGCCGAAGTCCAGCCCGAATGTGACCGCCAGCCACTTGAGGAACAGATCGAGGCCGACGCCGAAATCGAACCCGAAGGAACCCATCGCTCTCACCTCCTTCCGGGACCGGACTGTTCACCGATCCCCCCTGGCAAAGACTTATCGCTGGTCAGAGCGTCTCCGCTACACAGTCATCGCTCGAGACCGATGCGCCGAAGTCCACGGCTCGACAGGCCGGCGGCTGGTCAGCCGGGAACAAGTTCATAGGAGGTGCTGCGGCCTCCGGAAGCTGATCTCCGCAGGGCGCCCAGTTCGACCAGTTCGTTGATGTCACAGAGAGCTGTGTCCTGTGAGTATTTGGTGATGATCGCCCATTTTCGGGTGGTGAGCTTTCCGTTGAAGCCGTCGAGGATCCGGTTCAACCGAGTTTTCGCCAGAACAGTGTCGATGGTGATCTCGGTGTGGGCGATCGCATGGTGTAGTGCGTCGAGGAACCAGAGCAGCCATTCGGTCACATCGAGCGAACCCTGCTGGGTGCGCTCCAGGCTCGTGTAATACGCGGAACGGTCTTGTTGTATCTGAGCTGAGAGGCTGTAGAAGCGCCGTGAACTACGGTCGGCGCGCGCCAACCACAGATCGCCGATTCGGTCAGTGGATCGGCGAGGCGTGCGGCGGTCTTACGCCTTATTCACCGCAAATTGTGTGATGAATAAGGCGCTTTCGCTGGCTGATTCGTTGTCGGGATGTTCGCTTCCGCGGTGTGGACCAGCAGGCGGTGCAACGCTCTGGCGGCGGGGGTGGCTTGGGAGGTGTTCAAGACCACCTCGGTGAAGGCCTCCGATAGTGCTGCGGCGGGATCGAAGCGGCCGTGCCGGAAACTTCGGCCGGGTAGTTGGGCGCGCCATCGCCGGAACCCGGTAACTATGCCCTGTAGCGAGTCTTGCGAGGGTGGGTGGAGGGGAAGGTATTCGAGGAGGAGGGCGCGGTGGGCGGAGCGGTGGGCGCGGAAAGCGCCTGCCACGTCGAGGGCTGCGCCTAGTTCCCGCACTATCGAGGAGTACACGGGGCGTCGTGCGCTTCTCGCTGCGAGCTGCCGTGAGCTTTCGGCCGCGGCGATGGTTTCTTCCAGATACTCGGGGTTGGTTGCGGCGTGTGCGGCGAGCACGATGCGAGCGGTGAACAGGTGGTGTGGGGGGTTGCCCGCAGGTGGTTGTGCAGCACCGTTCGAGGGCTTCCCGGGAGCGGCCGCCGGTTCCGCTTCCCATTCCAGCCTGGTCAGTTCCCCGTCTGGTAGCTCGCCGATACCGATGGCGCGCAGGTCGATCTGCGGGTGCCGGGGCAGGATGGTGTCTACGGCTGCGACGAGTTCCATGAGCGTTTCGTCTGGCACGCCGCTGGTGTCGAAGCCGAATGCCCAGATGCGGTGGCGTTCGGCCAACTCCCGGGTCAACCGCGCTGCCAGAGATTCAGCGAGCGGAGCAGCCAGGCGCGGTGCACTGGGTTTCCGGTCCGGTTTCTCGGCCTTCTGCGGCTGCGCGGGCTGGGATTGCGGCTGGGTGGGACGGGGCGGGATCCGAGGGGGTCCGGCGCCGGGCGTGCCCGGGGTGGGCGCGGAAATCCGCGGGGGACGAGCAGCGGGGCCGGTGGGACCGGTGGCGGTAGGGCGGGCGCCCCAGGGGCTGGTGGGTGACGACGGGCTACTCCACGGACTGGGCAGCGGGCGCGGCGTCGCGGCGGATGCGGCAGGCCGGGCGGTCGCGGTGGAAGGCTGTGGGGGTGCGGTTCGGTTCGTGCTTGCCTGCTGGGTGGGGGGTCCGCTGGGGCTTGGTGCGCTGTCGCGCGTGCTGTCCGGGGGGTTGTTCCTGGGCGAACCGTCCGCAGGCTGTCCTTGCTGCTGGTCGTGTGCCGGGAAGCTGTCTGCCTGTCCGTCGCCGGGTGTTCCCGTCGGGACACGAGGCGCCTCATCTGCGGTTTCCGGTACGGTGGCCGGGCTGCTGACGGGTGGGGGCGTGGTCGCGGGTGGCTCCGTTGGAGCAGGCTGCGCGGCGGGCGTCGTCGGTGTAAACGGGTCCGAGGGGTAGCCGGGGCCGACGTGGACCGGAAGAGGTGTCGCGCTGGTCCGGGGGGACGCGGGGTCGCTGTTCGCGATCTGTTGTCTGCCCATGTCGTCCATATGCGACAGGTTGTCCGCGAGCTGCTCCAGGTCGCGGCCGGACTGCTGGAGCACCTGAACCAAGGTGTTCAGGTCGGACAGGGCCTGCTCTTTCTCCGGGATGTAGCTGCGTGCGAATGCTGTGCCCGCGTCGTCGTCGCCCCACGGCGCGCCCGCTGCGGCGAGCGCTGCTTCCAGTTCCTGCACCGTTCCCGACACACCGTCCGCGATTCGATCGAACTCGGGTGCTTGGCGCCGTAGCTGCTCCGGATCCGCGAAAAAGCGTTCAGGCATGAGGAAGCTCCGTGAGATGGCGTGACGCCATTATCGGCGGCATCGATGGACCACGAATTCCCAACCTTGGGGGCACGGCTGTTGCGATTGTATGAAATACCTGCGGCGACAGCTCGGCTCCGTCATTGCCGGATGCGGTGCCATGTCGACGTGCCAGTGCGGTGGCTCAGCGGTGATGCCGCGACTGGAGGTGTGGAGGGCGAGCCGACGTGGACGCATTGGCAATGGTGGCCGGTCTTCCCTTGGTGGTCCGGGATCTGGTGATCGGTCACTGGCCGAGAACAGACTCGGAAGGGATGCGCGCATGCGGTGACGCGTACCTGAAGGCTTGTACGGAGCTGAACGCGCAAGCCGACGATTACGAAGCCGAAAGCGCCGTCGCCGAAGGTTCGGTCTCCGGCAGAACACGTGACGGTATGTCGGAACGGAACGGCAAGATCGTCGCCGCGCTCCGTGCTAAAGCCGCATTGTGTGAGAGCTTGGGACGCCAGTGTCACGACACAGCGGATATGACGATCCAAACCCAGCATCTGCTGATCATGACGGGGGTTGTGCTGGCAGCCCAGTTGGCATACGACGCGGCGCTGTTCATCTACGGCGGCGGGTTCAAAGCATTGGCGGACAGGTTGGCGGCCGAGCAGACGATGCGGATGGCGGTGTCGCGGTTCGCTGTGGGCGTGGCCGACAATGTGGCCACGGGTGCCGCCCGGCGTGCGGCGCTGCACGGGGCGATCCATGCGGGGAAGATCGGCGCGCTGTCCGGCGGGGCCATCAGTGTGGGCGCGCAAGTGTGGGATATCCAGTCGGGCGTGCGCGACGAGTTCGACGTGGCGGCGTTTCTGGAGATGGTTCTCGGCGGCACCGTGGGTGGGGTGGTGGGTGCGGAGGTCGGTCGGCGGCTGGCGCCGAGACTGTTCGGGCGGTTTCTGGGTTCGGGTCCTACGTCGCGGGCCGGCCTGGTCGGTTCACATCTGGGTAGGACGATGCTGCTCGGCGGAGCGGGTGGTTTGGCGGGTGGGGTGGCTGGGGCGGTGCCATCGCTGATCATCCACGGCGACGAGATCCAGTCGCTCGGGGATATTTTCCGGATGGTGCGGGAGTCCGCGGTGACCGGTTTCGCCGGTGGCTTCGTCGGCGCTGCAGGGTCGGGGCTGCGCGTCCACAGCCCTGGATGGTCTTCGATGCCCCGGAACGAGCTCAGCGCGTCGGTGGCCCGGCAGGGGAGATTCTCCACCCGAGTCGAGGAGCTGTTGCGTTCGGAGCCGCCACCAGTGGTGGAACCGGTTCCCGAGGCATTTCCGGTCGCTGGTGGCGGCCGGGAACGCGTCATCGAGCGTTTGACATTCCACGACGGAACACAGCTGTTGCGGGAAACGGTGCCGACCAAGAATGAGGCTTACGAGCGGTTCTTCACGGCCCTGATCGCGGATGCGGTGGGCGCGCGGTCGCCCGCGGTGCATCTGGCCGGTGATCAGATCTACACACAGGTGATCCCAGGCGAATCCGGAGCTGAGGTGTTCCTGCGGGAACCGGGTGCGGGCCAGCGGTTGGCTGCTACACCCTCCGGTACGCGCTTGGGGATCCTGGATGTGCTGACCGGGGTCGGTGGTCGCAGTCCCGATGAATGGGTCCTTGATGGCTCGGGGCAGGTGTGGAACGTCAGCCCCGGCCACCTCGCCGCACCTACCGACGGCAGGCAGTCCAGCGTCTTCGCGCGCCAATTCGCCGAACGGGATGCCAGCGGCGAGATCAAGTGGAAAGACCACAGTCTTCCCCGATCGGAGATAGCGGAAATCCGGGCCCGGGTCGAGCAGCTGCGGCCCATCTACGAAGCGGCGGGCTATCGCGATGTTCACGACGCGATGCGGCACCGGCTGGACGAGCTGGAACAGCACGCCCCCGAAACGTCCGGGCCGGAACGTGTTACCGCTCCACGGGTGGCGCCACCACCCGACGTGGACGTGAGCACGTTCGACGACGGAGGCGCGACACCGGCAGGGCACACCGGCGATACCGGCGACAGCCCGAGCCAGGTTGTCGCCGACCCGGTTCCCGTCCAGCCCGGCGCCCACGAGGGATCGAACCAACGCTCACCGGTACGACTGGAATTCGGCGAGGGACCGCCAGTACGCGTGGACCCCGACCGGCCGGTCGTGCTCGGCACTGCGGAAACCTCACCGTTCGTATCCCAGCTGCGGGGCCGATCCGGGATTGCCGAAGAGCACGCGGTGGTGGGACTCGACGAGTCCGGCCGAGTGTGGATTCGTGACGACGGGGGTGGGGACGGAGTGTGGGTCAACGGGGAGAAACTGGCCCGGAACCAGGCGTGGGTTCTCGCCGACGGCGACGAAGTGGCGTTGGGGCCGGATTTCGTTGCCGAGACCAAGACCGTATCGGTCGACGATTCGCGGCTCCCGCCCGCCGGATTGTCGTTCGGGCCGGATGAGCCGCCGATCTCGCTGGCGCCGGGTGAGCAGGTTCTTGTCGATATCGGCACCGCCGAGCTTCGGAGCAGCGGCACGTTACCGCAGGCGATCGTCGGACGCGATTTCGATGGGCGAGTATGGGTGCGGGACCCGGCCTCCGATACGGACGGTGCCCCCCGCGTGGAAGTCGGTGACGAGGCGGTCGGCGGCGACAAACGGTACGTGGACCCCGGTGAAACGGTGAAATTGGGTGACAGAACCGGTCGACTCGATGTCGAGTTCTTTCGCGACCAGACGTTGGTGCGAGTGTACGAGGACGCCAACCAGCTGGGTATACGCCCCGGTGAGGAGGCGAGCTTCGGCCTGAGCAGGGCGATTCAGGTCGACGCGTACGGCCGGGTGTGGGTTGTCGATCGCGGTTCCGATGACACTCATGTGAACGGTGAACGGCTGGCCATGGGGGAGCGGCGTCTGCTGCACCCTGGCGACACTCTGCAGTACGGTCCCGTCCGTCACTCGATCGATTTTCTTCCGGTATATGCGGTGGGCGACGTGAAACCGGTCCAAGTGATGCTCGGCAGCGGTGCGCACAGTGCTCCGGTGCGACTGGACCCCGGTCGAGCGGTAGAGATCGGAACCGATGCGCGTTCCCCCTTCTCATCGCAGCTGCGGCATTCCTCTGGGGTCGGGGACCAGCATGCCGCGATGGTTCTGGACCACGACGGCCGGGTGCGGATACGCGACACCGGGGAGCCTGCGGGGGTGTGGGTGAATGGGGAGAGGATCCCGACGGGGCGGTGGGTGACGCTCACCGAAGGTGCAGAGGTGAGCTTGGGCCCCGACTTCGTGGCCGCGGTACGGACGGCGGCACACCCGGATACCACTTCGCCCGCTGCCCATTTCGGTTTCGAGAGCAGACCAAAGGTGACCCTGGAGCCAGGGCAACAGACTCTGGTCGACATCCGAAACGGTTTCTCGCGGATGGTCGGGGAGCCTATGCGCGCAGTACTCGTGGGACGAGATTTCGACGGCCGGATATGGGTACGTTCGTCGGATTCCGAGGGCAGCCCTCGTATCGAGGTCGACGGCAGGCCGATACCGCCTGGTGAAAAGCGATATGTGGGCCCTGACGCCATGGTCTCCTTCGATCACCACGTGGGCAAACTCGAGGTGTACGGCGAGGGACGTCCGGTGCAGCTGCGACTGTCCGATGACCAGGACATGCCGCCGTTGACGTTGCAGCGGGGTGCGGTAGTGAAACTGGGCAGCGATCCGGATTCACCCTTGGCGAGTGAATTCGCATCGGCTGGTGCGCCAGGGCATCATGCCACCATCTACCGTGACATGAACGGGCTGCTGTGGTTGCGTGACGAAAACACGGGGGCTGGAACCTGGGTCAATGGGAACAAAATGGAGCCCGGGAAGACAGCAATGATGCTCCCGGACGACAGGCTCCGTATGGGTGGCTGGCTCGGCGCTGCGCAATTCAGTACCGGCTATTCCCACCAGCCTTATGAGGTGGGAGTGAAGCTCACCGGCGCATACGGCGATCAGCCGCTGAGAATTGCCTCCGGCGAGCCTGTGGTGCTCGGAAGCGGACGGGACGCCGTGCTGCCACCCGAGTTGGCCAACTCCGCTATGCGTGACCTGCTCTCCGAACAACATGCTGTGCTGGGGGCATACCCGTCCGGCCGGCTCTGGGTCACTCCACATGAGGCAGCGGAGGCGCCCACCTATGTCAACGGCCGAGAAATCGCGCCCGGCGAGAAGACGCCACTGTATTCCGGTGACAGCATCGGGCTCGGCGCCGACACGGAGTTCACCGTGGCCTACCAGTCGCCAGAGGGTGGGCCGCTCGTCGAACTCGTCGATCGGACGCCGGAGACCCTGAAGGCATTGCAGCATTTGGCCGCCGTGCCCGAGCACATCTACGTACGAGTCGCCGAGTTCCTCAACGACCAGGGCGGTGGCATCGTCATCGGCAACAAGCCGGTGTGGGCGCTGCGCGGTCTCGAGGAAACCGAGTTCCATCCGAACGACAACCGCGTGAAATGGAAGTGGGTAAGCGGCGAGTACGTTCCTGCTGAGGGGCGTCTGTACGTCGATGCAGGCAGGGCGTTCGGGGATCGGGCACACGGCGATTTGGTCTGGCACGAGTTCGGTCATGCTGCCGATGACGCCTACGGGTGGCGCAGCGAGGAAGACGACTGGCAGCAGCTGCATGCGCAGGTCATCGGAACCCTTCAAACCGCTCCGGACTGGAACAATCACTACAACTCCCCGGTGGAGCTGTTCGCGGCGGCGTTCTCTGCCTGGGTGGGCGGGCCTGGCCGATTGCTCGCTTTCGCCAACGGCAATGTGGGGGCCGCCGCCAAGTTGAACGCTTTCTTCGACGGCGCCTTCTTATAACCGAGCGATAATCGGAGCGTCGAGGCGATGTGAACGGTAATGGATGCCTACACAGCCCGGACCGATGGGCCGCAGCCGGCAACGGAGAGGATGGCAGAGATGGTGGACACGCACGACGGTGGCCCGCCCAGGCTCGCCGAGGACGGTGTGACGATCCTGCGACACCGATACGGCAAGACGAGCGACGGCACTTTTTACGCCGCGGTCGAGGAATTACGACCGGGCGACCCGGGGTACGACCAGTTGCTTCCCGCGGCCCGGCGCAACCCCGATCAGCGGTCGGAGGCCACGGTGAACCCCGCTACCCTGTCGCGCATCCTGCGCGACGCAGGTGTGGACGAATCGGACCTCGAGGACAAGTAGACACATTCCGAATTCCCTGGGCCGCTGGATATCAGTCATCGTGCGGGGAGGGGGGACTTTCTCGAGCCCATTGCGTTCGGCGAAGGCCCGCTCGAATTCGGCGATAACCGTCGCCGGCGCGACCGATGACGTCGAATGCTCCAGCACGCCGTCATCGTCCACATAGAACACCGCTCGGCCGATCGCGATCTCACCTTCCGGCACGGGCGCGTATACCATCCAGCCGACGCTGAATCGCTCGGCGACCAGCTCCGACAGCGGATACCCTGTGGTGTCGAGCTCGCGTCCGGTGATGTAGTCGCGGACCCGGCTGATCGCCGCCTCCGCGGGCATCGCCTCCGGCGTGGTCGAGACCAGGCCGGCCAGCTGGAACTGATGGAGCGCGCCGTCGATATCGAAGCGGCCGCTGGCCCCGAATACTTCGACCAGCACCGCCCTGGTCACCATGCCTGCCTCCGCGGTGGACACCAGGGCGGTGACGGCGTCACTTCCCGGGGTGCCACCGCCTGCTGCGGGCCGCGGCGCTGCCGGTCACCGTGACCGAGGTAAGCGCCCAACCACACCAGCACCTTGTCACACTGAACCAGATGGCCAGGCGGCATCAGCTCCCGGTGCTCTGGTCCCCGCAGCCCGGTTGGCCGTCCTCTTGTGCAGGCCCGTCGGTGCACGGGCTGCTCGCGGCGTTACGGCTGGTCAGGAAACCGGCAGATGGAGCGCGTAGGATAGGGAGCGGCGATCCACCGCACGTGACCGCCCCCGGGTCATGTCATCGACCGATTCACGTCAATCCGGTCCGTCAATGACCGAGTCAGGAAACGTCGACCATGACGCTACCGAACACGTACCTTCCCCTGCCGATGCCCACGAAGTCGGTAATCAAGAACCCGGTAGTACTGCGCTCGGCAATGACTTGCCGATAGGTTCTGCTTGCCCGCTCGGCTCGTCTCCACGGCGCCCCGAATCCGAAGTACGCGGGGGAATACGGGCGACCCCCGTCACAAGCGTTTGCGACACCGGGAAATCCCGCTCTGACCGTTATGCGGATGAGCATCACACACAACAGGAGTACCAAGCATGCACGATACGTCGGGACTGTTCAGCCACGCCCCCGCCGACCCCGAGCCCTACATGACACCGACGAGCAGCACTGATCACCGACCTGTGTTCCGGGCTGCCACGACAAAGCACCGGACAAGGCCCGAGGGCTCCGCGTCACCCGAGAACGGCGCGTAACGAAGCAGACGCGCGATGAAAATACCCGCATCTGCGCAAGGGATCGGCTATGCGGCGGGCTGGCGATTGCTCCGCGCCCTGCCACAGCGGTGGGCGGTCTGGTCGTTCGATAAGGGAGCCGATCATGTCGCGCGCCGAAACGGCGGCCCGCCCCAGCTACGACGCAACCTCGCCCGCGTACTCGGGGTCGCCCCTGAACAGGTACCTGAGGACCTGCTGCGGGCGAGCCTGCGCTCCTATGCCAGGTACTGGCGGGAGGCTTTCCGGCTACCGGCGATGGACCCTGTACAGCTGGCGGAGCAGATCGAGTCCTCGGCCACCGGGCTGGAACACATCCGCCGTGCCCACTCCGACGGCCGCGGCGCGATACTCGCCCTACCGCACAGCGGGAACTGGGATCTGGCCGGAGTCTGGCTCGTCCAGCGGGTCGGCACGCCCACCGTTGTCGCCGAACGACTGAAACCGGAAGCGTTGTTTCAACGGTTCGTCCGTTTCCGCGAGCATCTGGGATTCGACATCATCCCGTTGACCGGTGGCGCGACACCACCGTTCCCGCAGCTGGTCGACCGACTGCGCGCGGGTGGCTTGGTCTGCCTGCTCGGCGAGCGCGACCTGTCCGGCTCAGGCGTCCCGGTCACGTTCTTCGGTGAGCATGCCCGCATGCCCGCCGGCCCGGCCAGGCTGGCGATCGACACGGGTGCCCCACTGCTACCGGTGCATTGCTGGTTCGCCCCGGCCGGGTGGGGGTTTTCCGTCGGCGAACCGATCGACACCTCCGGCGGAGTCCAGCGCACCACCCAGGCACTGGCCGACCGGTTCGCCGCGGGGATCGCCGCCCATCCTGCCGACTGGCACATGATGCAACGAATCTGGACCGAAGGGTGAGGTTTGGGGCGTTGGACGCGATCAGTGAGGGCTCGGAGTTTTCCACGAGGCGCTAACTGATGGTGGGGCTGCCTTCCTCTAGCAGATCGGCCCATTCCTGCCACGGATGCATGCTGTCCTGCGCATGAATTACTGCATGTAATCATGCGGAGGAGAGCGGGCAATGGCGACGGTTCAAGTGCGAGACGTCCCGGATGAAGTGGCCGCGGTGATCGCGGAGAAAGCCCGTGCTGAACACAAGTCGGTCTCGGCGTATCTGCGGGACCTGATGGCAGCTGATGTTCGGCGGGAACTGCAGCGGCGAGCTATCGCCACATGGGACGAAGAGTTGAAGCAAACGCAGCAGCGGCTGGGTATCACCCTACGCGGATGCCTGGTATATCGCGCTGGCCCAGCGCCTCTCCTACCCACTGATGACCCTGGATGACGGGATGCAAAAGGCCGCCCGGATCCACGGGGCGGAACTCGTGGGCGCATCCAGCTAACCGTGGTATGGGTGGGGTGCGCCGGGTGAGGAAAGCGTTGACGCGGGCGTGTGTTTCGGGGCGGTCGGCGACCCAGGCAGGTGGGTAGAACAACGGCACCAGCGCGGCGGTGTCGCCGGAGGCCGGCGTGACCGTCGCGGACTCCGGATCGCCAAGCCCTGGATATGCAATATGGGTGGGCTCCCATTTGTGTGCGCGGTATCTCGGTACCAGATTCGGGCGCCATCGGCAGGGGTTGCGTAGGACGCGGCCCCGATCATTCCCTGCTCCTCCGACAACCAGCGCGGAGCAGGCGGTGTAGGCGGGTGTTCACAAATTCTGGCATCGCCTGATGTGGGCTGAGAATGGTGGCGACCCGGGGCCAAGGACGCTTACGTGAACCCTCGGGGACGAAAAGCCGCCGCTACGTGCGGAGAACTGGGACAATGAGCGCACCTCACCCACTTATCGTCTCGGTTCCTATTGCGAGGTTCCGATGTTCGTTACCGACAGGAGGGCGAATTGTGGGTACCGCAATCGATTTCGCAGCACGCCTGATCGATCCGCAGGCGATCAAGAGCGCCGGGCATTCGGCGGTCATCGCCTATGTATCACCACCGCGTCCTGGCGCCGAATGGATGCAGGCTAAACCGATCACCAAGCGCTATGCCGACCAACTGAGGGCCGCCGGAGTGGATGTGGCCAGCGTGTGGCAGTTCGGAAAGCCCGGCAACCCCGCTGCGCCCAGCGATTGGACCACCGGCTACGAGGGTGGCAAACGCATGGCCCGGGAGGCCGACGAACGGCACCGCGCGGCAGGGGGTCCCGCCGACCGACCGATTTATTTCTCGGTGGATGAGGATATTTCGCTGCAGCAGTGGAACCAGACCGCGGTGCATTTCTTCCGGGGTGTCAACGAGGTCATCGGCCTGGCTCGCACTGGTATCTATGGCCATTCCCGGGTCTGCGCCTGGGCCATCGAGGACAGCGTGATCGGCCGCACCAGCGAGGGTAAGTATTGGGCCTGGCAGACCAGAGCCTGGTCGTATGGCGCACGTGAGCCGGCGGCGGTGCTGTTCCAGCGGGTGATCGATACCCCGAGCAATCCTGGGCCGTTGATCGACGGCTCTTCGGTCGATGTGAACGACATTCTGGCCGCCGATTACGGCCAATGGTCCATAAGCAGGGACACACTATCGGGCTCAGGAGAGGCGGGCGACGTGGCCTGGACGGAAGATATCAAAAACTACCGCGGTATCCCGGTCGATGCCAGTTTCATGCTGGCCTGGATCGACAAACGGGCAGCCCTGACCGAGCGATACATGGCTGAGATTCTCGACAAGCTGGCCGGTGAAGGTACCGCGCAGCGGATCAAGGAAGAATTCGAGGCCGATCTCCCTGGCGAGTTCAAAGGATAGACCTGCGTCGATGTTGTGCTCTCGGCGGGGGCACAAGATCCCCGATGCTTCGGTCAAAGGGATCCGCTTCTCCGGTAACGGTCTCATCGACGCCCTCACCCATCCCATCGCGCAAATCCACCTGCGAATGGGAAACGTGACCCTGTCCTGGGAGGATGTTCCTCCCGACTGTAGTCGGCGCCGCTGACCGTTTTCGCGAAGCCTGCGGTGTGGGCGGGTAAGAAGATGGCCGAAGGTTCCCGTCCACCGGGACGCGTTATTGGGGGCCTGTCGAGCCGATCTTAGTGTGACTCCAGCCACTGGCACGTCCCAGTGTGGTCCGACCCATCCACGACGGAGTCCCTATGAATCTGATGAAGTCTCGCCTGGTTGCGATGATCGGAGCGATCATCGCCGCGGTGGCGCTCATGGCAGCCGGAGCAGGTAGCGCGGCCGCAGCACCACACACAGGTGAAATGTTCCTCACCTTTGTCCGCCACGGCGAATCGGCCGGCAATAGTTCCGGTTTGATCGACACTTCTGTCCCCGGACCCGGCCTGACCGAGAAGGGGTGGGCGCAAGCCGCTGCGGTATCCCGGCTGCTGGCCGATTGCAAGTTCGACGGCGTCTACGCGTCGACGATGATCCGGACCCAACAGACGGCGGAGCCGACCTCGCAGCTCTGTGGTCATTCCACAGTCGTCGAAGAGGGACTGCACGAGATCGAGGCCGGCATCTACGAGGGCACGCCCGAGAAGGACGCGCGCGAGGGCTACTTGGCTGCACCGATCCAGTGGCTGCAGGGCAACTTGGATGCTCGGATCCCCGGCTCGATCAACGGTCACGAGTTCAAAAAGCGCATGGACGACTCCATCCAGGATATCCAGGACCGCCGCAGCAAGCGTGCGGTGATCTTTTCCCATGGCGGTGCCATCATGTTCTGGGTACTCATGTCCGTCTCCAATCCTGATATGAGCAAGCTGCAGTCCGATCCGCTACACAACACCGGCCAAGTGGTCGTGAAGGGCACCCCGGCGAAGGGCTGGAAGCTCGTCTCGTGGGACGGCCATCCCGCCGCCTGAACCCGCATCTCGTTGTCCCCCGCGGTCCGCGTCGGCAGGTGAGTTGGTGGGCAATTGACCGCCGCGATGCGAGGCGCAGGGCATGGGCCGCTGCCAGCAGAGTTGGGCGGCCCATGCCCTGGCGATGACGGCGGGCCCCTGCGGCACCCGAAAAAGTCGTGCGCACTACCGATCCGTCAAACCACCAGGTGCCTTCGAACGACCGGCGGCAGTGATTCGACAGCGATCCAGCAGGCCGCTTCGGGACGCTGCGCGGGGAGGTGACAGATGATGATGTTCATCGAATTGTTCTTGTCCGAAGGCGCGCTCGATCCGGCGCAACGGCGGCGGGTAGCCCGGCGTCTGGGCACGATCCACGAGTTGGGGGCCGGCGAACCCGACGGCGGCGGAGACGAGATGGCGCCCCGTTCGGCGGCCGTGTTCGCGTCGATGTTTCAAGTGGTGGTGCACGAGCCGCAGGTCTGGGTTGCCGGTGAGCATGCCCTTACCGATCAGGATCCTCCGCACTGTCTGGTCCGAATTCATGTTCCGGGACCGTGGCGGAAGGATTTGAGCGAGACGTTGATCTCCTACGCGACACGCATCATCTCCGACGAGTTCGACGATCGGGAGCTGCCCTACCGCCGGCCGACGGTACAGGTCCACGTCCTCGGGATCTCGGAGGGGAGCATCGGGATGTTCGGAAAGATGGTGAAGTCCAAAGACCTCGTCGAGATGCTCAGTGATCCGTACCGCGAGGACGCGGAGATGGGGAAGGCGTTGAAGGACCCGATGTGCGGAGTGCTCGTTCCATTGGATGACAACACCCCCACCATCGAGATCGATGGCGAGCTGTATGCATTCTGTTGCCGCGGCTGCCGCGCCGGGTACGTAGCGAAACGGGAGAAGGCCGCGCGGTCGTGACCGCAGGCGCGGTCAGTATGCCTGGACCTCGGCGAGTGCGCTCGCGGGGCCGAGGCCGCATCCGCGCTCATAATCGTCTCGGTATCCCCGCAGAGCAGCTGCCAACCGCGCGACGTCGGGGTTACCGGAGTTGGGGCCGCCCCGCAATGCGTGGGCCACGCCGAGAATCTCCGATGCCCGATCGGGCTCGCCTCGCCGGTGGGCCAGGTCGGCCATCCCGACCGCCACATGGGCCAACATCGGCATATCGGGCAGGCCGACGGCGATATCTCGCGCTTCGCCCAGGTAGCGTGCGGCGGCGGTGAAATCGCCGGTAGCCGCGGCGAGATATCCCGCACCGGCTGCATACAAGGCACGCTCGGGCGGATCAGTGGCATCCGCGGCGTAGCCGAGGTGCCGCTTCGCCTCGGTGAGGTCGCCGTCGTGACGAGCCAGGTCGGCGAGGGAGATCCGGGCGAGGGTGACCTCGCGCGGAGCGGCGCCCCGGGTGAGAACTTCCGTCAATTGCTTGCGCGCGGTATCGATATCTCCGGCGTCGATGCGGACCATGGCAAGCCAGGCTTGCTGCCCGTCGTGGATGCCGAGTTCACGGGAGAGCAGCGCCGCCTCGTCCAGCATGGTCAGGGCCTCGACGGTGTCACCGGCAGTGATCAATGTACTTGCCAGCGACATCAGCGACAGCGACAACGCCCATCGCTCACCGCAGCCGCGAAACCCCTCGACGGCTGCGGTGATAGCAAGTCGGCCGTTGTCGGCCCGGCCCGCTGCACTATGCAACAGCGAGCGTGCGAACCACAGCATTCCTCGCGTCCACGGATCGGGGTGCTCCAGGTGCGGTTCCAGCGTTGCCAATCCGTCGTCGGTCTTGCCGGTCGCGAGGGCGAGCAGGGCACAGATGAACGCCGCGATCGGTTCATGCGTGGCGCCGGGGCGTTCCACGGTGGCCGCGGTGGTGCCGAGACTGCCCGCGAAGGTCGCGTTGAGCAGGTAGGCGGCGATCGCGCGCAGTCGGGCCTCGGCCGGGGCCGAACCGGGCATCGAGAGGACCTCGCGCAGTTTCCCGGTGGCTTCCGCGTGAGCGCCGTGAACGGTCCAGAACTGACCGAGTGCGGCGCCCAATCGGACGGCTGTATCGGTGTTTTCGCTGTCCACGGCGAACGCGAGTGCCACGTTCATGTTGTCCCGTTCCGTATCGAGGCGCGTGAGCCACGAGAGCTGTCCGGAGCCGCGCAAGTGCGGTTCTGCCCGTTCGGCCAGCTCGAGGAAGTAGGCGGCATGGGTGGTGCGAGCGGCAGCAAGGCGGCCAGTCGCGGCCAGCTGCTCGACACCGAACTCGCGGACAGTATCGAGCATCCGGTATCGGTCCCCCGCGTACTCCAGCAGCGATTTATCGACCAGAGCATGCAGGGTGTCTGCGGTGAGGCCGACATATTCGGCGGCCTCACCGCAGAAGCTCCCGGGGAAGGTGGCTGCTTGCTCCGCCGCGGCGCGTTCGGTGTCGGTCAGCAGGTCCCAACTCCACTCCACTACAGCCCGCAACGTCCGGTGCCGGGGAGGCGCGGTGCGACTGCCGCCGGTCAGTAGCCGGAATCGGTCGTCCAGCCGGGCAGCGAGCGTTTCGATCGACATTGATCGCAGGCGGACGGCGGCCAGCTCGATGGCCAGCGGCAAGCAGTCCAAGCGGTGACAGACCCGATCGACATCGTCGCTCGGCACAAAATCGGGTCGCACGGCTCGCGCCCGATCGGTGAACAGCTGCGCCGCGGGACCCGCTTCCAGCGGCGCTACCGCAAACAGCACCTCGCCGGTGATACCGAGCGGTTCGCGGCTGGTGGCCAGTATCCGGAGCCGGGGACAACGGCCGAGTAGCTCCGATGTCAGCTGTGCTGCCGCCCCGATCACATGCTCGCAACCATCGAGGATGACCGCCGCCTCACGGTTCGCGAGCATCTCGACCAGACGAGATGTCGCATCCGCCGAGTCCCGCAGGCCGAGGGCGGCCACCACCGCGCGGGGCACTTCATCAGGACGTATCACCGGCGCGAGCTCCACAAGCCAGACCGGGATATCCAGCTCGGCGCCGGTCGCGGTGGCGAGGCGGGTCTTGCCCACTCCGCCGGGGCCGACCAAGGTCACCAGCCGATTGTCCATGAACTGCCGGCCGACCTGACGCCGATCGGCCTCGCGGCCGACGAAACTTGTCAACGGCGCACGCAGGTTCCCGCGGATGTGCGACCACTCCGTGTCTCCGCGCAGCATTCGCATATGCAGCTCGCGCAGTTCCGGGCCGGGATCGGTACCCAATTGCGTTGCGAGCACGCTTCGGTAGTCTTCGTACGCGGACAGCGCCTCTGCCTGCCTGCCGTTGGCAACCAAAGCACGGATGAGAAGGCCACGCAATCGTTCCCGCAGCGGGTTGGCGGCAATCAGCTGACTCAGCTCCACCGATAGCAGAGCGCGCTCTGGGGAAGACCCGCTCAGTACCGCCTCGATCCGGTCTTCGGTGGCAGTCAGCCGCAGTTCGTCCAGCCGCGCGGCCACCGCGGCTGCGAACGGCAGATGAGCGACATCGGCCAGCGGCTCGCCCCGCCACAACCCCAGCGCCTCGGTGAGCAGTTCCTGGGCTGCGCCGCGGTGCCCGGCTCCGAGGGCCTGGCGCCCTTCCTCTGCCAGTCGCTCGAAACGTACGGCGTCGACCGTCTCGGCGGGAACGTCCAGCCGGTAACCCGCCGACTCCGCAAGCAGCATCGCCGATTCGGGCAGCGCCCGCCGTAACCGCGCCACCAGCGAGTGGAGAGCGGCATCCGGATGATCCGGAATATCTTCCGGCCACACCGATTCCACCAGTGTCCGCGTGGACACCACACGGCCCGCCTCCAGCGCCAGCCGTATCAGCAGCGCTCGCGACCGCACCCCACCCACACCCACGCTCCGGCCGTCGGCGACAACCCGCAGCGGACCCAGAACCTCGATGCGCACACCACGATTCTCCAGGGTGGCCATCGGGGTCGGTGACAGACATCCGACACCGGTTCAGCAGGGCCGTGGGACACAGTCGATCCCAACGACCGCGTCCCCAAGGAGAATCGCTATGGCGCACATCAGCAACACCGAGCAGTTCCAGGTATGGAACGGAGCTGACGGACACCACTGGGCCGATCACCACGTCCGATACGACACCATGGCCAGCGGTTACAACGAGCATCTCTTCGAAGCCGCCGCGCTCGGCGAACACAGTCACGTGCTCGATATCGGCTGTGGGACGGGGCAGACCACCCGCACCGCTGCCCGGATGGCCCACCGCGGGCAAGTAGTCGGGCTCGATCTCTCGGAGCCGATGCTCGTCCGCGCACGACAGATCGCCGAATCCGAGAAGCTCACCAACGTCACGTTCGAGCAGGGCGACGCACAGGTCCACCAGTTCACCGTTGACCGATTCGACGCGGTGATCAGCCGCGCCGGGGTGATGTTCTTCGCAGATTCCGTCGCCGCGTTCACCAACATCGCCACCGCCGTGAAGCCAGGCGGCCGGCTGGTGTTCACCTGTCATCGGGAGCCGGGCGACTCCGTTGCCGCGATCTTCGCGGCGCTGGCCGAGCACTTGCCGACTTCCGGTTTCGCCGTCCTCGCCCCCGGTAGCACCGACTTCGCCGATCCCGATCAGGTTCGCGACGTACTCACCGCCGCGGGCTTCGCCGCCGTCACCGCGACCGGTTTCGAGACCCGGGCCGTCCTCGGCCGCGACCGCCGCGACGCGACCGAATTCTTGTTCGACGCCCAACTGCGTTCGTTCGTCGCGGGCGCCGACGCGATGGCCGTACGCAAAGCCAAGGCCGCCGTCGAAGCGACGCTGCGGCCGCACGAGACCGACCTCGTGTGGATTCCCGTCCGGGGGTGGTTGTACACCGCGCACAAGCCTGCTCGAGGGTGACCGGCACAAACGGGTTCACCGCGTTCTGCATAGCCTACTCGGTCAGCGGTATCGGCCCGTCAGGGAATAGGGAGCGCAGTGGTGTAGACAGCTTCGGCCAGTGCGGTGATGCGGTCCACGACGTCGGAGGAGTGGAGGTGCGGGGTGCGGGCGAGGTTGCCGGTGAGGGCGATGACGATCTCGACGAATTGGTTTGCGGTGGGTATGGGGAGGTCGGGTCGCGCCGCCGCCAGCATGCCTGCCCATTCGGCGACGAGTTCCGAGCGCACCCGGCGTAGGGACTCCGCCTCCGACTCCCCCAGGTACAGCACCTCGGTGACCGCGATGCCGGCGAGATCAGGGAAGCGCAGGGCCAAGGAAACATAGAACCCGGTCATTCGCGCTACGGCCTCGGAGGGTTCGCTTTCCTCGCCTGCCGTGATCAGGCCGAAGGTGACCCACTCGTACATTCGGTTGATCAGCGTACCCAGAATGTGCTGCTTGCCCGGAAAGTAGTGGTACACACTGGGGCCCAGGATGCCGACCGCCTCACCGATGTCTTCGACGGACACCGCGGGATAGCCACGCTCGCCGAACAGACGTGCCGATTCCGCGAGAATGCGTTCGCGTCGCGAGGTGAGGTGACGTGCGGTGACCCGGACGGTTCCTGCCAGTGGTGGTGGTAGCTTCAGTTGGGCGAGGGTATCGGCGACCTCGATGAGGAGCCGGTCGGCTTCCGGGCGGGGCAGCGTCCGGGTGTGGTGGCCCGGGCTCGTCACCACGGACAGCACCGCCCAGGCGAGCAGTTCCACGGTGGGATCGTCCGCGGGCTGGTCCCGATACCGGCCTATCAGCTCGGCGAGGCGGTGCGCTATCGCAGTCAGCCTGCCTCGCACGGCTGCCCTGTCCTCTCGGCGCAGATGCCGTGCCTCGCGCTGCCAGAGCACCGCATGCGAACGCTCGTCGAGTGTCACCTGCACCAGTGCGGTGATCGCTGCCAGGAACCGGTCGTGCGGGGTTTCGACGGCGTCGGCCGCCTCGAACGCGGTGTAGTAACCGTCCTGGGAGGCCAGCGCCACCGCTAACAGCAGATCGTGTTTGCTGGGGTAGTGACGGTACAGTGCGCGTGCCGTCACACCGACAGCACGCGCGATATCGTCCATGCGGACCGCCGCGAACCCGTGGGCGGCGAACATTTCCGCCGCTTCCCGGGCGACCCTGAGCCGGCGATCCCGGGGTCGGCGGGCGGTGCTCTCGCCCCCGCCGGCCGAGCTGTCTGTCACAAGGTGTCCGTGGCGTCTGCTGAGGCGAGCCGTTCACGCAGGACGTGTTTGAGCACTTTGCCCGCCGCCGAGAGTGGCAGTTCCTCGGTGAACGAGATGGAGCGTGGCACTTTGTATCCCGCGATGAACGTCTTGGTGAAGGCGCGGATCTCCTCCGGTTCGGGCCGGGTTCCGGGACGCGGAACCACGACCGCGTGGACGCGCTCGCCGAAACGGTCGTCGGGGACGCCCACCACCGCGCATACGGCGACTCCGGGGTGGCGGGTCACCGCATTCTCCACTTCTATCGAGTACACGTTCTCCCCTCCGGTGATGATCATGTCCTTGATCCGGTCGACCAAGAAAAGATAGCCGCCCGCATCGAGGTAACCACCGTCGCCGGTGTGCATCCAGCCGCCGCGCAGCGCCTCGGCGGTGATGTCGGGGAGATTCCAATATCCGTGCATCACGCCGTCGCCGCGCACGGCGACCTCACCGACGACACCGGGTGCGACCGGCCGGTCGTCCCGATCCACGACGCGAACCTCGCAATGCACCGCGGCTCGGCCGACCGAACGCAGCCGGTCGCCACCCGCACGGTGGTCGTCGGGGGTCAGTATTGTCGCGACGGGCGATAGCTCGGTCATACCGTAGGTTTGGATGAACTCGAGCTGAGGTATCTTCGCGAGAACATGCTCTAGCACCGTGGCGGGGATGGGTGCGGCACCGTAGACCAACCGGCGCAGGCTGCTCAGATCAACGGTGTCGGCGTCGGGGTGTTCGAACACCATCTGGACCATGGTCGCCACCAACAGCAGGTCGGTCACGCTGTGCTGGTGGACCGCGCGCAATACCTCCACCGGATCGAAGCGGGGGATCACCACATGGGTGTTACCGAGCAGGGTGTGTGCGACCCAGCCTGTCAGGTCACCGAGGTGGAACATGGGCGCGGCGTGCAGCATCGCGCCGCCGGGCGCCGCGAAACCGCAGGTGGATATCGAACCGAGCGCGGAGGCCAGCAGGTTGTCGTGACTGAGCATGACACCCTTGGCGCGGCCCGTCGTGCCGCCGGTGTAGAAGAGCGCGGCCAGCTGATCTCCGCCCCGCCGTTCGTCTTCGACGGGCGCGTGGCTCCCTATGAGATCCTCGACGCCGAGTAAACCGTCGGGAGGCGGGCCATCGTCGCAGTGGACGATGTGTTTCAGTCCGGAGCAGCGTTCGCGCAGCGCATCGGCGAGATCCGCGAAGCTGTTGTCCACGCACAGGATGCGGGTGTCGCAATCGTTGATCGAATCGGCGATCTCGGCGACGCTCCAGCGAATGTTGACCGTATTGATGACTCCGCCGACCCAGCAGGTAGCGAGGAGATACTCGATGTATCGGTCGGAGTTGAGTGCCAGCATGCCGACGCGGTCGCCGGGCCTGACGCCGAGCGCGGACAGACCGGCCGCGAATCGGCTCACACGGTCGGCCTGTTCGGCGAAGGTGCGGACGCGATCACCGTGGATGGTAGCGATCCCGCCGGGGTCGAGGGTGACTGCGCGATGCAGTCCTTGGGTGAGGTACATGGGTTGTCCTGGACGGTGGGATGCGTCAAGTTGTCAGGACGGTGCACGCGGCGACACCGGGCGCGCCGTAGACCTGGGTGTAGCCGACATTCGGGTTGCCGGGTACCTGGCGGGCACCGGCCTGTCCGCGGAGCTGGACGCAGATCTCGTGGATCTGGCGCAGACCGGACGCCCCGATGGGTTCGCCGTTGCACAGCAACCCCCCGTCGGTGTTGACGGGAAGCTTTCCACCGATGGCGGTGTCCCCGTTGTGGACCATTCGCTCCTGATCGCCGTTGGCGCAGAATCCGTTTTCCGCCAGGTGGATGATCTCGGCGCCCGCCTCGGAGTCCTGTAGCTGCGCCACCCGCACCTCCTCCGGGCCGATTCCGGCCATATCGAAGCAGGCCGCCGCGGTGGCGACGGTGGGAGCGGGTGCCCGTTGCTCGGGGAGCGAGGTGGAGAACACCTCGAACGAGCCGAACAGCCTGGTGCGCACTGTGACTCCCCGGATATAGACGGGCGTATCGGTGTAGCGATGCGCGCGGTCGGCGCGGCATACGATCAAAGCAGCAGCGCCTTCGCTGGGAGAACAGAACATGTACTTGGTCAGCGGGTAGTTCAGCATGGGCGATCCCGCGATCTGCTCCTCGGAGAACGCCTCCCGTCGCCACGCCGTCGGGGTCGCGGCGCCGTGCCGGTAGCTCTTGGCCGCGACCGCGGCGAGTACGGAGGGATCGATCCCGTGGTCGTGCAGATACCGGTTGATCTTCATTGCGAAGAACTGGGTGGTCAGCATCATCCCGGTCTCGCCATACCACTGCTCCAGGCCGAAGAGGGTGGGGTCCACGTCGAAAGAACCGCGCGGATGTTTGTCGAAGCCGACCACCAGGCCGAGATCTCCCTGGCCGGAGGAGACTGTATTGTATGCCATCGAGACTGCGCTGCCGGCGGTCGCGCAACCGTTGGAGACGTTGACGAACGGAAGACCGGTCAACCCCAGCCACCGCACCATCGAATCGGCCGTGGTGCCCTCGCCGCCGACCATATGGGCGCCGTAGGATCCGCCGTACGCGAACTGGATATCGCTCCACTCCACGCCGGCGTCGCGCAATGCGGTGCGGGCGGCCGCTGCGCCCATCGCGACGGCGGACACCCCGGGGTGTCTGCCGAACGGGTAGAGGCCGATTCCGACGATCGCCACGTCCGTAGTGCTCATACCTCGTCCGTTATCGGTCGGAAACAGTGGATCCATCGTTCGGGTCCGGCGTCTGCTCCGCCGAAAGAACAGATCCCGGTTCGCATCGGCATACCGATCCGCAACTCCGAAAGGTCGGTGCAGTCGATCCGGCCCTCGACCAGTCCTTGGCCGGCGAACTCCACATATCCCACGGCGTACGGCGCGAAATCCGGGGAGGGTGGGTAGGCGTAAGGCGGGGATTTCGGGGGGAAGTTCTGCGTGGTGAACGACCACAGCGAGCCGGTTTCGGCGTATTCGGTGTCGCGCATGTCGAAACGGCCGCAGCGCGGACAGCTGGACTGGATCGGGAACGTCATGACCGAGCAGTGCGGGCACCGGCTCCCGATCAGGCGCGGACGATCGGGCCCACCGGTGAACAGGTGGTCGGCGATGGGCGTCGGACCGGTGTCGGGGCCGGTCATCAGCCCTCCACGCCGGTCAAGGTATAGCCGAGGACCAGTGGTTCGTCGCCGTCGTTGAACCACGCATGCGGCGTCCCGTTCTGGATCAGGCAATCGCCCTTGTTCAGTCGCACCTCCACACCGGGTGCGCGCATAACGGCGCTACCGGACAGCACGATGATGTAATCGACGGACTGTGTGGTGTGTTCGCCAGGGCGTTCGGTGGAGAACGTCGCCGCCGCTCCGGGCAGCTTCTCTTCCATCTCGGCCGCCGCAGCGTTGAGGTCGGCGTCCGGCGCGGGGATGTAATCGATACCTGGCGGGATGGTCAGGAAACCGAACCTGATGCCGCCGGGGGGAGGGAAGAACGTGGACTTACGGCCGCCGTCTTCAGTTGCTGCGACCGGTATCGAGGGCTTGTCGAGCTCCCAGCATCGGTAGATCTCGACGCCGGGCAGGAGGGTTGCGGTTACCGGCTCGACGGGGCCATCGCTCAGTACGACCGTGTTCCCGTCTGCCGAGGTACCCATGACGACGCGACGATTGCTCATGTGTGTCAACTCTTTCGGTTGTTCGAGATGGCGGTGATCAGTTCTGGAAGGCCGTGGCAAATGCCTCGAGTTCACGGGGGATGTCCGGGCCGGCCGGCTGGTACACGATTTCGGTAACCCCCGCCTCGCGGAGTTCTGCGAGCTTGTTGCGCCACTGTGCGGGTTCGAGCGCGGCGCCGGTGGCGGCCATCAGTTCAGTGGTGACGAACGGGCGGTCACGGTCGTTCACCGAATGCAGGTGCCCCTCGTGCAGGGCGAGGTGGCGTTCTTTTTCCGGCACATCGCTGTAGGCGGTTTCGGCCCATTCCTGCGCACCGGGGATCAGGTCGAACATGCCGAATTCGGCAGCGACGTGCAGTAGCACGCTCGCGCCGTGCCCCGCCGCGGCAATTGCGCGTTCGGTGCCGGGGCTTTCGTCCTGTTCCAGTACGGTGCCGAACACCACCTGGGCGCTCCAGTCGAATCCGGGGATCGGTTTGGTGACCGAGAGGACGCCGTTGCCGTGTTCGCGTGCGGCGGCGATGCCTTTGGGGCCTTCGGCGGCGACCAGCCACGGCACTTCGATCGGCCGCGGGGGCGCGAACGGGGCCTCGTGCAGCATCTGCATGAGGCCGCCGTCCCATTCGACCTTTTTGCCGGCAAGTAGGCCCTTGACGGCTTCGATGTAGGCGCAGACATCACGCCACCGAGAAGGACGCTGCCCCAAACTGACTCGGCCGGTGAACCCGGAGCCTACGCCGACCACGACCCGTTCGGTGCCCACAATCGAAACCAGTTGCGCGATGGCAGAGGCGGTCACCATGGGGTGACGCAGGGAAGGCACCAGTACGCCAGGACCCAGGGTGATTCGTTCGGTGATCTCCGCGGCGCGACAGAGTTGCACCCAGACATCAGCGTACAGCGCGGGCGAGTCGTAGAACCATGCCCGCGTGTATCCCAGTTCTTCGGCGATTCGGGTGTGCTCATGACTGCGCAGCGAACTGGTAAGTGAGCACGACAAGGTTAGTGACATCGGGACTCTCCCACGACGGCCGGACTTGATACCGGAGCAATAAGTATCTTGCCATTAGATATGATCTGGACCACAGGCTAGCATCTCGGGTTTTGCTGATCAATAGGTTGCCTCTCCATCTGCAACGCTACGGGCAGTCTCTCGGAGTATGAACTGCAAGTTAGCGACGATAGCTCCTAGCTATAAATTCTGGAGTAGGTGATGTGTGGGGGGTCTCCTGCGGGCTAGCATCGGTAAGTACATTGGTAATAGATTTTTGCTCGCGCGGATTGCGGTTCGGAATCCGATATGGATCCGGGAGGCCCAGATGAAGCATCGTTCCGCGTGGGCAGGCGTCTGGACAAGATCGGGCTACACGTCCAGGACACCGCGGAACTTTCTTCACCGATATGCGGGGTGCCCGCCGCGAACCTGCTCGGCGAAAACGGAGCGGGATTCGGCTACGTGATGTCGCAGCTGGCGCGCAACGGCTGCTGCCGGCCGATAGCGCGGCGGCCGTTGCGGGATCCTCGCGCGCACCACTCGCACGTTCGTCGACGAATGTGGGCTGGCCTACCTGGGCGGCACCCTCGACGTCTCAGCGGCGTCCATGGCCAAGGCGCACGCCACCGAAGCGCAGGGCGAAGTGCTCGACCGCTGCCTGCAACTGTTCGGTGGCTACGGATTCATGCTCGAGCCGAGCCTTTGTCGTTCCACGGCCGGGCCCGCACACTGTGGAGACAGGTGGCGGAGGTTGCGCTACTCGTAACGTGGCCCGAGTTCGCGCACCACATCGGCGAACTCTCGAATCACGTCGGTTTCGGCGGATGTCTTCCACACGAGCGCATATCGGAGCGGGCGCATGTCGGTGATCGGTAGCCAACGCAGATCCGGTCGATTCCAGTAGCGGGCCGCATGGCAGGGCTGGACAGTGACAATGTCACCTGTCGCGGTCAGATGAACGAGATCCTCCGTGTTGGTGACAACGCGGGACCGCCCTGTTCGCGATTCATGCGAAGCCCGCGCGGACGTGAAACTGTTCACCCAGTAGTTCGGTGCCGACTCTGTGGTCGGGTGGCAGAAATCGCTCAGCATCCCCACCGAAGCAGACGCTCGAGCACTCAGCGCGTGGTCCGCCGAAACGCCGAGGATACGCCGCTCGACGGTGATGGTCGGTCCGACCGTGAGGTCGGGCTCCTCGACAGGCAACCAGGCGATCAGGACATCGATATCGCCTCGACGTAAGCCGGCGAACGGGTCGACGAACCGCGCGAAGGACAGCTGAATCTCCCACTGTGGATGCCGCTCACGGAAGCAGGCCCAGTACCGCTCGAGGTCGTAGCCGCTGAGCAGCAGCGATCCCACGCGCAGCGCGCCGCCCGTGCCGAGCGCGGACAAGCGGGCCCGTTGCAGACCGGCGTGTAAACCGTCGCGGACCGGAATGAGATCCTCCCGCAGCCGCGAACCGACAGCGGTCAGCCGAACATTGCGGTTGTCACGGTCGAACAGCAGGGCGCCGATCGCGCGTTCTTGCTTCTTGATCGCCTGGCTCACACGGGCAACCGAGACATGCAACCGGGCAGCAGTGCGACCGAAATGCAGCTCCTCTGCCAGCGTCAGAAAGATCTCGATATCGCGAATCTCCACGTCTACCTCGTCTGTCAATACAGCGGTTAACGCAGCGTTGCACACTTCGCCGTTGTTCCTCCAGCCGCGCGAGCCGATCGTTGATCTCGCACGACAGCGATTGATCGGCTGTCGGTGGAGAGGAAGGAACATGACAATGACCACCGCGGAACAGACGACGGTCTCGCGTATGCCGAATCCGGTTCAGCTTGTGCCGGAGATGGGCCAGACCGCCGCAGCACTGCGTAGCGTGACCGGCAACGGCACGATCGACCAGGCCACTGTCGGATTGGTGCAGCTGCGTGCCGGACAGATCGTCGGGAGCACGTACCTGGCTGTCCTGCACACCTCCACCTTGCGTAAGAACGGCGAATCCGAGGAACGGATCGCCGCCGTTGCGACCTGGCCGACCTCGCCGTACTTCTCCGCCGCCGAGCGTGCCGCCCTGGCTCTGGTCGAAGCAGTGCTGCAACCATCGGCCTCGACCGAGCGCGTTTCCGATGCCCTGTACGAACAAGTATCGAGCCATTACAGCGATCGGGAGATCGCTACGCTGGCAATGGTGATCGGCGAGGTCAACTTCTATGTCCCGCTCGCTGTGATCGGCAAGCCACTGCCCGGGGTATCACCGTCTCGGCAGTGGACTCCCGTGCCGACCCCGTAGCGCCATCGCGATGCGGTTGGTCAGCCGCCTGCCCGCGAGGTGGACCGGTTCGAATGCCGTGGACATGGTGCTCCTTGCGGGATGTGCGTGGATCGCCCCGCCCGGACGAGCGGGGCGGTGGGATCAGGCCGCGCTGACCTCCACGTGGTCGAGGGCGGCGAATTCGCCGCCCTCGTCGATCTACGCCCACGCTGGTCGAGCATCCGGAAGTGGCTCGGCTACCTCGCCGGGCATCCCGCCTGATTACAGCGAACAGGTCGATTCGGGAGCCGGGCAGGGTCATCACGTGCGCTTGCCGGGAATATCAGTCGCGACGACGGCTGCAGTCGCACCGATTTGACCTACGCGTATAGATCGTAAATCGAAGCTGAACGGTGAAACGGAGTCCTCGAGGAATCGAACCTGCGACCCGAAAATACCGCGCTGAGTTATGTAAACGCAGTGATGACTGTGCCCTCGGCAGGATTCGAACCTGCGACACCCGCTTTAGGAGAGCGGTGCTCTATCCCCTGAGCTACGAGGGCCTGGCCGGTGGACCGGGACGGTGGGAGTCTACCGGGTCATAGTCGGTGGGGTCGAAGCGGCGGGTTTTCCAGCGGTAGAGCAGGGTGGCGCCGGGCCAGTTGTTGGTGACGCGACCGGAGGCGTTGCGGTACCAGCTGGAGCAGAAGTTCCATGGGGTGTCCTTCAGGCGCTGTTGCAGCCAGTCGTCCCACTGCTGTTCGCGCTCGGCGCGGGCGGCGAGGGTGCGGCCGGGGCGGTCGACGAGGTATTCGATGATCTGGCGGATATAGCGGGCCTGCGATTCGAGCATGTAGATGATGGAGCCGGAACCGACGTTGGTGTTCGGGCCGTACATCAGGAACAGGTTCGGGAAGTGCGGGACCGAGATACCCAGGTAGGCGCGGGCGCCTTCCCCGGCCCAGGCATCGGCGAGTTTGCGGCCGCCGATGCCGTAAATGTTCATGGGGGCCAGGAATTCGGTGCCTTTGAAGCCGGTGCCGTAGATGATGACATCCACTTCGTGCTCCACCCCGTCGGCGGTGCGCACACCGGTGGGGGTGATGGCTTCGATGGCGGTGGTTTCCACCGCGACATTGGGCCTGCCGAGCGCCGGGAAGTAGTCGTTGGAGAACAGGGCGCGTTTACAGCCTGCCTCGTAATCGGGGGTCAGCTTTGCGCGCAGCACCGGGTCGGGCACCTGCTTTTCCCGGAACTTGTCGGCGAGCTTGGCAGTGGGTTTGCGGATGCCGGGGAGGTCGGTGAGCGCCAACGCCATCACTTCGAAGAACAGCCAGATCCCGAAACGTTCCACCCAGCGGCTCGGCGGGAAGTGCTTGAACATGGCGTGATGGCGTGAGCTGTATTCCACATCCGGTTTCGGCAGCAGCCAGGCGGCGGAACGCTGGAACAGGGTCAGGTGCTCGGCCATCGGCTGGATGCGTGGAATGTACTGGATCGCGCTGGCGCCGGTGCCGATACAGGCGACTCGTTTACCGGTGAGGTCGACGTCGTGGTTCCATTCGGCGGAGTGGAAGGCCGCGCCGGTGAAGGTGTCGATACCGGGGATATTCGGCATCGCGGGACGCGACAGCTGACCGACCGCGGAGATCAGCACATCGGTGGTGAGCTGGTTGCCGTCGGCGGTGCGGACCTGCCACCGACCGGTCTGCTCGTCGAACTCGGCGTCGGTCACCTCGACACCGAAGCGAATACGGCCGAGCAGACCGTATTTGTCGACGACCCGGTGCATGTACTCATGGATATCGGCCTGTTCGGAAAACCGCCGCGGCCAATCGGTTCGTGGTTCGTACGACCACGAGTACAGCGGGGAAGGCACATCGCAGGCGGCACCCGGGTAGGTGTTCTCCCGCCACACTCCGCCCAGATCATCGGCGCGTTCCAGGATGGTGAAGTCGTCGATGCCGCAGCGCAGCAGTTCCAGTGCCATGCCGAGCCCACCGAACCCGGCTCCGATAATCGTGATCGACGGCGTTGCCATGTATCGAGAGTAAGCCGGGGGTTGGCAGGTCCGAAGAGATAGCCGGTCAGTCGATCCACATTTTCGGCCATACCAGGTGGGTTACCGTGGCGGTCCGAGCCCAGGGGCTGAACGCAATGGTCAGCCCCTGTCTGCCACCCGCAACGGTATGCGCGTGCATATGTGCGTGAACCTGCGGCCCATGAGCTGCTGCGGGGGTTCCACGGAATAGCCAGGTCAAAGCGGTATCGCCTCGTCTATCGCTCGCGTTGGGCGGGCGAATGCTACTCGGCTTCCATCTCGTTCGGGTCTCATTTCGTGGCCAGTATTGGCACAGATGTGCCACGGCGGTTATCACCATTTACGCGTCCGGTATGTCCGGGCGTAGTGCCGGCGGCGTGCAGGGGGTGCCGCCGGCACTGGAGGTGTCTACCGGCTCCGGGTGTTATCGCGGGCGCAGGTAGCCGGGGTCTGGCGGTCGTGGCGCCTACCGGCCGGATCGGGTTCTATGACCGGCTCCCGCGTATGCCTACTCTTGGGTAGTCTCCCGACTGTGATGTGGGTCATGCGCCATTCCGTGAGTTCTGCTCCGGTGAGGTGAGTGCGCCGCGTTACGTCTGTTCCGCCTGATGAGTTAGGGGCAATTCCGATGTTGAGCACCATGCAGGACGACCAGCTGTCGCTGGCCACGCTACTGCGCTACGCGTCCACGTTCTTGGGGGATTCCACGGTCTCCACCTGGACCGGCGACGATGTGCGCACCATGTCCTATCGCGAAGTCGGCGCCGACGCAGCCCGGTTGGCGAACGCACTGCGCGGGTTCGGCATCGGCGAGGGCGACCGGGTGGCCACCTTCATGTGGAACAACAACGAGCACCTGGTCGCCTATATCGGGATTCCGGCGATGGGTGCGGTACTGCACGCACTGAACATCAGGCTGTTCCCGGATCAGGTCGTCTACGTCGCCAACCACGCCGAAGACCAGGTGGTGCTCGTCGACGGCTCGCTGGTGCCGCTGTTCAACCCGCTGCTACCGAAGCTGAAAACGGTCCGGCACGTGATCGTGGCCAACGGTGATGTCGCGACAGTGGAGGCACCCGAGGGCGTGCAGGTGCACTCCTACACCGAACTGCTCGCCACCCAGCCGGACACCTTCGATTTCCCCGTTGTCGACGAACGCAACGCCGCCGCCATGTGCTACACCTCCGGCACCACCGGCGACCCGAAAGGTGTCGTCTACTCGCATCGCTCCAACTGGCTGCACGCCATGCAGGCGGCCGCGCCGAACGGGCTGGGCCTGGAAAGCACCGACACCGTGCTGGCCGTCGTCCCGCTCTTCCACGCCAACGCGTGGGGGCTGCCGTACGCGGCGCTGATGTCGGGCGCGAACCTGCTGATGCCGGACTGTTTTCTGCAACCAGGGCCGCTGCTGGAGATCATGGCCGCGCAGCGTCCGTCGTTCGCGGCGGCGGTGCCCACCATCTGGGGCGGGGTGCTCGCCGCGCTGGAGGCCGCGCCGCAGGACATCACGCATCTGCGTTCGGTTGTGGTCGGCGGTGCGGCGGCCCCGCCCGCGATGATGCGCGCATTCCAGGAAAAGCACGGGGTGCAAGTGCTGCACGCATGGGGGATGACCGAGACCTCCCCGCTGGGCAGTGTCGCCCGCCCGCCTGCCGGGGTGACCGGCGAAGACGAATGGGCATACCGGATCACCCAGGGCCGTTTCCCCGCCGGTGTGCAGGCGCGGCTGGTCGGCGACAACGACGAGGTGGTGCCCAATGACGGGAAATCCCTGGGCGAGCTGGAGGTGCGCGGCCCGTGGATCACCGCCTCCTACTATTCGCCCGACGGCAGTCCTGTCGATCCCGGAAAATTCCACGACGGTTGGCTGCGTACCGGTGACGTCGGCAAGATCAGTCCCGACGGTTATCTGACCCTGGTGGACCGGTCCAAGGATGTGATCAAGTCCGGCGGCGAATGGATCTCCTCGGTCGAGTTGGAGAATGCGGTTATGGGCCACCCGGCCGTGGCGGAAGCCGCAGTGATCGGTATCCCGGACGCCAAATGGGACGAGCGACCGCTGGTCGCGATCGTGCCCGCGCAGGGATCCGAGCCGAAAGCCGAGGAGCTGCGCGAGTTCCTGGCGGACAAGTTCGCGAAATGGCAGCTGCCGGAGAACTGGACGTTTATCGCGGAGGTACCCAAGACCAGCGTCGGCAAGTTCGACAAGAAGCGATTGCGCGCCCAGTACTCCGACGGCGAGCTCACCATCATCACCCTGACCTGATCCACCCACACAACGATGGCCCGGCGCACAAGCACCGGGCCATCGTCTGTTGTTGTTCTCCTAGGAGCTCGCGAAGTGACCACACACACTCAGCGCGAATGCGGAGGAGCACTCAAATGCGCATGGCCGGAGCGAATACGAAGGTACGCGTACGCTCAGCAGTTGCGCAGTTCTGGGCTCTGGTTGAGCAGCTGCGCCCTGGTGCTGATGAAGGTGCTGTAGGTTTCGCTGCCCACGGCCGACAGCGGGAAAGCCGCCACGCGATGGCAGTTCTGGAAGGCCAGTTTCACGCCGAAATGCCGCTCCAGCCCGCCGCGGATGGCATCGGAGGCCAAGGCGCGCAGCAGCTGCCCGCGGGCCACCTCGTCCGGCGGCGGGACTTCGTTGTCGGCGAATTCGGCAGTGCCCGTTTTCAGTTCACCGGCGACCCGGCTGACCACTTCCCATGCATAGGGCAGCGAGGTACGGACACATTCGACGAAGTCGGCATCTTCTATCTCGCCACGTTCGGCGCGTTCCAGTAAGGCGGCGGGGACATCGAGGGACATATCGCTCTCCTGGGTCGGCTTGTGCTCCAGCGGATTTCGAGTTCACCGGGGCTGCAGAACACTGCCCATCGAGTCTAAACGATAGTGGTTGTCAAGATCACTTGTTTCGCCGCGAAAGTGATAGATTCCGGGAAAGTGCCTGTTCGAGCGCGGTTTTCGTCTCGGCGGCGAGGGTACGCACCAGTTCCGCGGCGGGAAGGTTCGGTACGAGAGAATGAGTCTGTCCCGCCCAGATGTTCACCGCGTCGGCGTCGCCGGAAGTCCGGGCCGCGGCGCGCAAGGGTGCGGTGGCGTAATGGATTTCCGGATAGGCCACCGGGGCAGAAGCGGTGTGTTCGGTCAGGAAACGATTGCGCAGGCCACGGGCGCGCCGCCCGGTAAAGGCGCGGGTGAGCATGGTCGGGGTGTCGCTGCCTATGGCCGCGCGCACTACCGTATTGGTGCCTGCCTCCGGGCACAGTAGGAAGGCTGTGCCCAGTTGGGCGGCTACGGCTCCCGCGGCGAGTGCGGCGGCGATCCCCGCTCCGGTGCAGATGCCGCCCGCCGCAACCACGGGCAGCTCGGTGCGCGCGGTGAGCAGTTGCAGTAGCGCGAGCAAGCCAAGTGGGTCGGTGGGGTCGTCCTCGGGGTGATCGGTGAACGTGGCGCGGTGCCCGCCTGCTTCGGCTCCTTGCGCGACCAGCACGTCGGCGCCCGCTGCGATGGCCTGCTCGGCTTCGGCGGGGCTGGTGACGGTCACCCATGCTTCGGAGCCCACGGTGTGCAGGCGCGCGATATCGGCGGCCGACGGGCAGCCGAAGGTGAAGCTCACGACGGAGACCGGCTCATCGGTCAGCAGCTGGAGTTTGGCATCCCAGTCGTCGGTGTCGTAGGTGGGTTCGCCCACCTCGTATTCGCCGCGCAGTTCGTCCAGATATGCGGTGTAGTCCTCGGGCCGGGCGCGGGGGCCGGGCACGAAGAGGTTGACCCCGATCGGGGCGGTGGTGCGTTCCCGGGTTGCGGCAATACGGTCGGCGAGGGCCGGTGCGCTCAGGTAGCCGGCGGCCAGCATGCCCAAGCCGCCTGCTTCGGCGACCGCGGCCGTGAGCTCAGGGGTCGAGGGGCCTCCCGCCATCGGGGCTAGCACGATCGGTGTGTTCAGCTCATCGATTATCACGCCCCGAGTCTCGCTCATCTGCCCCGCTGAGCTGCGGATATCCGGCTAAACCCCGGGCAAGGTTGCGAAATGGTCACGACCGGGTAGAGTTCCCGTCACGGCG
>NZ_MUKP01000027.1 GCF_002081715.1 Nocardia donostiensis | reverse complement strand
AGCCGACCGAACCCACCGCGGCGCCGACGACCCTGCCGACGTCCCCACCGGTGACGCCGTCCTCGGTGGCCACGCTGCCGATTCCGGTTTTTCCTCCCGAGACCGATACCGGTGGGCAGAGCCCGGATACCGGTGGGCAGAGCTCGCCGTCCACTGTGGATCAGTCTCCCGCTATTCCTACGGGGACGACGGGCAGCAACTGACCTTCGTCGAAGCCGGCTATTCCCTGGACCGATCGCCTCGGGGATCGGTTTTCGATAGGTCCCGCTGAGGGCTTCGTCTTTCGGAGTCTTTCGGAGCCGTCGGCTCGGCATCGTCCCCGAGCTGTGAATTGTCTCGGAACGGGAGTTGAGCCCGGCCGCGGTCAGGCCGGGTTTTTCGTACCGAGCGCAAGCGGTGCGTGCAGTAGAGACGCATATGCGCGATATGTGATGTTAATCACAATCTGATCCACTGTGCGTGAATGTAGCGTGTGGGCGTAAGGCATCGCCGACCGAGCCGAGTGGCTGCATCTCAGCAGACGGACGTACCTTGTCTACTGAGTAGGCCCAGCTGCCGGCAATCCGGCTGCTGGGCGATCTCAGCTGTCGAAGGCGTCGAACCCGTCGCCGTGCAACGCCTCGTTCATCGAAGCGTCGGCGTAGCCGCGGCAGTAATCCCAGGTGACGTACGCTTCCGGCGTCGGATCATAGGCCGGTTCGTGCGGGCGCACCGTGCCGTCGACCAGTAGTTGCAGCAGGTTGGCGCGCAACATGTCCCAGTCGTGGTAGTGATCCTGCCTGCAGTCCTCACAGCTGACCACTAGGCCACGGATACCACGATGGGCCAACAGCGCCTCGTATACCGCGAGGTCGGCGAGATCCTCCTCGACCGCGAGGCGCTCGTGAGGATCCAGCGGTTCCCCCGGCTCGATGGCATCGAGCGCGGCGGACGGGTCGGAGGGGTCTCCGGCGAACGGATCCGGCGGCAAGCCAGGTGGTAGATGGTCACGCACATCCCCACGGTACGCAGAACAGGGCGGTCTGCGCCAGCTATGCGCGCCGCCAGTTTCAGCGATGGCCTCGCTTGGTCGGGTGATCACCCGGGCAGATACGATGTTTCCAGGCGCCGACGACTTCCCGACACGGGCCACCAGCGGCGGTGGTCGAACGGAGCCGCAGTCCATCCCAAGTAACAGTCCGCCAGATCCGTCATACCGGTGTGGCGCTGTCGACGTCCAGGAGGGGTCGATCCGAATGAGTAATCCCGTAACGGGCGAACGAGACGTTGTCCGCCCCCATACGGGTGGTGACGATCCGAACAAGATCGCCATGCTCGGCCTGACGTTCGACGATGTGCTACTGCTGCCCGCCGCATCGGACCTCATTCCCAGTTCGGTGGAGACCTCCAGTCAGCTCACCCGCGAGGTCCGGTTGCGCACCCCGCTGGTCAGCTCGGCCATGGACACCGTCACCGAGGCCAGGATGGCTATCGCGATGGCGCGCGCGGGCGGTATGGGCGTGCTGCACCGCAATCTTTCCGTCGCCGACCAGGCGAGCCAGGTGGAGACGGTGAAGCGGTCCGAGGCCGGGATGGTGACCGATCCGGTCACCTGTCGTCCGACCGACACCCTTGCCGAGGTCGACGCGATGTGTGCGCGCTTCCGCATCTCCGGTCTGCCGGTAGTGGACGAGACGGGTGCGCTGGTCGGGATCATCACCAACCGCGATATGCGGTTCGAGGTGGATCAGAACCGCCGTGTCGCCGATGTGATGACCAAGGCCCCGCTGATCACCGCCCAGGAAGGTGTGACCGCGGAGGCAGCGCTCGGTCTGCTGCGCAGGCACAAGGTGGAGAAGCTGCCGATTGTCGACGGCGACGGTAGGCTGCGCGGTCTGATCACCGTCAAGGACTTCGTCAAAACCGATCAGTACCCCAACGCAACCAAGGACCGCGACGGCAGGCTGCTGGTCGGCGCGGCCGTCGGTGTCGGCGACGATGCCTGGTCGCGCGCCATGACGCTGGCCGATGCCGGTGTCGATGTGCTGGTGGTCGACACCGCGCACGGCCATCAGGTGCAGGTGCTGCAGATGGTCACCAAGGTGAAGGCCGAGGTCGGCGACCGTATTCAGGTCGTCGGCGGCAATATCGCCACCCGTGCGGGTGCCACAGCGCTGGTCGAAGCGGGAGCGGACGCGGTGAAGGTCGGTGTCGGCCCCGGCTCGATCTGCACCACCCGGGTCGTCGCCGGTGTCGGTGCCCCGCAGATCACCGCGATCATGGAAGCGGTCGCGGTGTGTAAACCGGCCGGTGTCCCGGTGATCGCCGACGGCGGCATCCAGTTCTCCGGCGATATCGCCAAAGCGATTGCCGCGGGCGCGTCCACCGTTATGCTCGGTTCGCTGCTCGCGGGCACCGCGGAGTCCCCCGGTGAGCTGATCCTGGTCAACGGCAAACAGTTCAAGAGCTATCGCGGTATGGGCTCGCTGGGTGCCATGCAGGGCCGTGGTCAGGTCAAGTCGTTCTCCAAAGACCGCTACTTCCAGGACGACGTACTCGCCGAGGACAAGCTGGTCCCCGAGGGTATCGAGGGCCGGGTGCCGTTCCGCGGACCCGTCAACCAGGTGATCCACCAACTCGTCGGCGGCCTCCGCGCCGGTATGGGCTACACCGGCGCCCAGACCATCGCCGAACTGCAGGAAGCGCAGTTCGTGCAGATCACCGCCGCGGGGCTCAAGGAAAGCCATCCCCACGACATCACCATGACGGTCGAGGCACCGAACTACACCGGCCGCGGGTGAGCTCCTCCCCGGGTTTGCGTACCTTCCGCGTTCGGCTCCGGGCGGGCACGGGTTGGTGGTGAGCTTCGCTCGGCTGTGCCATTCAGGTGTGCTGCCCTGAGGGGTGGGGAACGTGGCCGGCCGTTGGGTGTCCGCCGAGTGCGGTGTGGTCGATCCGTGACGTCTATTGCCGTCGCAGCTGCCGTCTCCGACAGCGCTTCAATGGTGCTGCCGGGACTGAGGGCACACACACCGCCCCAGCAGGCGGTCGGCCGCCAACGGATCAAGTCGACGGGTAGAAGGACGCGCGCTGGCGGTGTCCAGCGAGCGGCCCCACCGCGATATGCCGGCGTGGAGTTCGGGCAGCGATACGACAAAGCCCCCATCGCTGCTGTGCTGAAACTCATACCCCAGTGCCTGCCGACACTCCAGCTCGGAACGCACCATCTGAGCCGGCCTGTGAGATGTGTATGGTTCAGATACGGGACTCGCACAGCTGACCAGCTGATAAGCAACCCTGCCCGCGCGAGTCTTACGAGCGCCGTTCGCGGCCCGGCTCGTGTTTCCTTGCCCGCAGCTAGGAGCGCCGGGGCGGACGGACGTCCGACCCTCGCGCATGCGCCGAAGGCGTGAGTCGCGGGCACGGAAACGCGAGCCCTAAGGGGCCGCGAACCGCCGCGCCGGAGGCGCGGCCAATAAACACAGGAGATGCGCGTGCGCGACATGGTCGAGATCGGTATGGGCCGGACGGCTCGGCGTACCTATGAGTTGGATGATGTCGATATCGTCCCGTCGCGGCGGACTCGTTCGGCGAAGCAGGTGTCGCTGGCGTGGCAGTTGGACGCCTACCGGTTCGATATCCCGTTTTTGACGCATCCGACGGATGCGTTGGTGTCGCCGGAGTTCGCCATCGAGCTGGGCAAGCTGGGTGGTTTGGGCATCATCAATGGGGAGGGGTTGTGGGCGCGGCATGCGGATGTGGCCGCGAAGATCGAGCAGTTGCTGGAATTGGCCGGTAAGGGCGGGTATAAGCGTGCGATCGCGTTGCTGCAGGAGTTGCATGCGGCGCCGATGCAGCCGGATCTGCTGGCGGCGGCGGTGGCGCAGGTGCGTGCCGCGGGTGTGACGGTGGCGGTGCGGGTGAGCCCGCAGAACGCGCAGGCGTTGACTCCGGCGCTGGTGCAGGCGGGGATCGATCTGCTGGTGGTGCATGGCACGATCATTTCGGCCGAGCATGTGGGCGATGGTGAGCCGTTGAACCTGAAGACGTTCATCGCCGAACTGGATGTGCCGGTCGTGGCGGGTGGGGTGAGTGATCATCGGACTGCCCTGCATCTGATGCGTACGGGAGCCGCGGGTGTGATCGTGGGTTGCGGTTCGTATCCGGGTGCGACCACCACCGGTGAGGTGCTGGGTATCGGCGTGCCTATGGCGACGGCGATCGCGGATGCCGCGGCTGCTCGGCGGGATTACCTGGACGAGACCGGGGGTCGCTATGTGCACGTCATCGCCGATGGCGATATCATTACGTCCGGTCGGTTGGCGAAGGCGATCGCGTGCGGTGCGGATGCCGCGATGATCGGTGTGCCGTTGGCCGCGGCTGCCCAGGCTCCGGGGCGTGGCTGGTATTGGCCGGCGGCGGCGGCGCATCCTTCGGTGCCGCGCGGGTTGCTACTGCGGGTGGACGATCCGTGGGAGTTGGGTGCCTCGGAGGCCGGTGAGCCGGTGCGGCCGAGCCTGGAGCGGGTGCTTTTCGGTCCGTCCGATGACCCGTTCGGGTCGTTGAATCTTGTTGGGGGACTGCGTCGTTCGATGGCGAAAGCCGGGTATTCGGATCTGAAGGAGTTCCAGAAAGTCGGCTTGAGCGTCAGGGCCTGATGTCGCCTGCGGCGGGAGCGACGGGCCCGGAGGCGGAGTGTGACCACGCAGAGCCCCGCGAGCGCCGCCGATCAGCCCAGCGGCGGGAGCGACGGGCCCGCAGGTGGTAGCGGAGCGTGACCACGCAGGGCCCCGCGAGCGCCGCGAAGCGAAGACAGCCCGCGCGGTGAGATGCGGCGGGCCCGCAGGAATCCTCGGATGGCCTGGTTCACCGGTTCCGGGTGGGTGATGGTGACCCCGGGCCTGCCGCCGTCGATTTCCAGGTACATCGAGCCGGGGATCTCGCGGGCGAGGTGCTCGGCGCGTTCGCGGGCGATTCCGCTGGCGGTGGCGTGCACAACCAGTGCGGGGCAGGCGATTTCGGTGAGCCGTTCGGTGACCGATTCCCGGTCGAGCAGGCAGCCCGCGGCCATTTCGATACCAGTGCTGTCGTGGTCGAGCCACCGTTGTGACCAGGTGTGCCGGTGCCGGTCGTCGTCGCCGATGAGCCACTCGGCCAGCCGTTCGACTGCTTGTGCACGGGTGTTGTCGTCGTACCATTCGTCCAGGAAGCGCCGGGTATGTGTCCATTGTTGGGGGACGCAGCCGTGTGCTTCGGTGCTGATCAGGATCAGCGCCGATACCCGTTCGGGAGCCAGCAGCGCGGTGCGCAGCGCGGTGAAGCCGCCTTGGGCGCTGCCGCCGACGACGGCGCGTTCGGCGCCGAGATGGTCGAGCACGGTCAGTGCGTCGCGGGCCGCGGTCCAGTAGGTGAACGGTAGTCCGCGGTCGCGGGTGCGGCCATGACCGCGGGCGTCCCAGGTGACGATGCGGAACTCCGGTGCGAGCGCTGCCTTCTGTGCGGCGAACATGGTGTGGTCCATGAAGAATTCGTGCGCCAGCAGCACTATCGGCCCGTTGCCGCCGGTGTCCTCGTAGTGGATGTCGGCATCGATCGCGTGAGCGAATGGCACGGATAGAGGATAGCCACGCACTGCCGGGGTGTGTCGGCCGTTTTCCTGGCTCACTAGACTGTGCGGGTGACGCAAACCCAGAGACCCGTCCTCGTTGTCGACTTCGGTGCGCAGTACGCGCAGTTGATCGCCCGCCGGGTCCGCGAAGCGAGTGTCTACTCCGAGGTGGTTCCGCATACCACGTCGGTGGAGGAGATCGCCGAGCGGCGGCCGCAGGCGGTGATCTTGTCCGGGGGGCCTGCCAGCGTGTACGCCGAGGATGCGCCGCGGCTGGATCCGCGTCTGTTCGAGCTGGACGTGCCGGTTTTCGGGATCTGCTATGGCTTCCAGGCGATGGCACAGGCGCTGGGTGGCACCGTCACCAATACCGGAACGCGCGAGTACGGCCGCACCGAACTCGATAGCGACGGTGGGCTGCTGCACGGCGGTCTGCCGTCGGTTCAGCCGGTGTGGATGAGTCATGGCGACGCGGTGACCGACGCGCCGGAGGGTTTCGAGGTCACCGGCACCACTCCCGGCGCCCCGGTTGCGGCTTTCGAGCATCGCGCCCGCCGCTTGGCGGGCGTGCAGTACCACCCTGAGGTGCTGCATTCGCCGCATGGGCAGCAGGTGCTCAGCCGGTTCTTGCATGAGATGGCTGGGATTCCGGCGAAGTGGACTCCGGCCAGTATTGCCGAGACGCTGATCGAGAACGTGCGCGCGCAGGTCGGTGCCGGGCACGCGATCTGCGCGCTGTCTGGCGGCGTTGACAGCGCGGTCGCCGCGGCGCTGGTGCAACGCGCCATCGGCGACCGGCTGACCTGTGTGTTCGTCGACCACGGCCTGTTGCGTGCAGGGGAGCGTGAGCAGGTGCAGCAGGATTTCGTTGCCGCGACCGGAGCCAGGTTGGTGACCGTGGACGCGGTGGGCAAGTTTCTGGGTGAGCTGAAGGGGGTTACCGACCCGGAGGAGAAGCGCAAGATCATCGGCCGCGAGTTCATTCGCACCTTCGAGGACGCTGTCTCGGAGGTTGTCGGCGAGCACACCGTCGACGGCGCGGTGCCTGAGGTCGAATTCCTGGTGCAGGGCACCCTGTACCCGGATGTGGTGGAATCCGGCGGGGGCAGCGGCACCGCGAACATCAAATCGCACCACAATGTGGGCGGGCTCCCGGAAGATCTGGAGTTCGAGCTGGTCGAGCCGCTGCGGCTGCTGTTCAAAGATGAGGTGCGCGCGGTCGGCCGGGAGCTGGGTCTGCCCGAGGAGATCGTGGCCAGGCAGCCATTTCCCGGGCCGGGGCTGGCGATCCGCATTGTCGGCGAGGTCACCGAGGACCGGTTGCAGACGCTGCGCCAGGCCGACGCCATCGCGCGCGAGGAACTCACCGCCGCCGGCCTGGACAGCCAGATCTGGCAGTGCCCGGTGGTGCTGCTCGCCGACGTGCGCAGCGTCGGAGTGCAGGGCGACGGCCGCACCTATGGGCATCCGATCGTGTTGCGCCCGGTCACCAGCGAGGATGCGATGACTGCCGATTGGACGCGGCTGCCCTACGAGGTGCTGGAGCGGATCTCCACCCGCATCACCAACGAGGTGCCCGACGTCAACCGGGTGGTGCTCGATGTGACGAGCAAACCGCCGGGCACCATCGAGTGGGAGTGACCGCCCCGCGATTCAGCGGCGTTTACCTGGGGCAACCACCAGCAGCAGACCGACGATGATGGCCCCGGCGATCAGGATCCAGCCGACCGGGATCATGCCCGCCGTGGACCACACTGTCGGGCCTGCCAGTGTCCAGACGCTTAATGCCAGCGCGAGCAGGCCGATGAGCAGCAGCGGTAGTGCTGTTCCGTCGCGGGATGTGCGGTATGTACTCCGGCGGTCTTGTCGGTGGGTGTTGGGGTCAGCCACGGCGCACCTCCGCTTCTCCAGCTGAGACGTCGACGTTCAAGGTCAGTACGGGGGCGTCGCCGCCTGGCCCGATCAGCCCGTCGGGGCAGTGGGCTTCGCCCATGCGAACCGAGCAGCCTGCGCGGACGTTCATATTCTCCGGCACCAGCACAAGCGCCTCGCCCATCCGCACCGAGACGTCGACGCTGCGGTTTTCGGTCAATTCGAGGGTTCGCAGGTCGAGGGTGCCCGAGCCCATGGTGACGGTGTATTCCGGCTGCAAGTCGGCAACCGTGACGGGAGCCCAGGTCCGTTCGCCCATGGCGGCGTTGTCGAAGTCGATCGGCCCGATCATCGAGGCCAGCACGACGAATACGGCCAGCGGGACGGCCGCCGTCACCAGGCCGTAGCCGCGGCGCGTGAACGCACCGAATACCAGGCCGATACTGACCACTGCCAGCGCGACGGCTGCGATGCGGCCCGGGGTCATCCAGTCCACTCCGGCGGCGGCTGCTGCGCCCGCGCCCGCGGCGGCGAGCATGGCCAGGCCGAGCACCACCGGGGTGAACCGGGAGCGCGGTTTTTTCGGCGGTCGTTCGGCGACGGTTCGGGTGGGGGCTGGTGCGGGGAGGTTCCAGGCCAGCGGCGCGGCGCCGAGCGGGTCCCAGGACGGCGGGGTGCGGCCCTGGGTGGCTGTCGGGGTGGAGGGTACCCGGGGTGCAGACGGACCTGTTGTTGCCGTCTTCTCGAACCGTACGGTGCTGCTCGTTATCGCTTCCGTCGCGCTGGTCCCCGATTCAGCGGATCCACCCGGCACGCTGAGAACGGCTGTCTCGGTCGCCGAGCCGGATCGATCGGATTCGATCTGCGCGGCCCTGTTGTCGGCGACCACGTCTCCTACCTGCCTGCCGCCCGCGTCGCCGCCTGGGTTGCCGGTTGCGTCGCTGCTTGGGGTGCCGGTCGTGTCGCCGCCGGGCCAGCCGGTTGCGCCGCCATCTGCGTTGCCCATGTTGCCGTCCTCATCCCTGTTGCCTGCCATGTCTCCGGTCGCCTCGCCGTCCGGCTCCTGCCCGATTCGGGCTGTATCTGCCGTCCAATCGACGTCCTGATCGTCGTCGGGTCCCGAGTTCGGGTCGTCGCCGTGCACTGAATTCTGTTCGCTGCGGGGGGTGTTCAGGTCGTCGACGTGCGGGAGGCTGCCGCCGACCGCGGCGGTCGTGGCGGGACGGACGTTCTGACCCGGGATCGGCGTGGTGTCGGACGCTGAGCTGCCGGGGTGACTCCCGGAGGTCGCTGAATCGATGCCGGTCGGGTCAGGCGTTGGTGTTTCTGTGCCTCGCGGAGAGTGGGTTTTGTCGAGTACGACAGCGTCGGAAGCGGTCGGTGAGGTATCCGGCACGTAGCGGTCGGGGAGTTTGGTGTACGGCGTGTACTGGCCGTAGAAGCCCGGGCTTTGACCGGCCGGCGGGAACACGGCTCCCGGGTACCCGGTACCGGTGAAACCGCCGTCAGTCGCGCCGAAAGCGGGTGCGGGCGGTTCGGGGGTGCGCATGTGCAGCATCCACCAGGCCGACAGCATCAGCGCCACACCGATTACGCCCGATCCGCCGAGCCCGACCCCGACCGGCCCCATTGTGCTCACCGCAATGGCCAGCGCCACCACCAGCACGACCGTTTTGGTTTGCGATTGCGAGCTGTGGCCCTTGCCGATCAGCGCCTCGGCCGCCGAGGACTGGTCGGCGCCTTCGCGGCACAGCAGCCATGCGAGCAGGTAGAGCACGAGGCCCGCGCCGCCGAAGATTGTCGACACCACGAACGCGACCCGTACCAGCACGGGGTCGACGCCGTAGCGTTGTCCGAACCCGGCCGCGACACCGGCGATCGGTCCCTGCCGCGGCAATCGAACCGGACGTGTCTGCCACATCTGCTGCACCTGATCGCCGAAGCTCGTCTTCGTCATGCACCCATGTTCCGCTCAGACGGCTTGTCCGCGCATCGGGGTGAACCCTGAAAACTCCTGATCGCTCCTTGCGAGCGTGCGCAGCGATACCCCGCTGGTACCTCGCCGTCCGCTGCGGTGGACGAGGCCGAATTCACCCGGCTGCTCGCCGCGGCACTCGCGCGATCCATACCGCGGCGGGCAATCGATCAACCTCGCCGGGCACCGACTCAGGAGTCATGATGGAACTGCCCTCACTGCCGAGCAACAGCAGTCCCGGCCTCCGGGCAGAGAGCGGGTACCTGTCATGGGAATATCCGGTGCCGAAGTATCTGCGTCACGCCCGCATGGCGACCCGCCATGAGGCACCAGCCGACGCCAGAAGCTGCTCATCGGCCGCGCCGAGACCGGTACCGACGTTTCCGCTGATTCTTTGGAAAGGAACCCGCTCATGGTTACCCCGCAGCGTCCGCTCGATTTGTTCGGCGTCGAGGAACTGATCGACGACGAAGACCGCGCCCTCCGCGACACGGTGCGCGATTTCACTGCCGACCGGCTGCGCCCGCACCTGGCCGACTGGTTTGAGAACGCCTCGATCCCCGCTCGGGAACTGGCGCGTGAGCTCGGCAAACTCGGTGTGCTCGGTATGCACTTGGACGGCTACGGCTGCGCGGGAACCAGCGCCACCGCATACGGGCTGGTCTGTATGGAGCTCGAAGCCGCCGATTCGGGATTGCGCAGTCTGGTCTCGGTGCAGGGCTCGCTGGCCATGTTCGCCATCTGGCGGTGGGGTTCGGAGGAGCAGAAGCAGGAGTGGCTGCCGCGGATGGCAGCAGGCGAGGTCGTGGGTTGTTTCGGTCTCACCGAGCCGGATTTCGGTTCCGATCCCGGCGGGATGCGCACTTTTGCCCGCCGCGACGGTGCGGACTGGGTGCTCAACGGCACCAAAATGTGGATCACCAACGGTTCCGTCGCCGATATCGCGGTGGTGTGGGCGCAGACCGACGACAAGATCCGCGGGTTCGTCGTACCCACCGATACTCCTGGCTTCTCCGCCCCGGAGATCACCAGGAAACTGTCGCTGCGAGCCTCGGTGACCAGTGAACTCGTGCTCGACGACGTCAGGTTGCCCGCCGCGGCGATGCTGCCGGAGGCGCGGGGCCTGTCCGGGCCGCTGTCCTGCCTGAGCGAGGCCAGGTACGGGATCGTCTTCGGCGCGCTCGGCGCGGCCCGTGACTGCCTGGAGACCGCGATCGCCTACACCCAGGACCGCACCATCTTCGGCAAACCGTTGGCCGGCTACCAGGCGACCCAGCTCAAACTCGCCGATATGACGCTCGAACTCGGTAAAGGCATGCTGCTCGCGCTGCGGCTGGCAGCGCTGAAGGATGCGCATGAGCTCCGGCCGGAACAGGTCAGCCTCGGCAAGCTGAACAATGTGCGCGAGGCGCTGGCCATCGCCCGCGAATGCCGCACCCTGCTCGGAGCCAACGGCATCAGCCTCGAATACCCCGTCATGCGGCATGCGGCGAATCTCGAATCGGTGCTCACCTATGAGGGGACCTCGGAAGTGCATCAGCTCGTCATCGGCCAGCAGCTGACCGGGCATCCTGCATTCCGGTAACCGTCGTTCTCGCTACCAGCGAGAACGACGGAATCCCCCTTCCGAGTCGATTACCTGGCCGACCACCCAGCGGCCGGCGTCGCTGATCAGCCAGGCGATGAGGCGGGCGGGGTCGTCCGGCTCGCCCACCCGGCCGCGCGGGAAGGCGCGTCGCACCTCCTCGACCATCGACAGGTCCAGATCGGTGGTGGTGGCCGTCAGGAAACCGGTATCCACCGGTCCGGGATTGACGGTGTTGAGCAGGATGCCGCGCTCGATCAGCTCGGCGGCGACCGTCTGGGTCATACCCGCCAGCACCGATTTCGCCGCCGCGTAGGCGACCTCGATGCGCGCCGGGCCCAGATGCTGTCCCGAAGTCATCCAGATGACCCGGCCCCGGTCCGGGACCTCGCCTTGCTCCGGGCGGTACCGGCGGGCGAACGCCTGGGTGAGCAACAGCACCGACCTCGCATCGACAGCCCAGTGGCCGTCGAGCATCGTGGTGTCGATCTCGAACAGCGAGCCATCGCCGCCGCTGCGGGCGTGGTTGGCGACGAGCACGTCCACCTGTCCGAACTCCGCGACCGCGTCGTCGACGACCTGCTGCGGCGCGTCCGGGTCGGCGAAGTCGACGCTGCGCCCGACCACCCGGGTGGTATCCGCCAGTTCGCGGTACAGCTCGTCGATATTGTCGGCACCCCACGGCTGCTCCCGGTCGTGGGGCACCCAGTGGGTGAGATACAGCTGCGCGCCCATCGCCGCCAGCCGTCGCGCGACCGCGAAGCCGATCCCTTGCCTGCGGCTGACCCCGGTGACGATCGCGACGCGCCCGGACAGATTCGACTCAGGAAACATGCATACATTCCAGTGCCGGGCCGAGCAGCGGGCAACCGGTTTCCCGCATCGACGTTCCACCGGCCTGCGAGCTGTACAGGCACTCGCTACGGCGGGTACTGCGGGCCCACGCGAGGAGTCGGCCAGTGCGCTGTGATCGGAAAGCGGTACACGTCCATGTGGTGGGCGCTCTGCGCCGAGCACGCCACAGCGCCATATGGTTGGAACCGATCGACCGCTGGCGGTGAGAACACCCCGTGGTCGGCTACAGACCGTGGGGTCGGCACACCACCGGTGAGCGGCACCGATGGGCCGTCTCGGTTATACAGTCCACGGTTTACGCAGCTCACCGCGCTGCCTGACGGCCTGGACGCAGGAAGGTGTCCGTTGACCGATGCCGAGCGACGTAGGGCGGAAATCAGGGTTCTTCCCCATGGCTGCGGTGATGGCAGGCATGCCAGTATCGGAAGTATGTACCCGTCTGTGCCAGCGTTCGACTCACGGGGATTCGGTGCCGTGCGGGAGGTGGATCCTGCGGCGCGGGGGCGGCTGGTGCGGCGCTCGGGGGGACGGGTCATCGGTGGTGTGGCCGGGGGGATCGCCGACCATCTCGGGGTCGACGTGTTCAAGGTGCGGGTTGCCTTCGTGCTGTTGTCCGCGCTGGCGGGGGCGGGCACTGTCGCCTACGGGCTGCTGTGGATCTTCACTCCGGGAGGCTCGGACGAGCGGCAGGTTTCCGGGCAGGAGCGGCGGCAGGCGATCGGGCTGGCGCTGCTCGGGCTCGGGCTGTCGGTGGCGGTGTCCTGGGTGCTCAGCGGGACCGCGGCGAAAGCTGTCGCACCCATCATCGTGGTCGCGGTCGGCGCCGCTCTGGTGTGGCGCGAATACGATGCAGATGGGCCACGGTCGCTGCTCGGGCTGCCCGCGCGGCCGTCGGTGGTGACCTGGTCGCGCATCGTGGCGGGAGCCTTGCTCATCGTGGCCGGTCTCGCGGTGGTGGTGCTGGCCAGGATCGATCTGAATTCGCTCGGGTCCGCGCTGCTGGCCGTGGCGGTCACCCTGATCGGTGCGGGTCTGCTGACGGTGCCGCTGTGGCTGCGCATGATGCATGCCCTCAACGCCGAACGCGCCGCCCGCATCCGCAACGAGGAACGCGAAGAGATCGCCTCCCACCTGCACGATTCGGTTTTGCAGACGCTGGCGCTGATCCAGCGGCAGGCAGGCGACCAGCAGGAGGTGCTGCGGTTGGCGCGCAGCCAGGAACGCGAACTGCGCCGCTGGCTGTTCGAGGACACCGGTCCGACCCACTCCAGCCTGGCGGTGGCGTTGCGCACCATCGCGGGCGAGGTCGAGGACGATCACGGGGTGAAGGTGGCGCCAGTCACCGTCGGCGATGTGTCGATGGACGGCGGCGACACCGGTTCCGGGCTGCCGAAAGAGCATTTCACCGCGATCCTCGGGGCGACAAGGGAAGCATTGGTCAATGCCGCCAAACATGCAGGCGTTACGGAGATCGACCTGTTCGCCGAGGTGGAGCCACATCAGGTGAGCGTGTTCGTGCGCGACCGCGGTGCGGGATTCGATCCGGCCGAGGTCCCCGCGGACCGGCAGGGGGTTGCGAAATCGATTCGCGCCCGCGTGGAACGCCGCGGCGGGCAGGTGGAGATCCTGTCCACACCGGGGCGCGGTACCGAGGTGCGGATCACTCTGCCGCGCACCGACTCCGAAGAGCAGCGCGAACAAGCCGAACCGGCCCGCGGTGATCCCGATGACGACGGGCGCAACACCGGCGACCCCGCCGAGGGGAACGGCACGGCCACCGTATTCGAAAACCGCACCGAGTATGTGCGAGCTCCTGGCGCGCATTCGTGATCTGCATTTCGTGCGAGTGAATCAGCAGCAATGCGAAACCCGGCCAGGCGGCCTACGACGAGAACCTGCGGCCGTGGCGCCGGAGAAAGTGTGCGCGTGTTCGACGTGGAGCGTGCGGCTGCATGGTCGGCGGGCACGGCCGTGTGCGTAACCGGGCGGACCAGTGGCCGCAGGTGTGGTACCGATGACAGGGAATGGTCCCGGATGCCGGGGCGCGGTGGCGGCGGCCGGAAACGGCTGCCGGTGAGGAGAAGCAGGTGAGCGTGCGGGTTTTTCTGGTCGATGATCACGCCGTGTTCCGGTCCGGGGTGCGGGCGGAGCTGAGCCGGGAAAACGATATGGAAGTGGTCGGGGAGGCAGGTGGGGTGGCCGAGGCCGTTGCCGGGATCAATGCCGCGCGTCCCGATGTCGTTCTGCTCGACGTGCATATGCCTGACGGTGGGGGTGTCGCCGTGCTGAACGGTATCGCCGACGGCCCGGTATGCCTGGCGTTGAGCGTGTCGGATGCGGCGGAAGACGTGATCGCGGTGATCCGGGCGGGCGCGCGCGGTTATGTCACCAAAACCATTTCCGGTGCCGAACTGGCCGAGGGCATCCGCCGCGTCGCGGGCGGTGACGCGGTGTTCAGCCCGCGCCTGGCCGGTTTCGTGCTGGATTCGTTCACCGGGAAATCACCGGCCCCGGAACCTCCGCTGGATCCGGAACTGGATTCGCTGACCCCACGGGAACTGGAAGTGCTGCGCCTGCTCGCGCGCGGCTACACCTACCGAGAAATCGCCGAAACCCTGTTCATTTCGGTGAAAACCGTGGAAACTCACGCCTCCAATGTGCTCCGCAAAACCCAGCAGTCCAACCGGAACGCGCTGACCCGCTGGGCGCATCGCAGAAGAATCGACTGAATCGCGCCGGCTGAAGGCAGCTGCTACATCACCGCGACGAGCACCACGATGATGATGATCAACCCGATCAGCAGACCGATGGTGATGGCGAGCGGGGCGTTACCCTGCTGTGAGCTCTTGGCCCGTTGCGGAGCAGGCACCGCGGTGGCTCCGGTGCGGGTGTGCGGACTGCGGCGGGGCAGCGGCGCGGAATGCGGGCTGCGCAAGCCGGACGCGGAGTTGCGGGCCGCCCAGGCCGGGATGGTGCCGTCTTCGGTGCGCACTGGAGCACCGAGGATGTACGGGCCGGTTCCGGGACCGAAAGCTGCGGTGAGGATTTCGTCTCTCGCCTCGGCCATTGTCGGGCGGCGTTGCGGAGCGGGCTCCATCATGTGGAGTAGTGCATCGGTGAGCATGCCGCTGCGGGTAGGCGGGATGATCTGCGCCATGGCAGCGCGTTCCACGATGGCGCCGCTGTCGTCGTCGAAACCGAAGGGCGGCTGCCCCTCGACCGCGGTGTAGAGGGTGGCGCCGAGGGAGAACACATCGCTGGCCTCGGTCGGTTGTGCCCCGCGGGCCACCTCAGGTGGTAGGTAGGCGGGGGTTCCGGTGATCACGCCGTCCGGTTCGTCGCTGGCCTCGCTGACACTGCGGGAGATGCCGAAGTCGCTGAGTTTGGCCATACCGACGGCTTGCCCGCGGTCGGCGACGAGGATATTGCCGGGTTTGATATCGCGGTGCACGATGCCCGCGGCATGCGCGGCGGCCAGCGCATCGGCCACCTGGGCGCCGATCTGGGCGACCTCGATCGGCGGCAGCGTATCGACCAGCGCCAATGCCTTGGCGACGCTGCGCGAGGGTAAATGCTCCATCACCAGCCAGGGTTCGCCCGCCTCCAGCACCACGTCGTAGACGGCGATGGCGTGCTCGTGCGACAGCTTGGCCGCCACCCGGCCCTCGTGCACGATCTGTTCGCGGATCCGGTTGGCTTCGGCTGCGTCCAGCCCGGCGGTGGACAGCACCTGTTTGATGGCGACATCGCGGTCGAGCAGCCGATCGTGCGCGAGCCATACCGCGCCCATGCCACCGCCGCCGATTTTCGACTGCAGGCGATAACGGCCGGCCACCAGATAATCCGGGCCGACGATGGAGCGGGGACGATCGATCATGCTGCGAGACTAGCTGAAATCGGTGGTAGCTGGCCGGTTTCGGGCTTATGACCGGTGGTCCGTGATGATCTTCACGACGTTACGTCGTAGGTAGCCGTTACGGCCCTCGCTCAGTTGTGTGAGGTGCTTTCCGCAGGGTGAATATGGAACATATATTCGATAAAGATCGGTAGCTGAAACGGTGCTGGGCTCATCCAGCATCCAGGTATCCGTCATAGAGGTAGGTGATGCGACGGGTTCACAGGAAGCTGGCGTGCGTCGCCGGAGAGACCGGCGGAGTTGGGCGGCATGTCGACGTCCATCGCGGGAACGGTGGCCGCGTCGCTGCCCCACACGGCGAATAGACATGAGGTGCTGGCAGTTTCTCTGCGACAGCCGGATACTGCCCGGCAGCGGTGTGGTCGAAGGCTCGGCGATGCCGTATTCGGACGGGCGCACTGCTGGCCGCGCCACCAGGGAGGGCGGACACGCGGCGTTTAGCCGGGGTGCCGCGGCTGGGTTTGCTGGCGGCGGTGGAGATGGGCGGCGCAGCTGCGCGGTCGACTGCCGTCGCCGATCCGGTGGAGTGGCGGCAGTGCTCGTCGGTGTGTGGACGGTCGCTATGAGCGACCGGGGGCAGGTCCGGCCGGTACGCTCGGAGGCCGTGTATTCGACCGTGTCGTGGGCCCAGTTCGACGGTGTGCGCCTCGCCTACCGGGATACTGTCGTGGGTGACGGTGTGCCGGTGGTGCTGGTGCACGGTATGGGTGGCGACGGCCATACCTGGCAACGATTCGCGCGGGCGCTGGTGCGCACCGGCCGCCGGGTGGTCGTCCCCGATCTGCGCGGGCACGGGCGCAGCTCGCACACCTCCTCGTACCTGTTCGCCGAATTCGGTGCAGACGTGCTCCGCCTGTGTGAGTACCTGGCGTTGTCGCGGGTCGATCTGGTCGGCCATTCCCTCGGCGGTTTCGCGGTGTCCTGTATCGCCCAGGAACGCCCCGATATGGTGCGCAACCTGGTGATCGAGGAATGCCCGCTGCCGTTGCGCTCCGGTACGGAGGAAATGAAACTGACCCGCCGTTTCCCGACCGCCGCGGAACTGTGGCACGCCACCAGCAGTCTGGTCCGTCACCCGCGCGCGGTCCTCGCCTTCGATCGCGCCATGACCGGCACCGCCCTGGAGCAATTCCGCAAACCCCACCCCGAATGGTGGGAACGTCTCCCCGATATCACCGCCCGCACTCTTTTCTTGCGCGGCGGCCCCGGCGGCATGGTCGACCCCGAGAAGCTCGATACCCTGCGCACCACCATCCCGGACTGCACGGTGCGCACTTTCACCTGCGGTCACAGCATCCACCGAGACCGCTACCACCCCTTCGCCGCCGCGGTGCTGCCGTTCCTCGCCTGACGGACTCGCCGGGCGTCCGGGTCGGGCGTGGTTATGCTGGGCTGGGTGAATGCACTTGCTGGCTCGCTGGTGACCATCGCTACTGATCTGGATTCGGTGACGACATCCGGGCATGAGGACGACCCGGCCGATGCGGGAGTGACCCCGGCGGTGGTCGAGGCGATCTGGGCGTCGGTGCAGTCGTGGTATCGGATGGGCACCACGCCCGCGATCCAGATATGTCTGCGGCGGAACGGCAAAATCGTGCTGAATCGGGCGATCGGGCACGGCTGGGGCAATGCGCCGGGCGACGGGCCGGACGCCGAGCGGGTGCTCATTACACCGGATATGCCGTTCTGTGGGTTCTCCACCGCCAAAGGTGTTGCGGCGGCGGTGATGTTCATGCTGATCGAACAGGGTGCGTTCGGGTTGGACGATCCGGTGTGTGCGCATATTCCCGAGTTCGCCGCCAACGGTAAGGACAAGATCACCATCGGTGACGTCCTGTCGCATTCAGCGGGGATCCCGTTCGTCACCGGCCCCCACCGCGGTTACCAGCTGGTGGTCGACGAGGAAGCCGCGGATCGGGCGCTGGCCGATCTGACGCCGAGCTGGCCGTCCGGGCGGTTCCGCGCCTATCATGCGCTGACCAGCGGCCTCATCCAGCGGTCACTGGTGCGGCGGGCTACCGGTAAAACGATGCGCGAGCACCTGGCCGAGCGGGTGCTCGAGCCGCTGGGGTTCCGCTGGAACAACTTCGGGGTGCGTCCCGAGGACGTCAGCAAAGTTGTCCCGAGTGTGAAAACCGGCCCGAAACCGTCTCGAATGGCGAATTACCTGGCAGGTAAAGCACTGGGCGGCGGGATGAGCGGCGCGATAACGGAATCGGCCACCCGAGCATTCTTCACTGCGGAGTTGCCGTCGGGCAATCTGGTCACCACTGCGTTAGAACTGTCTCGGTTCTATGAAATGCTCGCTCGCGGAGGGGAATTGGACGGCGTTCGAATGATGAAACCGGAAACGCTGCGTGCCGCAATCCAGCCCGCCAAGCGGATTCCGGGTGTGGCGGGCCGGGTGAGTCAGGCCGGTTACGAATTGGGCGCGCGGAAGTCGAAATTCGGGCGTGATACCGAATCGCATTTCGGCCGCAGCGGTTTGACCACCCAGTACGGTTGGGCCGACCCGGCCCGCGGACTGTCCGGAGCCATCCTGACCAGTGGTAAGGCCCAGACCGACGGTGATCGCCCGTGGCGGTTGTGCGCGCAGATTTCCGGCGCCTTCGGTCTGCTCGATCCCGCCGACCGGATATTCGACCGCTGATATGTGCGAGGCCCCACCGTCGGGTAGGGCTCAGCCCGCTGAGCGAAGGCCAAGCCGCTCGGCTGCGATGTCCAGGTCTTTGTCGCCGCGGCCGGATACGCACAGCACCACTACCGAACCCGTGGGTAGTTCGCCGCGCTCGGCCGCCTCGATCAGATAGCCGACTGCGTGTGCGGATTCGAGGGCGGTGATGATTCCCTCGCTGCGGCTCAGCGTCCACAACCCGCGCAGTGCGGCGTCGTCGGTCGCGGATCCCCCGATCATGCGCCCGGTGTCCTTGAGATAGCTCAGCTCTGGCCCGACACCTGGGTAATCCAAACCGGCCGCGATGCTGTGGGTGCGGGCGATCTGGCCGTCTTCGTCTTGTAGCAGATAGCTGTAGGAGCCGTCCATTTCGCCTGGGCTGCCTGCGCTCAGTGTCGCTGCGTGCGCGCCGGTGCCGACGCCGTGACCTGCCGCCTCCACACCGATCAGCCCGACCCTCGGATCGGCCGCGAACGCATGGAATGCGCCGATCGCGTTGCTGCCGCCGCCCACACACGCCACCACGTAATCGGGGAGCCTGCCTTCGGCGGCGAGGATCTGAGTTCTGGCTTCCGCGCCGATCATCGTCTGGAAGTCCCGCACTATCTGCGGGTAGGGAGCCGGACCTCCGGCCGTGCCGAACAGGTAGTGGGTGGTCGCGAGAGTGGCTATCCAGTCGCGCACCGATTCGCTGATCGCGTCCTTGAGCCTGCGGTTCCCGGTGCGTACCGCTCGCACCTCGGCACCGAGCAGTTCCATCCGCAGCACATTGGATTCCTGCCTGCGCATATCGTCGGAGCCCATGTAGACCACACAGGACAGGCCGAGCATCGCGCATACCGTCGCAACCGCTACCCCGTGCTGGCCCGCGCCGGTTTCTGCAACGATGCGAGACTTGCCCATTCGCTTCGCCAGCAACGCCTGTCCGAGCGCATTGTTTATCTTGTGCGCGCCGGTATGGGTCATGTCCTCACGTTTGAGGTAAACCCGTATGCCGGGCACCGCGAGCGTTTCTGCGAACCGCGGAACCCGGTGCAGCAGCGTGGGCCTGCCGACGCGTTCACGCAGCAGCTCGGAGAGTTCGCTCATGAACTCGGGGTCCGCCCTGGCCTCCCGGTACGCGGCATCCAATTCGATCAGCGCAGCCATCAGTCCTTCGGGCACATACCGACCACCGAATGGCCCGAACCGTCCGTGTTCGTCCGGAAAGACTCCGTGCCGATATGCGCTCTGCTCGGTTCGGTGATAAACGACCATCAGCACCAGCGCTTTCCGTATGTGTTTTCCACTCCGGAATTCTGTTCATCGCGTGCGAGCGGTGAGCCACCTTCCGGCAACGGCTTAGTTAACAGCACACGAGGGATATGTGCGGGTTCCTGTTCCCGTCAGCGGTGGGAAGTCGTCGAGTGTCTGTCCGGGCGCGTATTTACCAATGAGTGCCGGGTACCCACCGGGCAGCGCGTCGCAGAGCGGTGCCAGCGAGCCTGCGGGTGGTCGACCGGGGCCGGGTGGTCGAGGGCCCGGCCGGGGCCGTCGGCTCGGGCTCGGGTGCTTGCTTGCCCTTGGCGGCGGGGGAATCGGGCAGGGCCCGGTAATAGCGATGCATGATGCGGTCGCGCAGTTTGGGGGCGAGCAGAGCGCCGTATTCGGCAATAGTGCCCAGCGGCACATCGATACGTTTGGGGCGTTCCATGAGGGCGCGCACGATCGTGGCCGCCGCCCATTCCGGTGATTCGGCAGGCCCCTGATGGCCGGTGGGAGCGATCATCGGGGTGCGCACCAGCGGCATATGGATGGTGGTGAACGTGACCCCGTCTGCCATGGTCTCCACGGCGGCGACCTCGGTGAACTTGTCCAAGGCCGCCTTGCTGGCCAGATACGCCGAATACCGCGGTGTCGCGACCTGCACTCCGGCGCTGCTGATATTGACGATATGACCGAATTTGCGCTCCCGCATCTGCGGCAGTAGCGCCAGCGTCAACCGCAACGCACCGAAGTAGTTGACCGCCATGGTGCGTTCGTAGTCGTGCAACCGGTCGGTGGAGCGGTGGATGGCCCGGCGGATCGAGCGGCCTGCATTGTTGACCAGCATGTCGACCCGACCGTGCTCGTCCAGCACGGTCTGCACCACCTGTTCGACCGATGCGGAATCGGTGACATCGCACTGGTATCCGTAGGCGCTGCCGCCTGTGGACCGGATCTCGGCGACCACGTCTTCCAGCTCTTTGTCGCGGCGCGCGAGCAGGAACACCACGGCGCCCTTATTTGCGACGGCTACCGCTGCCGCCCGTCCGATCCCGGAGGAGGCGCCCGTGATCATCACGTGCCGCCCGGTGAGGTCGTGTTTTCCGGGCGTCGTCCGTTCGCGCGCCCTGCTGTTGGTTGCCGTCATCGCTGTTCCCTCGCAGATCGGATCGTGCTTGAACTTACTCCAAAGTAAGTTCAGTGGCCAGAGGATGGCTACCGGGTGGAGAAAGTTTCGTTTTCCCTGGCTGTAGATGCGCGCGTATTCGAACACTTGTGCGATAATGAAGTCCATGACGGACGATCGGATGGCGGATATCTATGCCGCGGTGCGGCTCGGCGGGGTGGATCGGGAGGCGGCGCGATATGCGCTGCGCACGTTGTGGGACGACATCGGCGCGAGTGGCGAACCGCTGTACCGCAGTGTGGTCGCCCACCATCTGGCCGATATCCAGGACACGGCCGAAGAGGCATTGCGCTGGGATCGGCGCGCCCTCGATGCCGTATTCGCGCCCGGCGTTCCGCTCGACGACGGGCTGCGCGGGTTCCTGCCCGCGCTGTATCTGAGCCTGGCCGACAGTCACCGGCTGGTCGGCGATTTCGATTCGGCTCGTATGCAATTGGCCATCGCCAGAGGGCATCTCGACGTCCTCGCCGACGACGCCTACGGCAGGGTGATCCGCGCGGGCCTGGAACAAGTTTCGGCCGCATTGGACGTCGAATCCACCGAACGGCTGGCTGGATGACCCGCGCCCATTAGGCTGCCCGCATGCGGAGGTCCACACGCAAGCTTGCGGTATTCGTCATCGCCCTGCTCGGTTCGGCGCTGCTCGCCGGATGCGGTGGCGAATCCGGTGACGGGACAACGTCAACGGAGATGTCGTTGCCCGGCGCTCCCGCTCCCGCGCTGACCCCGGGATTGCGGGAACAGGCACCAGCGCAGTACGAGGACTCGGGCGAGCAGGCCACCGACCGTAAAGAAGTCGTCACCGGCAATGTCGATATCACCGCCGACGACCCGATCGTCGCCGCGGGCTCCGTCGCCGACCGAGTGCGTGAGCTCGACGGCCGCATCGACCGCCGCACCGAACAACCCGGCACCGACGACGACCTCCCGCGCGCCGAACTCACGGTGCGTATTCCCGCCGACCGTACCGACGCCTTCATCGACGGTCTCGGCAGTATCGGCCGCGTCACCGAAGTCGGCACCAACCGCGACGACGTCACCATGCAGTGGGCGGACCTCGACGCCAGAATCGCCGCCTTACGCGCCTCGGTCGACCGCCTGCGCGCCCTCCTCGCTGCCGCAGACAACACTGCCGACCTGATCGCCGCCGAAGAAGCTCTCGCCAGCCGTCAAGGCGAACTCGACAGCCTCACCGCCCAGAAACGCCGCCTCGACGATCAGATCGCGCTGTCCACCCTCACCATCACAATCACCGCCGACGCGGACACGAAACCCGACAACGAGCCGGCCAACTTCTGGGACGGCCTCGTCTTCGGCTGGAACTCACTGGTGGACTGGTTGAAAGATGCGGTCGTGTTCGCCGGTAAAGCGGTGCCGTGGATCGGGTTCCTCGCCGTGCTCGGCGTGATCGCCTGGGCCATCACAGGATTGGCCCAGCGCATCAGTAAAGGGCGTGGTGGCACATCGGTGAACGACCCGGGCGATGCGGTGCGCCAGTCGTCTGCGACGGGAGGCTCCGCCCACACCGCAGCTTCCGATGACGCGGCGAGCTCGACTCATACGGCGGCCCCCGAGGCTGCGGGCTCCGATCGCGCCGCCGGTGCTGCGGGCGCAACACATTCCGGCAAAGCTGAGCGCACAGAAGACCCGCTGCAGGACGCCGCCGGGAGCGGTACCGTGCAAACCCCGACCGGGGAACGGGACATACCCACCACCTCGCCAGGCAACGCAGGGGCGGCGGACGCCGAGAGGGAACCGGATTCCGGCCGTGGGATCGGCTTCGACGATGCAGGCACTCCCGATACCGAGACGCAGAAAGAACCAGGAGCATCCGGTGACCACCGTGCGGGCGACGATAAAACCGAACAGCCGTAAAGGCCCGCTCGTCGAAACCCTGCCCGACGGCACCCTCCAGCTGTACGTGCGCGCCCCCGCAGTGGAGGGTAAGGCGAACAAGGCCGCCATCGAACTATTGGCCGAGCACTACGGCGTCCCCAAAAGCGCCGTCCGCCTCGTCGCGGGCGCCGCGTCCCGGCACAAACGTTTCGACATCGACGAGTAGGAGACGCTGCTCACACCGCGCCGGGAAACCCGTGCTGCCGCCACGCCTCGTACACCGTGACCGCCGCCGCGTTCGACAGGTTCATCGACCGCCGCCCCGGCAGCAGCGGTATCCGCACCTGCTTCGTGATGTGTTCGTCGGCCAGCACTTCCGTGGGCAGCCCGGACGGTTCGGTCCCGAACAGCAGCACATCACCCGCCCGGTACGCCACATCGGTGTACCAGGTGGTGGCCTGCGTGGTGAATGCGAACACCCGCTCCGGCCGCAACGCCTGCCACGCAGCCCCCAGATTCGGATGCACCGTTACCGTCGCCAGATCGTGGTAGTCCAGCCCCGCTCGCCGCAGCTTCGCCTCCGACAGATCGAACCCCAACGGCTCGATCAGATGCAGCGCACACCCGGTTCCAGCGGCCATCCGTATTGCGTTACCGGTATTGGGGGGTATGCGCGGCTCATGGAACATCACATTGAACACGACGCCAAGTCAATCAGGTGGCCCAGCAATGTTCGGCCACTACACCTTGATGATTCCGATCCCCGGTCCGCACAGCGAAGTCAGATCCTCGGGATCGGAGGACACGATGGTGACCGGTGGTTCAGCGGCCAGGGCGATAGCTGCGAGCACCGCGTCGATAGCGTACTTGTGGCCGTGGAGGTTGTTCGCTCGGAGCAGTTCGGCTGCGGCATCGCTGACTGTTCGAGTGACGTCGTGGACGTCGAGACGGGACAGCACCCATGAGATCCTGCCCCGGGGGACGCGGCCGTACTCGGCTTCCAGCCGTGTCATCGCGGTCGTGCCGACACGAATATTCTCCAACCGCGCCGCTTCGACGCAAATGACGACCTTCGGGTCACGGCGGTAGAGCTTCGACAACCCTTCGCAGTCCAGCAGCAGGGTGCCCGGCATCAGGCGGCGGCCCCGGCCGGACCGTCCTTGTCATGCCGCAGCGCGGCCCGGGCCGCGTCGATTTCCTCCTGGGGCAGCGGCCCGTGGTCCCTGGTGTAGTCATCGACGATGTCGCCGAGCTTGCCCATGGCGACGTGGTGCTCGAGTGCTTCGGCGATGTAGGCGGAGAAGCCGCCCGGGCCTACCTGTGCCCGGATTGTTTCCGCGAGCTCTTCGGGCAGGCTCACCGAGTACTTCTTACTACCGCTCATAGCGCCCATCCTACCGATAGTAGGATGAACTGCGCCTCTTGCTGTCGGCACGCAGCCTCGTATCGCAGACGATCACTCTGCTTGCCTGCCTCGCTCTTCGCCGAGAATTTCTTCCGACTCTGCGGCCAGCTCGGGTTCGGCATACGTCAAGCCGGTGAATGAGAGATACTGGCGCCGATCGACCATGTTGTGCAGGTCGTCGTAGTCATGCGCTGTGGTCATACCCCACCTTTATCGGGCACGGCACATATCGGGTGGGTACGAGCTCCGCCGGGGACAGCGTGCTTGCGGCACTGGCGAACAGGCCGGGGGTATGGGTCTGTCAGAATCGGGGCGTGACCGATGCCGAAACCTCGACAGCCGATGAGCCGGGCAGCCGGACCAAGGTGATGCGGTTCCTGCGCTGTCATCTGCCGATGCTGCTGGTGGTGCTGGTGATCGGTGTGGCGGTGGTGTTCGTCGCGCAGGACCGGTGGCGGCGTGGGGCTTTGTTCTTCGGTGGCGCAACCTTGCTTGCCGCGGCGCTCCGGTTGTGTTTGCCCGCGGCGCGGGTGGGGTTGCTCGCGGTGCGCAGCAAACCGTTCGATGTGGGTGCACTGACGCTGCTCGGCAGTGCGATCGTCTTCATCGCGGCAACGATCAACACCCTGGGCGTGAGTTAGCGGGCGCTCGCTTCAAGCGAGCGCCCGCCAGAATCCCGGCTCAGCGGTTGGCGCGGGCCAAGTTCATCGTTTGGGTGAGGAGCTTGGAGATCGCGGCGGCCTCGGTGAGGAACCCGTCGTGCCCATCGCGGGAATGCACCACCTCTAGCCCTTGACATCCGGGTAGCCCGTCGGCGAGTTCCTGTTGGGTTTCCAGCGGATAGAGCCGGTCGGAGTCGATACCGCCCACGATGCAGGGGACATGCGTGCTGCCCAGCGCGGCCTCGATACCTCCGCGACCCCGGCCGACGTCGTGACGGTTCATCGCCTCGCTCAGCAGCACGTAGGTGGCCGGGTCGAAGCGTTTACACAGTTTGTCGGCCTGATGGTCCAGGTAGCTCTGCACCGCGTAACGGCCCCCGTTCCACGGGTCCTCGTCGCCCTGCGATGTGTTCTGGAAGCGGTGGTCCAGTTCGGCGGCAGTGCGGTAGGACAGGTGCGCGATCCGGCGCGCAATGCCCATTCCGGTGGTCGGGACGAAACCGGTGCCGTGGTAGTCCCCGCCCTGCCACGCCGGATCGGCGGTGATGGCGGCGATCTGGGTGGTCTGGGTGCCGATCTGGTCGGCGGTGGCCCGCGGGCCCACAGCGAGCACCAGCGCGGCGGCCAGCCGCTGCGGCGCGCTGATCATCCACTCCAGCACCCGCATACCGCCCATGGATCCCCCGACTGCGGCAGCGATCCGGTCGATACCGAGCACATCGAGCAGCGCCGCTTCCGCGGTCACCTGATCGCGGATGGTGATACGCGGAAACCGGGACCCCCACGGCTTCCCGTCCGGTGCAGACGACGCCGGGCCGGTGCTGCCCTGACAGCCGCCGATCACATTGGTGGCGACCACACACCACTCGTCGGTGTCCAGCGGTGCTCCCGGGCCGACCATGCCTTCCCACCAGCCGGGCGGGGAAGCAGGGTCGCCGAAGGTGCTCGCCACATGCGAGTCGCCGGTGAGGGCGTGCTCGACCAGCACCACATTGTCCATCTCCGGCGAGAGCTCACCCCACCGCTGCACAGCCAGCCCGACACCGGGGACAACCGCACCGCTCTCCAGCACGACGTCCCCGATATCGATCACGCCGAGCCGCCCATCGGGCGGGGGCAGCTGTGCCCCCGCCCGACGGGCGGTGCTCCGTTCGGCGCTCACTGTCAACTGTTGGCCGCCGCGAATCCCGTGCGCAGGTCGGCGAGAATATCGTCGATTCCCTCGATACCCACCGCGAGTCGTATCAGGCCGGGGGCCACGCCTGCGCTCAGCTGCTCTTCGGGGGTGAGCTGCGAGTGCGTGGTGGAGGCGGGGTGGATCACCAGCGAACGCACATCGCCGATATTGGCGACGTGGCTGTGCAGGGTGAGCGCGTCCACGAACCGTTTGCCCGCATCGACACCGCCGCGCAGCTCGAACGACACGATCGCGCCGACACCCTTGGGCGTCAACTGCTTGCTGCGCTCGTACCACGGCGAGGAAGGCAGGCCGGCGAAGTGAACCTTCTCCACGTCCGGGTGTTCGCTGAGGAACTCGGCGACCTGCTGGGCGTTGCTGACGTGGCGCTCCATCCGCAAGCTCAGGGTTTCGATGCCCTGGCTGATCAGGAACGCGTTGAACGGCGCCACGGCCGCACCCATATCGCGCAGCAGTTGTACGCGGGCCTTGAGCGCGAAGGCGGGCGCGCCCAGGTCGGCGAACACCGCACCGTGGTAGCTGGGGTCCGGGGTGGTGAAGCCGGGGAACTTGGAGTTGCCCTGCTCGTCGGTCACGGTCCAGTCGAAGGTGCCGCCGTCGACGATCACACCCGCGATAGCGGTTCCGTGCCCGCCCAGGTACTTGGTGGCCGAGTGCACGACGATATCGGCGCCGTGCTGCAGCGGCTGGATCAGGTACGGGGTGGCTGCGGTGTTGTCCACGATCAGCGGGATGCCCGCGGCGTGCGCGACCTCGGAGATGCCGGGGATGTCGAGGATCATGCTGCTCGGGTTGGCGACGGTCTCACCGTAGAAGGCCTTGGTGTTGGGCCGGATGGCGGCGCGCCACTGCTCCAGGTCGTCGGGGTCGTCGACGAACGTGACCTCGATACCCAGCTTCGGCAACGAGTAGTGGAACAGGTTGAAGGTGCCGCCGTACAGGTGCGGGCTGGCCACGAAATGGTCGCCCGCCCCGGCCAGGTTGAGGATGGCGAAGGTTTCGGCGGCCTGCCCGGAGGCCAGCAGCAGTGCGGCGACGCCGCCTTCGAGCGCAGCGATGCGCTGTTCCACCACGTCCTGGGTGGGGTTCATGATGCGCGTGTAGATATTGCCCGGTTCGGCGAGACCGAACAGCGCGGCGGCATGGTCGGTGTTGCGGAAAGCGTAGGACGTAGTCTGGTAGATCGGCAGTGCCCGCGCGTTGGTGACGCCGTCCGGGTTCTGTCCCGCGTGGACCTGCTTGGTTTCGAAGGACCAGTTGGTGGTGGGATCGACGTCGGTCGTGCTGGCATCGGTCATGTCGTGCTCCAAGAGAGGGCGGCTGCTCGCCGCAGCGATCGATGTTTCTGGGTTATCGCGAAGAAGAACAACAACAGCAACACATGTGGGTGACCTCCTGAAGGTGCGCTTGCCCCCGGCCTTCGGGAGCCCGGTCATCACCCGGAGCACCCCACCGCAGCAGGAGGGTTGCCGGCCAGCTAGCCGGGGCTTCGCGCTGGCGCTCAAGACCTGGTCCACATCGTAACCGGCGAACACTTGCGGACCGAAATCACGTTCATCGACCATGGGAAACGGGTGTGGTACGGCTCGCTGCCGGGGCTGCCTGTGTGATGCAACCACCGTCAGCAGTACGCTCGTCTTGTATGCACCAGACGTCTCGTGGACAACATGAGGCGTATACGTTGTCTGTTGAACAGCTGGGGTCCGCTCACAAGCGTGTTCGCCTGGCCGTGCAATGAGGGCACCATCCTAGGAGGACACGAAGATCCATGTCCAAGATCAAGGTTGAAGGCACCGTCGTCGAACTCGATGGCGACGAGATGACCCGGATCATCTGGCAGTTCATCAAGGACAAGTTGATCCACCCGTACCTCGATGTGAACCTCGAGTACTACGACCTCGGCATCGAATACCGGGACAAGACCGACGACCAGGTCACCATCGACGCCGCCAACGCCATCAAGAAGCACGGGGTGGGCGTCAAATGCGCGACCATCACCCCTGATGAGGCCCGTGTCAAGGAGTTCGGCCTCAAGAAAATGTGGCGTTCGCCCAACGGCACCATCCGCAACATTCTGGGCGGTACCATCTTCCGCGCGCCGATCATCATCTCCAACGTGCCCCGCCTGGTCCCGGGCTGGACCAAGCCGATCATCATCGGCCGTCACGCGTTCGGCGACCAGTACCGCGCCACCGACTTCAAGGTGTTCCAAGGCGGTACCGTCACCCTCACCTTCACCCCGGACGACGGCAGCGAGCCGATCGAGCACGAGGTCGTGAAGATGCCCGAGGACGGCGGCGTCGTCATGGGCATGTACAACTTCCGCAAGTCCATCGAGGACTTCGCGCGGGCCTCGTTCAACTATGGTCTGCAGCAGAACTACCCGGTGTACATGTCGACGAAGAACACCATCCTGAAGGCCTACGACGGCATGTTCAAGGACACCTTCCAGGAGGTCTTCGATGCCGAGTTCAAAACCCAGTTCGACGCCGCGGGCCTGACCTACGAGCACCGGTTGATCGACGATATGGTCGCCTCCTCCATGAAGTGGGAGGGCGGCTATGTGTGGGCCTGCAAGAACTACGACGGTGACGTGCAGTCCGACACCGTGGCCCAAGGCTTCGGCTCGCTCGGCCTGATGACCTCTGTGTTGCTGACCCCGGACGGCCAGACCTGTGAGGCCGAGGCGGCGCACGGCACCGTCACCCGGCACTACCGCCAGCACCAGCAGGGCAAGCCGACCTCGACCAACCCGATCGCGTCGATCTTCGCCTGGACCCGCGGCCTGGAGCACCGCGGCAAGCTGGACAACAACCCCGAGCTGATCGGCTTCGCGCAGACCCTGGAGGATGTCGTCATCAAGACCGTCGAAGGCGGCCAGATGACCAAGGACCTCGCACTGCTCGTCGGCGGCGACCAGGGCTACCTGAGCACCGAGGAGTTCCTCGCGGCGCTCGACGCCAACCTGGCCCGCGCCCTGCGCTGACCAGAGTTTTCTCGAACAAACCGGGCACCCGCGTATGAGACGCGGGTGCCCGATGTGCGTCCAGGACCGAACGCGTCGGTGCGGCCTGGGGCACATACTGAGGAGACTCTGGGCGGCGAGGGCGTCCAGCAGGCTGCAATTGTCGACCCGGCCCGCGCCTACACCGCACGAAGATGAGTACGGCTCGCATACACGTGCTCGGCGATGAGGGTGGCGATGCGGTCCGGAGCTTCCAGCATGGGGGCGTGCCCTACGCCGTTGACGAGGATGCGGTCGGCGGTGTCGGGGAGTTCGCGCAGGTAGCGGCGGGCATAGACGCGGCAGGGGAGGATGTGGTCGGCTTCGGCGAGGAGCAGGCGGACCGGGGTGTGCAGGGTGGAGAGGTCGTCGAGAGCGGGGCCGAGCAGGCCTGTGATGAGGGGGATCGGGGCGGGGCAGCCGAGGGCGGCGGTGAGAACAGCCGTGATGTCGCGGCGGGAAACGGCGCTGGGATGTTTGGTCAGCGCGCGGGCGGCGAACCAGCGACTCAGCGGGTTGCCGACGGGAAAACCACCGAGATGTTTGCCTGCCCATACGAGCGGGATCAGGGCCGCGAATTTCCAGGCCGCCCGCCAGCGCACGGGGGAGGACGATGTCCAGCCGCCGGTGGGGGTGATGGCGGTGAGGGTGCGGGCCCTGCCGCGGCGTGCGAGTTCGACACCGACGGCCGCACCGAGCGAGTGGCCTGCGATATGGCAGGTGCGCCAACCCATCTCGTCGAGTTGGGCTTCCACATGGTCGGCGAGTTCGCGGGCGCCGAGGGCGTGGTGCTGGGATTCGGGGCCACCCCAGTGTCCGGCGAGTGTCGGTGCGAACACTTCGCATTGGGTGGCGAGCCGGTTCGCGGCCTGCTCCCAGTAGTGCGGTGACAGCAGCAACCCGTGCAGTAACAGCAGCGGATCACCGGACCCCAGGTGCAGCGCCTTGGTCGGTGTGATGGAAACGGACGCTGAGGTGTGTGAGGTGTTCGAGGTGCCTGACGTCATTGTCACCACCCCTTCCTGGAGCACGAACGGGGAGTATCGGTGCACTGCATTGTACGGTCGGATGGTGCCTTACATCATCTCGACTGTGAACGTCAACGGTGTTCGTGCCGCCGCAGGGAAAGGCCTGCTGGCCTGGTTGGCTACCACCGAGGCCGATATCGTCTGCCTGCAGGAGACCCGCGCCGACGACGCACAGACCGCCGCCGCGCTCGCGCCCGCACTGGCCGGCGGATGGCATCTGGCGCACGCCGAGCCCGCCGCGAAAGGCCGCGCCGGGGTGGGGATTCTGTCGCGGCGGCCCGCGAACACGGTGCGGATCGGGATCAGCCCGGACAGCGAATTCCGTGATACGGGCCGGTATATCGAAGCCGAGTTCGACGAAGTGACCGTCGCCAGCGTGTATGTGCATACCGGCGAGGCGGACACCCCGCGACAGGAAGAGAAGTACCGGTTCCTGGATGAACTGGCTGTGCATATGGGACAGATGAGCTCCCGCACCGGTTCTTACGTCGTTGCAGGCGACTGGAACATCGCGCACACCGAGCGGGACCTGAAGAACTGGAAGGGGAATCTGAAGAAGTCCGGGTTCCTGCCCACCGAACGCGCCTGGGTGGATGCGCGCCTTGCCGCAGGCTATGTCGACGTGGTGCGTGTCCTGCACCCTGAAGGTGCGGGCCCGTACAGTTGGTGGTCGTATCGGGGCCGTGCTTTCGACACCGATGCCGGTTGGCGGATCGATTACCAGCTGGCGTTGCCGGAGCTCGCTTCCCGGGCCAAGCAGGCCGTGGTCGAACGGGCCGCGACCTATGCGCAACGTTGGTCCGATCATGCGCCGGTCACCGTGCAGTATCGGTGATGTCGAGCGCTGGTCAGGCGTGGCGTAATCGGCTGGCGAGATCCTCGCCCAGTAGTACGAACACATCGGTGGTGTGCTCGATCAACTCGTCGCGGCTGATCGCCAGTTCGCCGCGCAGCCAGCCGGTGAGCGTCTGGATGAGGCCGCCGACCAAGTAGGTTGCGCGGAAGTCGATCACCGGGTCCGGTGCGGGGTCGGCGATACCGTAGAACTCGACGCCCTCGGTGGCGACGATGCGGGCGAACACCCGGATCGTTTCGGTGGTGCGGGCGCGCAACTGCGGGGTCGCCATCGACGCCACCAGCGATGTTTCCGCCTTGCGCGGGTCGTCGGTGAGCAGATGGATACCGGCGGCGATCGCGGCCCGCGCCTTGGCCCTTGAATCGTCGGGGGCGGTGTGCAACGCGCCGAGGATGGCGGCGGCCAGTTCTTCGGCAATGGTGTCGAACAGGGCGGTGAGCACTGCGTCACGGCTGTCGAAGCTCTCGTAGTAGTACCGCTCGTTGAGCCCGGCCTGGGTACACAAACCAGACACGGTGAGCTTGGACAAACCTTGGGTGCCGATGATGTCCAACGCGGCCTCCAGCAGCGCCGCGCGTCGCTGCGCCCGGCGCTCGTCCGCGGAGATACCGCCATAGGTCCGCTGCGCTGCCACGCCTCGATTCTGTCAGGTGTCGAACCGATATCGGTGGGACGCCACACGAGCCACAATTTTGGCTGAGCCTATTGCCAGAAAGAGAGTATCTGGAGGATGCTATTGCCAGATGGGCTCGATGAGGAGGCTGTGATGTCCGCACACGGGATGCCCGCACACGTGATGTCCGCAGACAGCAGCGGCAACGGCTACTTCGCCGACGATTCGATGATCCGGCGGGTGATGAGCAAACGCGCGGTCGGTGTGACCTACGGATTGCGCGCCCTGGTGATCGGCGCGGTCAACCCGCTGCTGTACGTCGGCACCGCGGAGAGCACCGCACACCGGGCCACTCCCTACACCCGTCTGGCGCTCACCGGAAAACTGTTCGAGGCCGTCTTCTTCGGCACCAAGGAAGAAGCCGACCGAGCCCTGGCGTTCACCGGCAAGAAGCACGCCGATGTCGCCGGGGCGCTCCCCGAGGACGCGGGCGCAGCACACCCGGCAGGCAGCCCGTACTCGGCCTACGACCCGCATCTGATGTTCATGACCATGGCATTCACCTTCGAATCCGCCGAAGTCATGCACGATCTGCTGGTCCGCAGACTCACCGCCACCGAACGTGAGGACCTCTACCAGGATTTCGTGCACTGGGGCGAACTGTTCGGAATGCCGCGCGCCGCCGCCCCCGCCACCTACCCGAAGTTCCGCCGCTACTTCGACGACTACCTCGAATCGGACGAACTGTTCCTCACCGACGAGGCCCGACTGGTCGGTAACTACCTGTCCGGTCACACAGTGCCCTACCCGCAGCAGGTCCCGGTACAACAGGCGACCTCGGCCTACTATCTGCTCATCCAGGGCAGCCTGCCGTCTCGCATCCGGCGCATGTACGGCATCGACTGGAAGATCACCGACCAGCTCGCCTGCCACGCGCTGGCCCGAGCGGTGCGCACCACCCATACCGCTATGCCGGTGCTGCCGCGCCAGGTGCGCGAGGCTCTGGCCGGTCCGAGCACGCCGTTGTACACCATGATCACCAAACGTGAACAGCGCCTCGCGCGACAGGGACGGCTGAGCATGCCCGCGGTCGATCCGCGCAATTGGGTGGAGCGTAATTCGGGTTGATGCCCATGGGAAGATGCAGGGCATGTCCAGTCCTGCCACCGATGCGGTGCCCACCGCGGAACGTAAACAGCGAGTCCTGTCCGGTATCCAGCCGACCAGCGCCTCGTTCCATCTCGGCAACTACCTCGGTGCGTTGCAGTACTGGGTGACCATGCAGGACGACTACGAAGCGCTGTATTTCATCCCGGATATGCACGCGATCACCGTGCCGCAGGACCCGAAGGAACTGCGGCTGCGGACCCGCCGCGCCGTCGCACAGCTGCTGGCGATCGGCGTCGACCCCACACGGTCCACCCTGTTCGTACAGAGCCAGGTACCCGAGCACGCCGAATTGACCTGGGTGCTGAGCTGTCTTACCGGTTTCGGGGAAGCCAGCCGAATGACCCAGTTCAAGGACAAATCGGTGAAGCAGGGCGCGGAAAACGCCACCGTCGGCCTGTTCACCTACCCGGTACTGATGGCCGCCGACATCCTGCTCTACCGCCCGCACCAGGTCCCGGTAGGCGAGGACCAGCGCCAGCATCTGGAGCTGACCCGCAATCTGGCGCAGCGTTTCAACACCCGGTTCAAGAAAACCTTCGTGGTGCCCGAGGCGCATATCGTCAAGGGCACCGCCAAGATCTACGACCTGCAGGACCCGACCGCGAAGATGAGCAAGTCGGCAGGCACCGACGCGGGTCTGATCAACCTGCTCGACGACCCGAAGGTGACGGCGAAGAAGATCCGCTCCGCGGTCACCGACACCGAACGCGAGATCCGCTACGATCCCACGGCCAAACCGGGCGTCAGCAACCTGCTGGTGATTCTGTCCGCACTCACCGGCAACCCGATCGTCACCCTCGAACGTGATTACGCGGGTAAGGGTTACGGCGACCTGAAATCCGATGTCGCCGACGCGCTGGTCGAATTTGTCACGCCGTTGCGGGCGAAGGTGGAAGAGTATCTGGCGGATCAGGGCGAACTCGACCGCATCCTCGACAGCGGGGCGCAGCGGGCACGCGAGATCGCCGGCAACACCCTCGCACAGGTCTACGATCGGGTGGGTTTCCTGCCCCGCTAGCCCGTTCGTCGCATCCGGCGAGGTCCGGCTGAGGGGTTTGAACGTGCAGTTGATCGACAACATCAAAGCCGCGGCGCAACGTAATGTGACATCGCGGCCCTGGCTCGACCATCTGGTGCGCGCCGCCGAGCGGTATCAGACGCAACGCGGCAACCACTATGCGGCAGGTATCACCTATTTCACCGTGCTGTCGCTGTTCCCGCTGCTGATGATCGCCTTTGCCGCAGCGGGTTTCGTGCTCGCAGGCAACGCCGAGCTGCTGCGCGAGATCCAGAGCTCGGTGGTGGACAACATTCCGGGCGAGATGGGCGACCAGATCAACGACCTCATCGACCGAGCCATCGAATCCCGCACCACCGTCGGTGTGCTCGGCCTGCTCACCGGTCTCTACAGCGGGCTGTCCTGGATGACGAACCTGCGTGCGGCGCTCACCGAACAGTGGGAACAGCCGGTGCAGGACGGCAACTGGCTGCGCACCAAGATCTCTGATCTGGGTGCGCTGGTCGGTCTCGGGCTGGCGTTCGCGGTATCGCTCGGCCTGTCTGCGGTCGCCTCCAGTGGGCTCGGGCGGCAGCTGCTGGGATCGGTCGGGCTGGACGAGATGCCCGGGGCGCGCTGGGTGCTGTGGCTATTGTCGACCCTGCTCGCGCTGCTGGCGTCCTGGGCGGTGTTCGTGTGGATCATCGCCAGGCTGCCGCGCGAGCCCGTCACCTTCACCAGCGCCGTGAAGGCCGCGGCGCTGGCAGCGGTCGCTTTCGAGATCTTCAAGGTCGTCGCGTCCATCTACCTGCGTTCGGTGCTGGACAGTCCGGCGGGCGCGGCGTTCGGTTCGATCCTCGGCATCATGGTGTTCGCCTATGTCGTCTACCGGATCATCCTGTTCGCCACCGCGTGGGCGGCGACGGCGCAGGAAAACGAGCAACCCGAGCCAGTACCGGTGCCCGGGCCCGCGCTCATCCAGCCCCGGATGCAGGCTTCGCCGGTCGGCGGTCCAGTAGCTTCCTTGGCTTCCTTCGGCGCGGGTGTGTTGGCCGCTGTGGCATTGACCGGTCTGCGTCGCCGCAAACGGTAATCGTGCGGTAAGCCCGCGACCCCGTGGTGGTGACGAATCCGCCTTGTCACGGCGGCACATATCAGCGGCGGCGCCTGCTTCGTCGCGCCAGCAGCAGCAACAGCACCACGGCGATCGAGCCGACGGCAACCAGGGCGACCCGCAACTGTTCCTGCTGGCCGGAGGACGGCGGCTGGGCCAGATGGCTGATATCGCCGTCGGGTGGGGCGGCCAGGATCGCGGTGTTCGACTCGGGGGCGGGTTCGTCGCCGGGCAGGTCGCCGACCGACACGTCAGGGTCGAGTGCGAAACCGTAGTCGAGCAGGCGCGCCGCCTGCTCCCACGGGCGGATCGGCAGCACGTCGGCCTGCAGGAGCGTAACGGCCAGCCTGCGGCCGTTACGCTCGGCCGCGGCGACGAAGGTTTGGCGGGCGTCGTCGGTGAAGCCGGTTTTACCGCCCAGCGCGCCGGGATAGTTGTAGAGCAGCTGGTTGTCGTTGCCGATCCGGAAACCGGGGTGGTCGGTATCGCCCGGGATAAGGGGATTGGCCGGATAACCAGGGAAATCGGCCTGTTCGGTGCCGATCAGCTCGGCGAACAGCGGGATGGTCATCGCCTCGCGGAACAGCAGTGACAGATCGTAGGCCGAGGTGCTCATCCCCGGCCCGTCCAGGCCGGACGGGGTCGCGGCACGCGTATCGAGGGCGCGCAACGAGGCCGCCAGGTCGTTCATTTTCGCCACCGCGGCATCGTCACCGCCGAGCTGGGCGGCGATAGCGTGAGCGGCGTCGTTGCCAGAGCACATGATCAGCCCCTGCATGAGCTGGTGATTGGTGTAGCGCCCACCCGGCCCGATGCCGACACGGCTGCCTTCGACATCGGCGTCGGCCTGGGTGCCCACCACCACCCGATCCATGTCCAGGGTGCGCAGCGCAACCGCGGCCAGCAGTACCTTGATGGTGCTGGCGGGACGGTAGCGGCCGTGCGGGTCCTTGGCGGCCAGTACCGCGCCGGTGTCCAGATCCGACACCATCCATGCCGTCGCCGAGATGTCCTGCGGCGCCGGGGGTGCGCCCTTGGGCAGCACTACACCGCATTCGCCGAGCCGTTCGCCGCCGATCGGAGGTGACGGCACCGGGAGCTTCGTGGGGGTCGGTTCACCCGGTGCGGGAACCTCCGAGGAATCGATCGGTGGTGGCGGCTGGGTTTTCTGCGGACAGTTGTCGGTGTTCGGGGTGCTGAATGCAGAGGTGGTGGGCGGGTTCGCGGCCGCGGGCACGGCGAGAACCGGAAAACCGGCGGTAACGGTGGCCACGGTGAGCACCGGGCCCAGACAGCGTGCGGTGTGGCGGCGGAAATCCCTGACGTTCATCGTGCCGATGAGCCTAGCGAGCGGTTCCGCGCGCGTCGCATTGAACGCGCCGTACCGATGCGTTGGCTGTTGTAGTGGGCTTGACCAGCGGTGATACCGATACGACGGACCGGCTGGCCGGCCGGTGCGGTCTTCGATGGGCATCCACGACCGCTGGTGGACGGCCGACGGGCCGGATCAGCTTGCGGCGGCCGCGGCCCGCAGTGGCGTGTCGTCATCCATCGTGTCGAAGAAACCGCCGATCACGTCTTCGATCTCGGTAACCGACCTGGCGCAGTACAGAACCGGCTGATAGCGGGTGATGTCGTAGGTGGCGGTACCCATCGCGGTGATATCGATCGGGCGCAGATCCGCATGGCGGAACTCCTCGATCTCACCGTAGGAAGACAGCAAACCCGCTCCATAGCAACGGATTTCGCCGTGCTCGCGGACCACGCCGAACTCCATCGAGAACCAGAACACATTGGCAAGGAATTTCAGCGCGGGTTCGGTGGCCAGCCGGGCAGCGGCGGCGCCGACGGTCGCGTAGACGGCGGCAAAACGCGGGCTGGCGATCTGGTTGGCGTGCCCGATCACCTCGTGGATGGCATCGGGTTCGGGGGTGTAGAGCGGGGCGGAGTGGTGGCGGATGTACTGGGTGGAGTGGAAGATCCGGTCGGCGAACGAGCCGAAGAACTCCCGTAGCGGCACCAGCCCGGCGGCGGGCACATAGCGGAAGCCGGTCAGCGGGGCCAGTGCGGCCGAAACTTCGTCCAGTTGAGGAATGCGGTCGGTAGGCAGCTGCAGCCGTGCCTCGGCCTCGAGTACTTCCCGGCAGGCATAGGTCCGGTGTTTACGGGCGAGTTCGGCGGCGACGATCCGCCACACCTGTTCTTCTGCTGCGGTGTAGTCGATATGCGGCACCGGTGCGCCAGGGACATAATCCAGCGCGAGGGCGGCGATGGCGTTGCGGCGGGCGCGGTAGGTGTCGTCGTGCACGCCGGGATGCTCGTCGCTCAGATGCACCGTTACGTCGCCGTCGCCGGCGCGGGTGACCGGTGAATACAGCTGAGCTTCGGTGAACATACTTCGATGCAAGCACCGTCCGCCCGTCCTGACAACAAAACGGCGGTCAACTGGGCAAACTGTCTAGTAGCCGGACTGTCGTGTCATTTATCGCACATACCGCGGCGATATGACGCAAGATGGCGAATGTATTAAGGAGGACGCATGCAGACTGTGCGGATCGATCTCGACCAGAAGCTGCTGGCGGCGGCCGGTGCCATTATGGGCACCTCGACCAGCAACGCCACCGTGAACGAGGCGCTGCGGCGGATCGTAGTTCACGAACGGCAGCTTCGGCATATGGAGAAGCTGGCCGGGAATGCGCTCTCCGGCGCACACGGTCGCGGTTTGGCAGCAGTCGAGAGGTAAGCGCAGGACGACGGGGGACACAGACCGCGGCAGCGTGTCGGTGGGTGGTGGCATGATCCGGTGCCGACACCGCATACGCCAGGGGGAAACGATGTCCGTACCGATCAGCAGCCTGCCCGCGGCCCAGCGGCCAAGGGAACGACTCGCCGAGCTGGGCCCGCACGCGCTCAGCGACGGTGAACTGCTCGCGCTGCTGCTCGGGCACGGGCGTCGCGGCGAGAGCGCACTGGAACTGGCCACGGCATTGCTGGCCGAACACGGTGGCGTCGCAGGCCTGGCGGCGGCACGGCCGGAGGAACTGGCCCGCCGTCCCGGGGTCGGCGCGGCGAAGGCCGCCGCCATTATCGCGGCGTTCCAGCTCGGGGTGCGGGCACGCAGCAGCCCGGAACCCGCTCCGCCGCTGTACTGCTCCGAAGATGTGATGCTGGCGGCGCGGCCGCTGTTCGCGGGTGCGCGGGTCGAGCGGCTGCTGGTGCTGGTGTGCGATGCCCGCAACCGGTTACGGCGGCGGGTTTTCGTCGCCCAGGGAGCCATCGACGAGGTCGCCGTCCCGGTGCGGGAAATCTTGAATACGGTGCTGCGTCACGACGGGCGGGCATTCGCGATCGCGCACAACCATCCGTCCGGCGATCCCACGCCCAGCGTCGACGACCGTCGCGCCAGCACCATACTCGCCGCAGCGGCGCGCACGGTGGGTTTGCGGTTCCTCGACCATGTGGTGATCGCGGGGGAGCAATGGAGCAGTGCCGACCCTCTTGCTTCCGAATGATCCAGCGAACGTAGCGCGCAAGCCTCCGCGTTCAGACGGAAGACAGCGCATCCGGTACAGGCCCGGGCTGTCGCCGCTGGGCCGACGGAGACATAAACGCCTGCGGAGCGGGCGTAAGACTGTGCAATGCCTGCGCTTCCAGCTGTCTGCGGCGAAACACCGAACCCAACTGGTGAGGGTTGAATCCGCTCTTTTCAGGGAGGAGCTAGAGAACGGCTCGACCGGCGCTGTCGGCGGGATGAGGGTGGCGGCGCCTCGGCACGCTGCCGGAAGTGGTCACCGCAGTGGCTGGACGCTGTATCGTAGGCGCTCGCTCGGTCCCCGTAAGCACGTCAGTCGGCGCCGCTTGCGGCGGTCACCGCTCGGCGGCGTGCCGCGGCGATACGGGTTCCGATGATTCCGTGCCGGGGCGCGAACAGGTACACCAGGGTGAACGCGATCCCCTGGGTGACGACGATCATGCCGCCGGAGGCCGTATCGAGGTGATAGCTGAGGTACAGCCCGACCACGGCGCAGCAGGCCGACAGCGCAGGCGCGATGAGCAGCATCCGGCCGAAACGGTCGGTGAGCAGGTACGCCGTCGCGCCCGGAATGATCAGCATGGCTACCACGAGGATCACACCGACCGCCTGCAGGGCGACCACCGATGTCAGTGCCAGCAACCCCAGCAGCGCCGCACCGAGCAGGCGGGGGCTCAGCCCGATCGCGTAGGCATGGGTGGGGTCGAAGGCGTAGAGGGTGAAATCGCGCCGTTTCAGGACCAGCGCGGCGAACACGATGGCGGCGAGGATCGCGATCTGCGTCAGATCCGAGCGGCTCACCCCGAGCAGGTTGCCGAAGATGATGTGATTGAGGTCGGTCTGGCTCGGCGTCACCGACACCAGCACAAGCCCGAACGCGAACAACGTGGTGAACACGATGCCGATCGCCGCGTCCTCCTTGACCCGGCTGGTGTCCCGGACCACCCCGATCAGTGCGACGGCGAGAAATCCGAAGATCACCGCACCGATCGCGAACGGCGCCCCCGCGATATACGCGAGCACCACCCCCGGCAGCACCGCATGCGATACCGCGTCCCCCATCAGCGACCAGCCGACCAGCACCAGCCAGCACGACAGCAGCCCGCACACCACGGCGGCGATCACGCTGACCGTGAGGGCACGCACCATGAACGCGTAACGCAGCGGATCGATCACGAATTCGACGATGTCCACGGCGCTCACCGCTGCCCGAGCACGTCGAGACCGAACGCGAGCGCCAGATTCTCCGGCCGCAACGCGTCCTCGGGTCTGCCGTGCATGAGTACGCTGCGCAGCAACAGCACCGCTTCATCGGCCAGCCCCGGCAGGGCGTGCAGGTCGTGGGTGGAGATCAGGACAGTCGCGCCGTCGGCGGCCAACTCGCGCAGCAACCCGGTGATGGTGGCTTCGGATCGTTTGTCCACCCCGGCGAAGGGTTCGTCGAGCAGCAGCACGGTCGCTCTCTGGGCGATCCCGCGGGCCACGAACGCGCGTTTACGCTGCCCGCCCGACAGCTGCCCGATCTGCCGGTCGGCCAGATCGGTGAGTTCGACCCTGTCCAGCGCTTCGGCGACCGCAGCCCGGTCTTCGCGCCGCGCCCGCCGGGTGAAACCCATGCGGCCGTAGCGTCCGGTGGTGACGACGTCGCGCACCGACAGCGGGAACGACCAGTCCACCGCCTCGCTCTGCGGGACGTAGCCCACCATCCCGCTCTTGCGCGCGGCTGCCGGTTTTCCGCCGTGCACCCGAATGGTTCCGTGGTCGGGTGTCACCAGTCCCATGATCGTTTTGAACAGGGTGGTTTTCCCGGACCCGTTCATACCGATCAGCCCGCACACCCGTCCGGGTGCGATGGTCATATCGACTCGTTCGAGGGCGCGGACTTCGCCGTAGTGTACGGTGACATCGCTGACCTGGATCGCAGGTTCGGTCATGGGGTGCTCCCGGTCAATGCGGTGGCGATGGTTCTGGCGTCGTGGCGAATCAGGTCGAGGTAGGTCGGCACCGGGCCGCCTGCTTCCGACAGCGAGTCGACGTAGAGCACCCCGCCGAACGCCGTGCCGGTGGCCTCGACAACCCGCTGCATCGGCGCATCGGAGACGGTGGATTCGCAGAACACCGCGGGCACCCGGTTCTTCCGCACGAATTCGATGACCGTGGTGATCTGCTGCGGGGTGGCCTGCTGTTCGGCGTTGACCGGCCAGATGTATTTCTCGGTGAGCCCGGCGTCGCGGGCCAGATAGGAGAACGCGCCCTCGCAGGTCACCAGCGCCCGTTGGTTTTTCGGCAGTGCGTCCAGTTCGGTGACCAGTTCGTTGTGTACCTGCTGCAACCGTGCCTTGTAGGCTTTCCCGTTCGCGCGAAAGTCCGCTGCATGTGCCGGATCGAGTTCGGCGAAAGCGGTCACCATATTGTCGACGTAGGTCTGCACGTTCAGCGGCGACATCCACGCATGCGGATTAGGTTTCCCCGCATACGCGTCCTCGGTGATGTCCACCGGCTCCACCCCGTCGCTCACAGTCACATGCTCGACCTCGATCCCGTCGACGAACTGCCCGAACCACGCCTCCAGATTCATCCCGTTGTCCAAGACCAGATCCGCCTTGGCCGCCTTCTTCACATCCCCCGGCGTCGGCTCGTACCCGTGGATCTCTGCCCCGGCCTTCGTCAACGACTGCACATCCAGGTGCTCACCCGCCACGTTCCCCGCGATATCCGCAAGCACCGTGAACGTCGTCAACACCACCGGCTTCCCCTCCCGCGGCAGATGAAACGAATCGCACCCCACCACCCCCAGCGCGATTCCGCACACCGCAAGCATCGCACCGATCCGGGGCCACATCCGCGCCCCCAGACCGGAACCCCGTTCATCCACACCCGAATAGTAATGTTCGGTTACCCTAATTTACAAGTTCGGCATACGGTTAGCACTGTTCTGGTGTCGGCGAGGTCACGTCACTACTCGTTCACCGGCAGGCCTCGGCCTTGCTCATCGCCGCCACCTCGGCTTCGGGAAGGCCTACTCGATGGATGAGTAGATGAACCGTAGGGACTCGCGGGACGGTTCGGGAACGCCGCGGCCGGGAGAATGCCGAAGGCCGCCCTCCCCGTCGGGGAGAGCGGCCTTCATACAAACCTGGCTCAGGGGCTCAGCGGGCGAACAGCAGGGCGCGCTTGACTTCCTGGATGGCCTTGGTGACCTCGATGCCGCGGGGACAGGCGTCGGTGCAGTTGAAGGTGGTGCGGCAGCGCCAGACGCCTTCGACGTCGTTGAGGATGTCGAGGCGTTCGCGGGCGCCTTCGTCGCGGCTGTCGAAGATGAAGCGGTGGGCGTTCACGATCGCGGCCGGACCGAAGTAGCTGCCGTCGTGCCAGTACACCGGGCATGAGGTGGTGCAGCAGGCGCACAGGATGCACTTGGTGGTGTCGTCGAACCTGGCGCGGTCGGCCTGGCTCTGGATGCGTTCCTTGGTGGGCTCGTTACCCGTGGTGATCAGGTACGGCTTCACGGCGCGGAACGCGTCGAAGAACGGCTCCATATCGACGACGAGGTCCTTTTCCACGGGCAGGCCGCGGATCGGCTCGACGGTGATGGTGATGGATTTGCCGTTCTTGGGCAGCATGTCCTTCATCAGCACCTTGCACGCCAGGCGGTTGACGCCGTTGATACGCATGGCGTCGGAACCGCAGACACCGTGCGCGCAGGAGCGCCGGAAGGTCAGGGTGCCGTCCAGATAGGACTTGATGTAGATGAGGACGTTGAGGAAGCGGTCCGTCGGCAGCACAGGCACCTGGAAGGAGTCCCAGTGCGCGCCCTTGTCGTCCTCGGGGTTGAACCGCGCCACCTTGACGGTGATCATGGTCGAGCCCTCGGGGACCGGCGCGGCCGGGGGCGCTGTTGGGTTCTCGGCTACAGCGGTCATCAGTACTTACGCTCCATCGGCTCGTAACGGGTCTGCACCACCGGCTTGAAGTCCAGGCGGATATCGGACAGCAGATCCGCGCCTTCCTTGTAGGCCATCGTGTGCCGCATGAAGTTCACATCGTCGCGGTCCGGGTAGTCCTCGCGGGCGTGGCCGCCGCGCGATTCCTTGCGGTTGAGCGCACCGACGACGGTGACTTCGGCAAGCTCGAGCAGGAAGCCCAGTTCTACGGCCTCGAGCAGATCGCTGTTGTAGCGTTTGCCCTTGTCCTGCACCGTGATCCGCGAGTACCGCTCCTTGAGCGCGTGGATATCGGTGAGGGCCTGCTTGAGCGTGTCCTCGGTGCGGAACACCGAGGCGTTGTTGTCCATCGAACGCTGCAGTTCGGTACGGATATCGGCGACGCGTTCGTTACCGTGCTCGGACAGGATCAGCGCCAGCCAGTCCTGCACCATCTGCGCCGGGTTCTCCGGCATGTCCACGAAATCCGCCCGCTGCGCGTACTCAGCGGCGGCGATACCGGCGCGGCGTCCGAACACGTTGATATCGAGCAGCGAGTTGGTGCCCAGCCGGTTCGCGCCGTGCACCGACACACACGCGCATTCACCCGCGGCGTAGAGGCCGGGGACGATATCGGTGTTGTTGCGCAGTACCTCGCCGTGGATCCGGGTTGGGATGCCGCCCATCACGTAATGGCAGGTGGGGAACACCGGCACCAGTTCCTTCACCGGGTCCACGCCCAGATAGGTGCGGGAGAACTCGGTGATATCGGGCAGTTTCTCCTCGAGCACGTCCTCGCCGAGGTGGGTCACGTCGATGTAGACGTAGTCCTTGTTCGGTCCGGCGCCGCGGCCTTCGAGCACCTCGAGCACCATCGACCGGGCGACGATATCGCGCGGTGCGAGGTCCTTGATGGTGGGAGCGTAGCGCTCCATGAAGCGTTCGCCGTCGGCGTTGCGCAGGATGCCGCCCTCACCGCGGACGGCCTCGGAGATGAGGATGCCGAGTCCGGCCAGACCGGTGGGATGGAACTGGTGGAATTCCATGTCCTCGAGCGGCAGACCCTTGCGGAACACGATGGCCATACCGTCGCCGGTCAGGGTGTGCGCATTGGAGGTGGTCTTGTACATCCGGCCGGAGCCGCCGGTGGCGAACACGATCGACTTGGCGTGGAAGATGTGCAGATCACCGGTGGCCAGCTCGTAGGCGACGACACCGGTAGCGACCGGGCCGCGGTCGGTGTCGGTCAGCACCAGGTCGAGTACGTAGAACTCGTTGAAGAACTCCACGTCGTGCTTGACGCAGTTCTGGTACAGCGTCTGCAGGATCATATGACCGGTGCGGTCGGCCGCGTAGCAGGCGCGGCGCACCGGGGCCTTGCCGTGGTCACGGGTGTGACCACCGAACCGGCGCTGGTCGATCTTGCCTTCGGGGGTGCGGTTGAAGGGCAGGCCCATCTTCTCTAGGTCGAGCACCGCATCGATGGCTTCCTTGGCCATGATCTCGGCGGCGTCCTGGTCGACCAGGTAGTCACCGCCCTTGACCGTGTCGAAGGTGTGCCACTCCCAGTTGTCTTCTTCGACGTTGGCCAGCGCGGCGCACATGCCGCCCTGTGCCGCGCCGGTGTGGCTGCGCGTCGGGTACAGCTTGGTGAGCACCGCGGTGCGCGCTCGGGGTCCTGCCTCGATCGCTGCCCGCATCCCCGCGCCGCCTGCGCCGACGATCACGACGTCGTAGCGGTGCTCCTGAACAGGTCGAGTGTCACTTGTGCCGCTGATTCGTTCGCTGCTCATGCGAGGCCGCCTGTTCCTAACTGATGTTGGGGTCGAAGGTGAAGATGACGTAGGTGCCGACGCCCATGACCAGGATCACCGACAGCGCCAGCAGCATGTTCAGCCAGAACCGGGTGGAATCCTTGCGCGAGTAGTCGGCGATCACGGTGCGCAGGCCGTTGGCACCGTGCAGTTGCGCCAGCCACAGCATGGCCAGGTCCCAGACCTGCCAGAACGGGCTGGCCCAGCGGCCTGCGACGAACGCGAAGTTCAACCGCTTCACGCCTCCGTCGAGCAGCAGCATGATCGACATGTGCCCGATGACCAGGATGATCAGCGCGACCCCGGAGATCCGCATGAACATCCAGGCATAGAGCTCGAAGTTGGTTTTGGCGCGACCGCGCGGCGAGCGAGGCAGATCCAGGCTGGCGGGGCGGTCGTAGGACTTGCCGAGGACGGGTGCGCTCATGCCCGGGCCTCCTTGTTGTTCGGCGCTGTCATGGCGGCGGCGGCAGCTGCGTTGGTGGTTCGCTGTTTCATGTCAGTGCTCCGTGAACAGGAGGTAGACCATGCGGCCGATGGCGGGCACCATCAGCACGACCAGGAGCCCGAGAATCCCCCACAGCATCTGACGCTGATAGCGCGGCCCGTTCGACCAGAAGTCGATCAGGATGACCCGCACACCGTTGAGCGCGTGGAACAGCACGCAGAAGACCAGGCCCATTTCCATGAGGGCCACGATCGGGGTCTTGTAGACCGCGATCGTTTCGTCGTAGACCTCCGGGCTGACCCGCACCAGTGCGGTGTCCAGGACATGGACGAAGAGGAAGAAGAAAACGGTGACACCGGTGATCCGGTGCAGCGCCCACGACCACATTCCGGGGTCGCCTCGGTACAGCGTCTTCCGCTTCGGCTGAGCCGGAGCTTCTATCGTGGTCATAGAGTTCGGTGCCTCCAACATCGCTGATGGACCCGGTCGCAGTTCCGATACCGGCCGCGCGGCCGATGTCCGGTGAAAACCAGCTCGCGCTCGGGGTGTGCGCCCCCGATTGGTTGCGCTCCGGCTGGTTGCCGGGAACCTGAACCGATCTGATGTGGACTCTAATCCTCTCCCAATCGGGGAACTAATTCGGCGTGCGGTGCGTTGCGCGACAACGACGCAGGTTAGGGTTGCCTTTGTTGCATGTGAATGGGATGTGCGACGGCTCGGTCGCGCCCGGATACGGCCGCTTCGGCAGGAGGTTCCCGGTGTCGGAAATCGACTGGAAAGCATTGCGTAGCAATGCAATTGAGACTATGCGCAAGGCATATGCGCCGTACTCGCGCTTTCCGGTCGGCGCTGCGGCCCTCACTGGCGCCGGCGGAATTGTGCGCGGGTGCAATGTGGAAAATGTCTCATACGGTTTGGGGCTTTGTGCAGAAACTGTACTCATCGGTAACCATCAAACGGCGGGCGGTGGGCGTTTGCTCGCGGTTTCGGTGAGCGATTCCCGCGGCTCGGTTCTGCTGCCCTGCGGTCGCTGCAGGCAGGTTCTCTACGAGTTCGGCGGGGCCGATCTGCTCGTGGATCACCCGGACGGGCCGGTGCGGCTGGCAGCGCTGCTGCCCGAGGCATTCGGGCCCGATGACCTGGCTGCCGGGCAGCGCTGAGGAGACGGCGGACCCGGCCGGGTGGGCGTGGCGGCGAACACGTACGGAATCCCGTGCCGTGTGTGCGGGTTGCCCATGACATGACTGTGCCGCTGTCCGTGCTCGATCTCGCCGCTGTCGCGGCAGATGGTTCCCATTCGCAAGCGCTCGCCGACACCCTCACCGTCGCGGGGGAAGTCGACCGGCTCGGGTATCGCCGGTTCTGGGTGGCCGAGCATCATGGGATGCCGGGCATCGCCAGCTCAGCGCCGCCGGTGCTGATCGCGGCCGTTGCCGCCGCCACCGAACGTATACGGGTCGGTTCGGGCGGGGTCATGCTGCCGAACCACTCCTCGCTGGTGGTCGCCGAACAGTTCGGGACCCTGGTCGCCCTGCACGGCGACCGCATCGACCTCGGGCTCGGCCGCGCCGCGGGCACCGATCCGCTCATCTCGTCCACCATTCGCCGGGGCGCCGCCGCGGAAGCGGTCGAGGACTTCCCGAAGCAGGTGGTGGAGCTGATGGCCTACTTCGGCGTCATCCCGCCGCTGCGTGGCGGCCAGGGCGACCGCATCCGGGCCATCCCAGGCCACGGCGACGCACCGCAGCTGTGGCTGCTGGGGTCCAGCGATTTCAGCGCCCGGCTGGCGGCCATGCTCGGGCTGCCGTTCGCGTTTGCTCATCATTTTGCAGGCGGTAGAACCACACCGCTGGTCTTCGAGCTCTATCGCCGGGAATTCACCCCCTCGGCGGTGCTGAGCGAGCCGCATTCGATGGTCGCGGTCGCCACCGTCGTCGCCGACTCCGCCGCCGAAGCGCGCCGCCGCACCCTCCCGCAGAACCTGGTGCAACTGCGGATGCGGACCGGGCAACTGCCACAGCGTATTCCGACGCTGGCCGAAGCCGAGGCCTACCAGTGGTCGGATGCGGAGAACGCGTTCGTCGACGATCGCAACGCCCAGCAGGCCGTCGGCACACTCGACCAGGTCCGCGCCCGTATCGACGAACTGGTCGCCGATACCGGGGCCGACGAGGTGATCGTGGCCCCGCAGGGGCCGACCGTCACCGATCGGCTGCACACCCTCCGCGCGCTTGCCGAGCTGCCAGACTGAGTTCCGTGACAGTATTGGACGCGGTTTCCATCATCACGACCAAACGCGACGGTGGTGAGCTGTCCGACGCGCAGATCGACTGGGTCGTCGACGGCTTCACTCGCGGCGAGGTGGCCGACGAACAGATGTCGGCGCTGGCGATGGCGGTGCTTTTGCGCGGGATGAGCCGCAGGGAGACCGCGCGCTGGACCCAAGCCATGATCGACTCCGGGACCAGGCTCGATTTCACCGATCTGCCCCGGCCGACGGTGGACAAACACTCCACCGGCGGGGTCGGGGACAAGATCACGTTGCCGCTGGCCCCTTTGGTCGCCGCGTGCGGGGCCGCGGTGCCGCAACTGTCCGGGCGCGGGCTCGGGCATACCGGCGGGACCTTGGACAAACTCGAGTCCATCCCCGGCTGGCGGGCCGACCTCGATCGCACGCGGATACGTGAGATCCTGTCCGATCCGGCCGCGGGCGCGGTGGTGTGCGCGGCGGGCGCCGACCTGGCTCCGGCGGACAAACGGCTGTACGCGCTGCGCGATGTCACCGGAACCGTCGAGTCGATCCCGCTGATCGCCAGCTCCATCATGAGCAAGAAGATCGCCGAGGGCACCGCGGCGCTGGTGCTGGATGTGAAGGTAGGGGTGGGCGCGTTCCTGAAATCCCGCGCCCAAGCGCACGAACTGGCCACCACCATGGTCGAGCTCGGCGCCGACGAAGGGGTGCGCACAGTAGCGCTGCTGACGGCGATGGACACTCCGCTCGGGCGCACCGCGGGCAACGCTCTCGAGGTGGCCGAGTCCGTCGAAGTATTGGCCGGGGGCGGGCCCGCCGATGTCGTCGAACTGACGGTGGCGCTGGCGCAGGAGATGGTGGCGCTCGCCGGGCTCGACGCCGATCCCGCCGCTGCCCTCGCCGACGGGCGCGCCATGGATCACTGGCGTGCCATGGTGCGTGCCCAGGGCGGCAACCCGGGCGCGCCTCTGCCGCGTGCCCGGCACACCGAAACCATCCGCGCCGACCGAGACGGCGTGTTGACCAGGCTCGATGCGCTGTCCGTCGGGGTGGCCGCCTGGCGTCTCGGCGCAGGCCGCGCCAAACAGGGCGATCCGGTGCAAGCCGCCGCCGGTGTCGAGATGCATGCCAAGCCCGGTGACACCATCGTCGCAGGTCAGCCGTTGCTGACCCTGCACACCGACACTCCCGCCGCCATCCCCGGCGGTCTGACCGCCCTCGCTGACGCCTGCACCGTAGAGCCGTCCTCGGGTGAGCTGTGCCCGCAGCCACTGATTCTGGAACGAATCGAGCCCTGATCGCCCTCGGCGCCTGCGCCCTGGACGTTAGTCCTGGTCATAGTGGGAGCGGTCGCCCGCCGCACGATGCGCTCGTCGGTTGCAGGGAGAGTAACTCGAAATGAAATTCGGCAAAGCGGAGGCGACAAGATGAGAGACGTGCGACAACTTCGCTGACGATCAGCACTGCGGCGGCTACCGTCGATACATGACTGGACCGATGCCGCTGGACCTTGCTTCGATCCGCCGAGCGCCGAAAGCGTTGTTGCACGATCATCTCGACGGTGGTCTGCGCCCCGCCACGGTGCTCGAACTCGCCACCGAATGCGGTTACGACGCGCTACCGGCCGATAATGTCGAGGCGCTGGGCCGCTGGTTTCGTGAGGCCGCCGACAGCGGTTCGCTGGAACGCTATCTGGAAACCTTCGAGCACACCGTCGCCGTGATGCAGACCGCCGACGGCTTGCGCCGGGTCGCCCGCGAATGCGCGCAGGACTTGGCTGCCGACGGCGTGGTGTACGCGGAGGTGCGGTTCGCTCCCGAACAGCATCTGGAGCGCGGGCTCACCCTCGACGAGGTGGTCGAGCACACCCTCGCCGGGTTCCGGCAGGGCCAGGAACTGGCGGCGGAGGAAGGCAACCCCATCGTGGTGACCTGCCTGCTGACCGCGATGCGGCATGCAGCGCGGTCCCGTGAAATCGCCGAACTGGCAGTGCGTTTCCGCGAACGCGGGGTGTGCGGTTTCGATATCGCGGGCGCCGAAGCAGGCTACCCCCCGACCCGGCATCTGGACGCGTTCGAATACCTGCGAGCCAACCACTCACACTTCACCATTCACGCCGGTGAGGCGTTCGGATTGCCGTCCATTCATGAGGCGCTGGCCTTCTGCGGCTGCGACCGGCTCGGGCACGGGGTGCGCATCACCGACGACATCAATGTGCCCGGCGCGGTGGAGGATGCCCAACTGGGTGTGGTCGCCAACTATGTCCGGGATAAGCGAATCCCGCTGGAATTGTGCCCGTCGTCGAATGTGCAGACCGGTGCGGTGCCGTCGCTGGACAAGCATCCGTTCGATCTGCTGGCCCGGCTGCGTTTCCGGGTCACCGTCAACACCGACAATCGGCTGATGAGTGACACCACCATGAGCGGGGAGATGCTCAAACTGGTGGACACCTTCGGTTACGGCTGGAGCGATCTGGAGCGTTTCACGATCAACGCGATGAAGTCGGCGTTCATCCCGTTTCCGGAACGGCTGCGCATCATCGACGACATCATCAAACCGGGGTACGCGGTACTACTCGGCTGATTCCCACCGGCGTCACCGCCACCGCGATACTGTCCTCCTCCGCGCACCCGGCGCTGCTGAGACAGGCCGGGCACATGTCGGTTCGGCGACTGGTCCGGGTGCTACTGCGGGGAGAGCCGGGCCTCGAAGTTGCGTTCCAGCTCCCGCCACGCCTGCGCTTCCGCATCGTAGGGCGGGTTGGGCGCCATCCGGGTCGGGTCGGGATTGAGCAGGTAGGAGACGTACCAGCCGAGCGGGGTCGACTTGGCCAGCGCCTGTTCTACGGCGTCGTCGTCGGCGTAGTCGGCGGCGTCGGTGAACAGTTCCACCGCCAGGTCGAGCTGGTCGACGTCGACCGCTTCCGGGCCGTCGGCCAGATCGTCGGCCAGGCCGGGCAGTACGTAGACGTTCTCGTCGGTGACCTCCACCTCCAGTGACCCGTCCACCGCCGCGGTCTGTACATCCGAGTAGGTGCTCACCCGGGCCAGGTCGTGGTCGTGGTCGTCGGCCAGGTAGCGGGCCAGCGCCCGTTCGGAGGGGAACACCAGGATCGTCTTCTTGGCGCCGAGGAAAATCGGCTCGTCGTCGAGGTAGCAACGCAGCGTGAAATAGCTGCCTGCCGCGGTGACGATCTTGACCGGGTCGATGCCGACCTCATGCCAGAACGAGTCCTCTTCGTCCTCGTCGGTGTCGGTGTCGTCTTCATCGAGGTCCACCGGCTCGAAATCGCTGTCCTCGTCGCTGTCGGCGGCATCGTCGGCATCGACGACGTTCTCTTCTGCGGCGAGCAGTTCGGCTTCGGCGATGGAGACGGCTGCGGCGTCGACATCGGGGGTGCGCACCACCGAGTCGATGGCGTCGAGCACATCGTCCCAGCTCTTGGCTACTGCGGTGCCGATCTGATCCCACAGCTCCTGGCCCTCGCGGCCCGCGAAAGCGGGTACGCCGCCTGCCAGCGCGCCCAGCGCCGGATGCGAACCGAAGAATTTGGTCACCGTATCCAGCTCGCAGACCTCGCCGATATTGCGAACCATCGCGAGGGTGTCTTCGAGCTCGGCGACCGTGTCCGAGTCCGGGTCGCCCGCCACCAGTTCGGGAACCCCGACCAGGTCGAAGGAGAAATTGTCCTCCGGCTCCAGCTCCACCGCCAGCAGCCCGGCCACGACCTTCCAGGCCGGATGGTCGACCAGATCGTTGTCGGTGTCGGTCCGGATGAAGGCGGCGAGTTCCGCGACGGACTCGAAACCGTAGAGGGCGTCCTCGTGCCCGAGGAACGCCTCCCACTCGTCGTCACCGTCACGCCAGCGCGGTGCCCACAGGGTGACGAGATCGCCGTCGGTCAGACCGAGCTCGATCGGGACGATGTCTCCAGAAGCCATGAGCCGAAGCCTATCGAGGTTCCGGCTCAGGCACTATCCGGCCCGCCATCTGTCGTTCCCGCAGGCTGGTGCGCCGGGGAAGCGAACGACTCGTTCAGCGTCGCAACGACCTTGGAGCGCTGCCCGCCTGCGTCCTCGGCGGCCTGCCTGCATGCCCAGATGATCAGCTGGGAGACCTCGGCGGGCGGTAGCGATGTGGCCGATTCGGTGAGGCTGAGCCCGACCAGTGCGCCGTCGCTGTTCACCTCCACGCTGACCATGCCGTCTTCGGTGGTGAACCGGCCGCGCACCTGTTTCAGGCCGTACAGTGCGGCTTCCAGCGCTTCCAGTTTCTGCGTCGCCCCGGCGACCAGGGCATCCATTTCCGCGCTCATACCGGCCTCATCCAGCTCGTCGGTCCCGTGTCGGCGTCGTCGATGCGGTCCAGTTCGTCCACCGCCTGCTGCCGGGTGGGTAAGCCGAGCTGATCCAGGACCTGCTCGGGCACACCGCTGTCGGCGAGCACTTCGCGCCGCCGCGCCCTGGCGGCGATGGTGGAGCGCTGGGTGAGCCGCAGGATCTCAGCGGCCAGAGCCTGTGCGCCGTAGCGGTATTCGCTGCGTTCGAATTTGATCTCCACCGGCATGCCCTGGTCGGTGGCCCGCACCGAGATCGTGCCTGACCGGTTGGTGCTGGCGGCCACCGTGACGGTGGGGACCGTGGGGACGGGTTGTTCGCTCATTCGGTGGGCCTATAGAAACCGTAGAACTCCATACCACTGTTCTCCGTTCGAATAGAACTGATCTGGACCGGGTCGCCGGCCTCGATGAGCTGCCCGTTACCGACCACCATGGCGACATGGCCGTCCCATACGGCCAGGTCGCCGGGCATCAGGTCGCCGGGCGACACCGGGGTGGCGCCGTTGGCCTGTTCGTGCGCAAGACGAGGCAGTTCGACACCGGCCTCGCCGTAGGCGTACTTGGTCATACCGCTGCAGTCGAGGCCGGCGCCGGGGGTGTTACCGCCCCAGACATATGGGGTGCCGAGCGTGCCGAGGGCGGCGCGCACCGCGGTGGCGGCCTTCTGGTTCGGCGCTTCCACCACGCTGCCGTCGGGCAGTGTGACCTTGACGCCTTCGCCGGTGCTCGTCCCGCTGTCGGTGGTGCTGCCCGGTTTTCCCGGTGTCGACTGCGAAGTTGCGGAGGCGGCCGGGCTCATCGCCGCGCCGAGCATCTGGCCCGCGGTTCCGGTCAGGCCCGAGACCAGCTGGGAGATGCCCTGCGGTCCGCCGAGCGCTGAGGCCACCGCGGCCACGGGAGCCGTCGCTGCGGGCGCGGTAGCAAGCGGCGGGGTCGGCGGCGGCGGGGCGAGCTCGTTCATCGATGCGGTGTGGGTGGTGAGCTCGTTCTGTACCCTGCCAACCACCCCGAGGGCTTGGCCCAAGTGGTCGATCGCCGAACCAACGAGCACGGTGAGCCCGGCCGGGGTGGCCAGGGCCGGACCGGCGGCGACCGCAGTGTCGATGAACGATTGCGCGATCGCGGTCAGCTCTTTTTGCCCGGTCTCCACTTCGGCGGCGGCCCGGCCGACCACCGTCGCCATCTCGTTGCCGCGGTCGGAGATGCTCGCCGCCGAGGTCTGTACCCGCAGCGCCTTCGAGGTGGCGGCATCGGCGCCCTGACCGTCCCAGGCGGTGTTCATCTGGTTGATGGTGGTCCGACCGAAGGCGTGCACCTGGTCGATCGCGGTGGATGCGGAACGCAGCGCATCGCCCGGCCCGCCGACCGGCAGCACACCGCTCCCGAAGCTGGCGAGCAGATCGAGAATCGGCTTCGCCAGGGCGTTGATGTCGATCACCGGGTCATCCTTCGGTGGAGGCGGACTTCAATGCGTTCGCGTTGTCCAGGTCGGTTTCGTGATAGCTGGTGGCGGAAGCGACCGCGGCGCCGCTCATGCTGGACAACACCGCAGACAGTTGACCGATGGTCGCGACGTGCCCCGCGTGCGCGGCCGAGTACGCGGCCATGAAATCACCGCCGATCAACCCGAATATCGGACCAAGCAGGGCGGGCCCGGCCCCGGTCGCTCCCGCGCCCGCCGCGGCGAGCTCCCCGGCCATCAATCCGGTGCTGGCGCCGTAGACGGCGATACCATCGGCATCCGCTGCGATTTTCGTCATCAGAGCTTCCCCCATCGTCTTCGTTTCCGGGCAGAGTATGTCATCTACCTGTTTGGACGCACCGACTTCGCGATCGGTTCCATCGTGTCGCAAGAAATTCCGCGACGCACTGCGTGGCCGATACCGGACCGACTTTATCGTTCCCTCATGCGCATGCACACTGTGGACCATCCGCTCGTCGCGACTCTACTCACCATCCTGCGGGACGTGCGCACCCCGGACCCGGCTTTCCGTGGGGCGCTGCGCGATCTGACCGGCCTGCTGATCTATGAGGCGTTGCGGGATGCGCCGGTGGAAAACTTCGAAGTCACCACCCCCATCGCGGTGACCGAAGGTACGCGGCTGGCGAATCCGCCGCTGCTGGTTCCGGTGCTGCGCGCCGGACTCGGGATGGTGGATGCGGCGTCGGCGCTGATCCCCGCTGCCAGGGTCGGTTTCGTCGGTATGGCGCGGGACGAGCAGAGCCATCAACCGGTTCCGTACCTGGAGTCGTTGCCGCCGGATCTGTCCGGGGTACCGGTCTTCGTGCTCGACCCGATGCTGGCGACCGGTGGGTCGATGCGGTACACACTCGAATTGCTCACCACCCGTGGCGCCACCGATATCACCGCCGTCTGCGTGGTATCCGCTCCGGAAGGTATTGCCGCGCTGGAGGATTCCGGGCTACCGGTGCGGTTGTTCACGGCCGCGGTCGACCAGGGGCTCGACGAGGACGCGTTCATCGTGCCGGGTCTCGGCGACGCGGGCGACCGGCAGTTCGGACCGCGGTGATACCGCCCCGCGGGTCTACGGCGTCAGCTCGCCAAGTCCCGGCAGAACTGTCGTAGGCGAGACAACCGCTGTTCGGCCGAGGTGCGTGCCGAGCCGAGTGCGGCCCGCTCGGATACCGGTTCGACGACTTCGAGATAGCACTTGAGTTTGGGTTCGGTGCCGGACGGACGGACGACGATGCGTGCGCCTGCATCTGCGAAAATCAGCGCATCGGTCCGCATCCGGCCACCCGCCTTCGCCAGGTCGGTGTACGACATGGTGGTTCCGGCGATTTCCCGAGGCGGCTCGGCGCGCAGCCGGTCCAGTACGGCCGCTGCGGCTGTCGCATCCGGCAGCCGCAGCGAGACCTGATCACCCGCGTGCACCCCGAATTCGAGCGCGTAGTTGTCGAGCTGGTCGAACAGAGTGCGGCCCTGCGCCTTGCGCTGCGCGACCAGATCGGCGGCCGCCACCGCCGCGGAGATACCGTCCTTGTCGCGCACCATGGCCGGATCGACGCAGTGGCCGATCGCCTCCTCGTAGGCGTAGACGAGGCCGTCGCCCGCCCTGGCCAGCCATTTGAAGCCGGTCAGCGTCTCGGCGTAACGGGCGCCCCTGGCGGGGGCCAGTCGCGACAGCAGGCGCGAGGAGACGATGGTGGTGGCGACCAGCGCATCCGGTTTCGCGGTCGCCAGCACGTAATCAGCGAGTAGCACACCGGTTTCGTCACCGCGTAGCATCCGTATCCCCTCCGGACCACGGACTCCGACGGCGCAGCGGTCGGCGTCTGGGTCGAGGGCTATGGCGATATCGGCGTTGACTCGGCGCGCCAGGTCGAGCAGCAGGTCGGTGGCGCCGAGCTCCTCGGGATTCGGGAACGCGACGGTCGGAAAATCAGGGTCGGGCGCGAACTGTTCCTCGACTACGTGCACATCAGTGAAACCGGCGGCAGCCAGCGCTTCGACCGCAGTGGGCCCACCCACGCCGTGTAACGGGGTGAGGGCGATCCGGATAGCTGCTCTGGCCCCGGGGCCGCCGATCAGTTTCGGTAGCCGCGCCATCCGGTCGAGATACCGCGGCAGCAGGTCGGCGCCCGACGGCGCTACCGGTGCGCGAGCGATCGGCTCGGCGACAGCCTCGATCATGCCCTCGATCTCGGTATCGGCGGGCGCGAGCAGTTGCACGCCGCCGTCGAGATACACCTTGTAGCCGTTGTCGGATGCGGGGTTGTGCGATGCGGTGATCTGCACGCCTGCCACCGCGCCGAGCTCGCGCACCGCAAACGCCGTCACCGGGGTGGGCAGCGGTTCGGGAAGCAGGGTCACCGCGAAACCCGCTCCGGCGAAGATTTCCGCTGTGACGGTGGCGAATTCGGCCGAGCCGTGTCTGGCGTCGCGGCCGACGACTACCCGGCCGCCGCCGAGGCACCGGTCCTGTAGCCAGCGCGCCAGTCCGGCGGTGGCGCGGCCGACCGTGGTCACGTTCATACCGTCGGGCCCGTCTTGCAGGGGCCCGCGCAGGCCTGCGGTTCCGAAACGCAGCATCTACAGCCGTTCCACCACACTGCGCAGCAGTTTGCCGAGTCGTGGCGCGGCGGCATGCCCTTCGGCCAGCACATCGGCATGCGCCAGCGGCGCGCCCGTCACCCCGGCGGCCAGGTTGGTGACCAGCGAGATACCGAGCAGGCGGGCGCCGAGCGCGCGAGCGGCGACGGCCTCCAGCACGGTCGACATCCCGACCAGGTCGGCGCCGATGGTGGCCAGCATCCGGATCTCGGCGGGAGTCTCGTATTGCGGCCCGGTCAGTCCCGCGTAGACGCCCTCGGTGAGGCTCGGGTCGATCTGCTTGGCCAGCACTCGCAGTTCGGGATCCCAGGTGTCGACCAGGTCGACGAACGTCGCTCCGGTCAGTGGGGTGCGGGCGGTGAGGTTGAGGTGATCGCTGATCAGCACCGGTTCCCCGACGTGCAGCCCGGGTCGGATACCGCCTGCCGCATTGGTCAAGATCACCACCTCGGCGCCCGCGGCCACCGCGGTGTTCACCGGGTGCACCACCTCGGCGGGGCCGTGGCCCTCGTACAGGTGCTGGCGTCCCATCAGCAGCAGGACCGGTGTATCACCTACCGGGATCGAAAGCACCATCCCCACATGCCCCTGTGCGGTCGGGGTGGCGAATCCGGGCAGTTCCGGCATCGGCACCGACGCGGTCGGGGTGCCGATCTCTGCGGCGGCGTCCTGCCAGCCCGAGCCGAGCACCACCGCGACGCGGTGTCGCGCTACTGAGGTCCGTTCGGCGATCGCTTCCGCGGCCTGTTCGGCAAGCATGAAAGTCACTGTATCGGCTCCCGTGACGCCCCGGCTCGATAACGCAAGCGCCCCGCGGCACCGGCGCGCGCGGGACACAACAGGCCTACCGGCGAGTAGTCTCGCTGCCCGTCCCGCTACCCTGCCCGTATGCCGTATCTGGAACGTGACGGGGATGTGTTTGTGCTCCACCTCTGCGACGAGGGGAAGACAGACAGCGACAACCGCTTCCATCCCGACTGGATCGACCGGTTCCACGCGCTGCTGGACACCGTCGAAGCGAGCGAAGGCCCCGCGGCCCTGGTCACCATCGCCGACGGCAAGTTCTACAGCAATGGTCTCGACACCGACTGGCTGTTCGCCAACCTCGACCAGATGCACGGCTACCTGGACCGGGTGCACACCATGTTCAGCAGGCTGCTGGCTTTCCCGCTGCCGACCGTCGCCGCGATCAACGGCCACGCCTTCGGTGCCGGCGCCATGCTCGCCACCTCGCACGACTTCCGGGTGATGCGCGCCGACCGCGGCTTCTATTGTCTGCCGGAGGTGCAGCTGGGCATGCCGTTCACCGTCGGTATGAACGCGCTGCTGACCGAACGCCTGACCAACCAGGTCGCGGTGCACGCCATGACCACCGGCCATCGCTACGACGCCGACGACGCCATCGCCTCCGGCATAGTGGACGGCAAGGCCACCGCGGAGGAACTGCGCGATACGGCCCTCGCCCGCGCCGCCGAGCTCGCCGGGAACCGCAAGCCCAACCTCCCGGTCATCAAACGAGCCCTGCACGCCAAGGCCCTTGCCGGTCTCGCGGTGCCGAATACGACGGACAACCTCGCCTTCGCCGGCTGACACAGCGAACGTAGCCGCAAACCTCCGCCGGACCGCTGATGCTCTGGCCACCCGCTACCGTCGAGTATGTTCCGCCACACCGGGCGCGGGCGCTCGCTGGCGCGTCGGCAGTGCGAGACTGTGTGCCATGCCACACTCGCGCAGCGGCCCCGAATTTCACGGTGCCCATTCCCACCAGCCAGGTAGCGAGCCGACGCTGCCCGGCGGGGAGCCGACGCTGCCCGGTGGTGGGTCCGCTCGCGGTCAGCCGGTGCCGGGCCGAAACCAGGACGGGCCTCCGAGCCAGGAGCCGGCCGGAAATCCTTATATCGCGCGCTCGGATGCGGCCATCACCGCCGCCGGTTCGGAGCTGATCGCGCTCTCACACTCGATTCACGCCGAACCGGAGCTGGCGTTCGAGGAGACCCGTAGCGTCGCCAAAGTGCTGGTCCCGCTCGCCGAACGCGGGTTCGAGATCGACCACGGTGTCGCTGGCCTGCCCACTGCGTTCCGCGCGAGCTACGGCAGCGGCCCGCTGACCGTCGGGCTCTGCGCCGAATACGACGCCCTTCCCAAACTCGGCCACGCCTGCGGCCACAACATCATCGCCGCCGCATCGGTCGGCGCGGCCCTCGGCCTGGCCGAGGTGGCCGACGCACTCGGGATCACCGTGGTGGTGCTCGGCACGCCGGCCGAGGAGAGCGGCGGCGGCAAGATCCTGATGCTGGAGCACGGTGCCTTCGACGACATCGCGATGGCACTGATGGTGCATCCGGGACCGGACGAGATCGTCGATGCGCGCTCGCTGGCGCTCGCGGATCTGTCGGTGGTGTTCCACGGTCAGGAAGCGCACGCGAGCGCGGCCCCGGAACAGGGCCGCAACGCCGGTGATGCGGCGACCATCGCCCAAGTGGCGATCGGTCTGCTGCGCCAGCATCTGCGCCAGGGACAGCAGCTGCACGGTATAGTCGGCGACGGCGGCGTAGCCCCGAACGTCGTGCCCGCACGTGCGGAACTGCTGTACTACTTGCGCGCAGCCGACTCCGCATCCCTCGGCGATCTGATGCGACGCGCATCGGCCTGCTTCGAGGCGGGCGCCCTCGCGACCGGCTGCACCCACGAAACCCGGACGCTCGCGCCCACCTATACCGAGCTCACCCCCGATCCGGCGTTGCTGTCTGCCTATCGCACGCAGATCGCCGGCCTGGGACGGACGCCGATCGCGCCCGAGCTGGCGGCACAGCGGCCCCTGGGCAGCACGGATATGGGCAATGTCACCAACGTCATCCCGGGGATTCACCCGGTCATCGGCATCGATGCCGGTGGCGCGGTGACACACCAGCCGGGTTTCGCGGCGGCTAGCGTCAACGCCTCGGCCGACCGCGCGGTACTGGACGGGGCGACGGCGCTTGCGCGTACTGCGATCGCCGCGGCCCGCGATGAATTACACAGAGACAGGTTGTTGCAGCGGCTCGTCAGACGACAGGAGGATATTCGGTGAGTACAACCGGCCGTTCGGTGCGGATCGGGCAGGACGCGGTGGACGCGGTCGAGGCCTGGCTGGCCGAGCACACGGTCGACCTCGTCCAATGGCGCAGGCATATCCATGCCAATCCGGAATTGTCGCGCACCGAGTTCGCGACCACCGAATTCGTCGGCGCCTGGCTCACCAAGGCGGGACTCACCCCGCATGTGCTGCCCGGCGGCACCGGCCTGATCTGTGATATCGGCCCCGATACGCCCCGGATCGCGCTGCGCGCCGATATGGACGCCCTGCCGCTGCAGGAATTCACCGGACTCGAATTCGCTTCCACCGTGCCCGGCGTCTCACACGCCTGCGGTCACGATGCGCACACCACCATCCTGCTCGGTACCGCGCTCGCGCTGGCCGACCTGGAACTGCCGGCCGGTGTGCGGCTGATCTTCCAGCCCGCCGAGGAGGTCATGCCGGGCGGCGCGCTGGACGTGGTCGCGACCGGCGCGATGGAGGGTGTCGAACGGATCTTCGCGCTGCACTGCGATCCGCGGCTGGAAGTCGGCAAGGTCGGTATCAGGGTGGGCGCCATCACCTCGGCCGCCGACACCGTCGAACTGGTGCTGGATTCCCCAGGCGGCCACACGTCGCGCCCGCATCTGACCAGCGATCTGGTCTACGCGATCGGCACCGTGATCACCGGCCTGCCCGGGCTGCTCAGCCGCCGCATCGATCCGCGTACCAGCACGGTGATGGTGTGGGGTGCGGTGAGCGCGGGCAAGGCACCCAACGCCATCCCACAGACCGGCATGCTCACCGGAACCATCCGCACCGGTGATCACCCGACGTGGTCGCTGCTGGAACCGATGGTGAACGAGATCGTCGACGGGCTGCTCGCGCCCACCGGGGTGCGCTATCAGCTGAACTATAGGCGCGGTGTGCCGCCGGTGGTCAACGACCCCGAATCCACCCGGATCTTCGAAGACGCCATCCGTGCGGTGGGTCCAGGCACGCTCGCCGACACTCCGCAGTCCGGCGGCGGTGAGGATTTCTCCTGGTATCTGGAGGAAGTCCCGGGCGCAATGGCGCGGCTCGGTGTCTGGTCGGGGCAGGGCGAACAGCTCGACCTGCATCAGCCCACCTTCGACCTCGACGAGCGGGCGCTGGCCATCGGTGTGCGCACCATGACCAATATCGCGCTGGGCGTCAGCTGAAGTTGTTTCCGGGGCCGACGTTGCGGCTGTTGCGGGTGCGCAGGGCGTGCACGTATTCCTCGGGCGCGCCCGCCTTCTCCGCGGCATCGGCCATCACGCCAAGGTAGCGGGCCGACGGCAGCCCGCCCTCATAGGCGTCGAGCACATAGAGCCAGGCCAGGATCGGTTCGGTGCCACTGCCGGGGTTCGGGGTCACCCGCAGCCGGATCTTGCGGTGGATCCCGAAATCCGAGCCCTCCCAGCGGTCCAGGCGCTGCTCGTCTTCGGGGGAGACGTCGTAGAGCACGACGAACACCCGAGAACCCGGCTCCTCCACCACCGTGGCCAGCGGTCCCTCCCAGCCGATGTCGTCCCCGCTGAAGGTGAGACGCCAGCCCTCCAACCAACCCGTCCCGAACATGGGGGAGTGCGGGCAGCGCTCGAGCATCTGGGTCGAGTCCATATTGGACCCATAGGCGGCGTAGATCGGCACGAGGTGAAGGGTATCAGCGGCCGCCGTGGCACACCGGCAACCGAGCGAGCCGGGGCAGGCCAGGCCAGTTACCGTTACCGAGTGCCGGAGATCCCGGTCAGAAGGTTCGAGCGGAGGTACCCATGACCCGCATTGCGATCATCGGCGGCGGACCGGCCGGATACGAGGCGGCGCTGGTAGCAGCCCAGCACGGGGCGCAGGTCACGCTGATCGACTCCGAGGGCATCGGCGGGGCCTGTGTGCTGTGGGATTGTGTGCCCTCCAAGACGTTCATCGCCTCCACCGGGGTGCGTACCGATCTGCGTCGGGCCCGTGACCTGGGTATCCGTCTCGATCCCAGTCAGGCCAAGGTTCGGGTGCCGGAGGTGAACGAGCGGGTCAAGGCGCTGGCGTTGGCGCAGTCGGCCGATATCCGGTCCAAACTGCAGGGCGCGGGGGTGCGAGTACTCGCGGGCCGCGCCAGGCTGCTTGACCGGACCTCCGGGCTCCGGGCGCACCGCGTCGAGGCACGGCTCGGCGACGGTGAGGAGGAGATCCTGGAGGCCGATGTGGTGCTGATCGCCACCGGCGCCAGCCCGCGGGTGTTGCCCGGTGCGGAACCGGACGGTGAACGGATCCTGAACTGGCGTCAGCTCTACGACCTCGACGAGCTGCCCCGAACGCTGGTGGTGGTCGGTTCCGGTGTCACCGGTGCCGAGTTCGTTTCCGCCTACACCGAAATGGGCGTGCGGGTGATCCTGGTGTCCAGCCGGGATCGGGTGCTGCCGCATGAGGACGCGGACGCCGCGCTGGTACTAGAGGACGCGTTCGCCGAACGCGGGGTGGAGCTGGTCAAGCACGCGCGCGCCGAATCGGTCCGGCGTACCGAAGAGGGGGCTGGCGGGGTGGTGGTCACTCTGTCCGACGGCCGCACCGTCACCGGCTCGCATGCTCTGATGACGGTCGGCTCGACGCCCAATACCGATGATCTGGGCCTGGAACGTGTCGGCATCGAACTCGACCGCGGCGGATATCTTCGAGTCGACCGGGTTTCGCGGACCGGGGTGCCGGGCGTGTACGCCGCAGGCGACTGCACCGGATTGCTGCCGCTGGCGTCGGTTGCGGCCATGCAGGGCCGGATCGCGATGTATCACGCGCTCGGGGAGGGGGTGAACCCGATCCGGCTCAAAACCGTCGCCTCCGCGGTGTTCACCCGCCCGGAGATCGCCACCGTCGGAGTCGGCCAGACCGCCATCGACAACGGTGAGGTGCCCGCGCGCACGGTGATGTTGCCATTGAACACCAACCCGCGTGCCAAGATGTCGAGCCTGCGGCGCGGTTTCGTCAAGATCTTCTGTCGACCAGCGACCGGTGTGGTGATCGGCGGTGTCGTCGTCGCGCCGATCGCCTCCGAGTTGATCCTGCCGATCGCGATGGCGGTGCAGAACAATCTGACGGTCAACGATCTGGCGCAGACGTTCTCGGTGTACCCGTCGCTGACCGGTTCGGTCACCGAGGCCGCGCGCCAGCTCATGCGGCACGACGACCTGGATTGAAAACACCGGTTCGGCCTCGGCGGCAGCCTGCGATGTTCTGCCTGGACCGGTCCGTAACCGTCTGTGGCTTGGCCAGAGAGCGGATATCCGCGAGACGCCATGGCGCCTGCATAGATTCGTCACGTTGCCAGCAGCGCATACTTGTGGTTCACTTCCCCGCAGAGATGCGATCGGCGGGCGGTCGCGAGGTTTGTTGTCAGGGGGACTCGTCCTTTCCGGGCGCGAACGGCGAACGGCCCCCGGGCCGTTACGCAGGTGCGCGTCTCATTGTGGACAACTGAGTGCGGCCCGGCGGGTCCGTACCCGGGAAAGAGATTGGGCGAAAAGTGAAACATCGCAAGCCGAGTCGGACGCACCGAGCCATGGCCAGTACTTCGCTGCCGCTGGCCACTGCGGCCGCCGTGGCCACGTTCTTCGCCTCGCCGGCGGGGGCCGTTCCGAACGATCAGCCGACCACACCGGGCACACCCGGCCCGGCGCAGCCGGGTACCACCGACACCCAGAACAGTCCGGAGACCACCGAGCCCGGTGTTCAGCAGCCGGGGGTACAGGGCCAGGACGATCCGGCGACGCCACCTACGCCGAGCCAGCCGGGTGTCACCACACCGAAGCCGAACCAGCCAGGCCAGGAGCGGGAGCAGGACAACCTGACCGCGCCCACCCAGCCGGGTGTCACCACACCGCGTGTCGCACCGCTGCCGGTGCCCGGCCAGCCGAACCCGGTGCAGCCGGTGATCGAGCAGGACCGCCAGCCGGGGGAGCAGGATCCCAACCGGCCCGAAGCGGAAACCGAGCCGGGCGCGGAAGGTGCCGATGCTCCGGATGCCGAGAACTCCGACGGCGCCGCGCCTTCCGGAGACAACGCCCAGGCCACCGATCCGGAGATGGAGACGCTGGTGCAGCCGCAGCAGTGGCAGGCGCCGCGTAACGAGGCCGCTCCGCCCGCGCCGGTTGTCGAGATGACCGGTCCGCACGCGGAGATCGGTGCGGCCATCGACGGCGGCACCCTGATCCCGGGCCATGTCGCCAACACCCATCACTTCCGCAACGACGCGGGGTATGTCGGCACCGTCGGCTACGCCACTCCGGAGGGGGCGGGCGAGGCCGGTATCTCGGTCGAATTCCTCGATGTGAACACGATCAAGGTGTCCACCTTCACCGGCGGCCAGGGACTGCCGGACAACAAGGCCACCCATATGATCGACACCACTCAGCTGAACGCGGCCAAGGCCGCCGTGGAGCATTGGATCGCCGCGCAGCCAGGTGGGGCTGCCGCGCTGGAGGCGGCGGCGAACTTCCAGCCGCCCGCGCTGCTCCCGCCGGGTGATATCGCGCCGCAGACGATCAACGTCGCTGGCGTGACCACCCAGTGGGGTGGTTCACTCCAGTACTGACACGAGCCGAGTCATGGGTGGGGCGGTCGTTCGCGACCGCCCCACCCATGTGTCCTGGGAGAGGATTGGGTGTGGCCGGGGAGACCGAAGGCAAGGACAGCAGATCCGATCGGGCGGACTTCGGTCCCTCACCTGGCGCGGCCGGGCAGTCGTTCTCCGATTTCGGGCCTGCAGATTCGGGGTTCGGGCCCGCCGATTCGGCGTTCGGTGCGGGCGATGCGCAATTCGGCCCGGGCGACGACGACTCCCAGGCGCTGTGGCGGCCCGAGCCCGCGCCGGAGAATCCGGAGCTGACCTGGCGGCCCGCTTCGGAAACCCCGCCGGAACCGCCCGCCACCGTGCCCCCGCCGCCCCCGCAGTACCGCGCGCCGGACAGCACGTTCCCGGAGATGTCGATACCGCAGCAGCGTCCCGCCGACGACTCGCGTACCGTGCGGCATTCGGTAGCACCTGAGGAAAATCTGACCGTCCGGCACCCGGTCGACGACCGCACGGTGCGCCACTCCCAGCCCGACCGGAATCAGCCCGAGGCCGGTCCTGCTGCGGGTCGTCAGGCCGACGACCTCGACACCTGGTGGAACCGCCCCACCTCGTCCGGCGGTATGCCTGCCTCGCCGAAAACCGTAGGCTCTGCCGGGGCGGACAAGGATCCTGCTGGTTTGTCATGGGCCGATGACCCGATCGCGCGGCGGCTCACTCCGCAATCGGTGACCGAAGCCCTGGCACGTCCGCAACGCCGGAAACGGTCGAACGGTCGCCTGATCGCGATCGGTGGTGTAGTGGTCACCGCGGCCGTCGTTATCGGGTCGATCGTGCTGCTGACCAGCGGTGGAGAACCAGGGACACCGGCGCCGCCCGATACCACCAGCGCAGCGTTGAGCTGCCCGGCCAGCCAGGACGGCAAGGTGACGGTGGGCAACGGCGCGGGCGACACCGATAGCGGTCCCGGCGCGATCCTCGGCTTCCAGCACGCGTTCTACGTTGACCGCAACGGCCAGAAGGCACGCGAGTTCGTGGCCCCTGATGCGGAGAACATCTCCTCGGCGGAGGTGATCCAGGCCGCCATCGACGAGCAGATCCCGAAGGGGACGACGCACTGTATGCGGATCACCGAACGTGCTACCGACACCTTCGATGTGGATCTGACCGAACACCGGCCGGATGGTACGACCACGGTGTATCGGCAGACGGTGACCACAGCCCAGCGTGACGGCAAGACGCAGCTTTTCTCCATCGGCCAGCGATAAATCTCAATATTTGAGAAACAATTTCACATCCTGGTAAGCGTATGCGACAGTGGGATTACGTGCTTTCCGCGTAATCCCTGGAGCTTCCATGACCCAGCTCAGCCCGCCGCTGGCCGCGAAGGTGGCCGGTCTCACCAGTTCGGCCATTCGTGACCTGCTGAAACTCACCGCCCGAGGCGATATCGTCAGCCTCGCGGGCGGACTGCCCGACGCCGAATTGATGCCCGGCGAACGCATCGCGCGCGCGGCCGATTCTGCGCTGCGCGGTACCGGAAGCCTGCAATACACCGAATCACCCGGCTGGGGGCCGCTGCGCGCGGTGCTCGCCGAACGCGAAACGGCGCGGCTCGGCCGGACCGTCGGGGTGAACGAGGTGTTCGTCACCCACGGCTCCCAGCAGGCGCTGTCGCTGCTGGCCGAGGTGCTGCTCGACCCGGGCGCCCTGGTGGTGGTCGAAGACCCGGCCTATGTGGGTGCGTTGCAGGCCTTCCGCGCCGCGGGCGCGCGCATCGTTGCGGTGCCGATGGACGCCGACGGACTGCGTGTCGATCTGCTCACCGAACTGCTCGAACGCGGCGAACGACCCGCAGTGGTGCATACGGTGAGCAATTTCCACAATCCGGGCGGGGTGACCATGAGCCCGGCCCGGCGCCGCGAACTGGCGGTGCTCGCCGAAACCCACGGCTTCTGGGTGATCGAGGACGACCCCTACGGTGAGCTGTGGTTCGACCGGCCCGCCCCGGAACCGGTGGCGGTGTATTCGCCGCAGGTGATCCGGCTGTCGAGTGCGTCGAAGATTCTGGCACCCACCCTGCGTGTCGGCTGGATGGTTGCGCCAGCGCACGTCTGCCGCGCCGTGGAACTGCTCAAACAGGGCGCCGACCTGTGCGGTTCCGCGCTGACCCAACAGATCACCACCGAACTGCTCGCCGACACCGACTGGCTCACCGCCCATATCGGCACCGTCCGTGCCGCGTACGCCGAACGTGCCAAGGCGCTGACGCATTCGGTGCGCACCAGGCTCGGCGACCGCATGACCTGCAGCAAAGCCGCCGGTGGCATGTTCGTCTGGGCCGCCTTCACCGACGGAACCGATACCGGTGCGCTGCTTCCGAAAGCGCTGGATGCAGGCGTCGCCTACGTGCCAGGACAAGCATTCGCCGTGGAATCCGCCTACCCGAACGCCCTGCGCATGTGCTTCACCACGTCCAGTCCCAGCGCCCTCGACGAGGCGATCGCCCGCCTGGCACGAGTCAGCGAGTAACTCAATCGGCCCAGTGGTAGGTGCGCTCCACCGCTTTGTTCCAGGCGTCGATATGGGATTTGCGTTCGGGCTCGGGCATGGCCGGCTGCCAGGTTTTGTCGGCGGACCAGTTCGCGCGGATATCGTCGGTGCCCGACCAGTAGCCGACAGCGAGCCCGGCGGCGTAGGCGGCGCCGAGCGCGGTGGTTTCGTTCACCATCGGACGCACCACCGGCAGGTCGAGGATATCGGCCTGGAACTGCATGAGCAGATCATTGCCGACCATGCCGCCGTCCACCTTGAGCTCGCTCAACTCCAGGTCCAGCCGCTCGGACTCGGCGTCGGCGCGCATGGCGTCCATCACCTCACGGGTCTGGTAGGCGGTCGATTCCAGCACCGCGCGAGCGAGATGGCCTTTGTTCACGAAACGGGTGAGACCGGCGATCACACCCCGCGCGTCCGGCCGCCAGCGCGGGGCGAACAAGCCGGAGAACGCCGGGACGATATAGGCGCCGCCGTTGTCGGCCACGCTGCGCGCCAGCGGTTCGATCTCGCCGGCCTCGGAAATGATGCCGAGGTTGTCGCGGAACCACTGCACCAGGGCGCCGGTGACCGCGATCGAACCCTCCAGTGCGTACACCGCCGGTTCGTCGCCGAGCCGGTAGCACACGGTGGTGAGCAGACCGTGTTTGCTCACCACCGGCGTGGTCCCGGTATTGAGCAGCATGAAATTGCCCGTGCCGTAGGTGTTCTTGGCATCCCCGGGGGACAGGCACGCCTGCCCGAAGGTGGCGGCCTGCTGATCGCCGAGGATGCCGGCAACCGGAACACCAGCCAGCGGACCGCTGGTGATTTCCGCGTAAACCTGTGAGGAGCTGCGAATCTGCGGCAGCATCGCCATGGGCACACCGAACTCGGCGCAGATCTGTTCGTCCCACTGCTGGGTGCGCAGATCCATGAGCATGGTGCGCGAGGCGTTGGTCACATCGGTGATGTGCTGCCCGGTCAGATTCCACAGCACCCAGCTGTCGATGGTGCCGAAACACAGTTCGCCTGCCTCGGCCCGTTCCCGTGCCCCGTCGACGTGGTCGAGGATCCAGCGCAGTTTCGGCCCGGAGAAGTAGGTGGACAGCGGCAGTCCGGTGCGGTCCTGGTAGCGTCCGCTGCCGATATCGCCACCGAGTTCGGTGCACAGCCGGTCGGTACGGGTGTCCTGCCAGACGATCGCGTTGTGGATCGGCGCACCGGTGGACCGCTCCCACACCACGGTGGTTTCGCGCTGATTGGTGACGCCGACGGCGGCGATCTCCCCGGCTTCGATTCCGTTCTCCGACAAGGCTGCACCCAGCACTAATGCGGTGTTGCGCCATAGGGTTTCGGGGTCGTGCTCGACCCAGCCGGGGCGAGGGAACAGCTGCTCGTGCTCGCGTTGGGAGATCCCGGCGACGCGGCCCTGCCGGTCGAAGACGATGCACCTGCTCGAGGTCGTGCCCTGGTCGATAGCGGCCACATAGCGACGCATTCGTGCAGGCTACCGGACAGCGGTGCCCGGCGGCCCGGTTAGCCGGGAGCCTTGGGGCCGTACGGCAACCAGCGGCGGCACCCGACCCCCGAGCGCGCGAGGACACCGGCCTGCGGAAGTTTCCGCATAGTGTGTACGGGAACAGCTCGAACGTGATGATCACGACGTCGGCGACCGCATCGGCACAAGGAGTCGAGCCATGACCAAGAAGCCGGAATCGCAGTTTCTGGGGCCGGACCAGCGCCGTACCGCCTGGGAGCGGTTCGGTAAGGAACATTTCGATGTGATCGTCGTCGGCGGTGGGGTGGTCGGTGCGGGTATTGCACTGGACGCCGCCACCCGGGGTTTGCGAGTCGCGCTGGTGGAGGCTCGCGATCTGGCCTCGGGTACCTCCAGCCGGTCGTCGAAGATGTTCCACGGCGGCCTGCGTTATCTGGAGCAGCTCGAGTTCGGCCTGGTCAGGGAGGCGCTCAAGGAACGTGAGCTGTCGATGTCGACATTGGCTCCGCATCTGGTCAAACCGCTGCGCTTCCTGTACCCGCTGACCCGGCGGGGGTGGGAACGGCCGTACGTGGCGTCGGGTCTGCTGCTCTACGACACCATGGGTGGCGCCAAGTCGGTGCCCGGTCAGCGGCATCTGACCCGCCACGGTGCGTTGCGGCTGGCGCCCGGTATGCGGCGCGATTCGATGATCGGCGGTATCAGCTACTACGACACAGTTGTCGACGATGCCCGCCACACCATGACCGTGGCCCGCACCGCCGCCCATTACGGTGCGGTGATCCGGACCTCGACGCAAGTTGTCGGGTTCCTGCGGGAGGCCGACCGGGTGGTCGGGGTGAAGGTGCGCGACAGCGAGGACGGTCGTACCGCGGAGGTGCGTGCGCATGTGGTGATCAACGCGACCGGGGTGTGGACCGATGAGATCCAGGCGTTGTCGCAACAGCGGGGCCGGTTCCATGTCCGGGCGTCCAAGGGGGTGCATATCGTGGTGCCGCGCGACCGTATCGTCAGCGACGCCGCGATCATCCTGCGCACGGCGACTTCGGTGCTGTTCGTCATCCCGTGGGGCGCGCACTGGATCATCGGCACCACCGATACCGAGTGGAATCTCGATCTCGCCCATCCCGCCGCGACCAAGGCCGACATCGACTATCTGCTGGAGCGGGTCAACCAAGTGCTGGTCACGCCGCTCACCCACAGCGATATAGACGGCGTGTACGCGGGGCTGCGTCCATTGCTGGCGGGGGAGAGCGACGATACGTCGAAGTTGTCACGTGAGCATGCTGTGGCGCGGATAGCTCCGGGTCTGGTGGCGATCGCGGGCGGTAAGTACACCACCTACCGGGTGATGGCCTACGACGCTGTCGACGAGGCGGCGCAGGATATTCCGGCCCGGGTGTCGCCGTCGATCACCGAGAAGGTGCCGTTGCTCGGTGCGGACGGCTATTTCGCGCTGGTCAATCAGACGGTGCAGCTGGCCGAGGAGTACGGGGTGCACCCGTACCGGGTCAAACATCTGCTCGACCGCTACGGTTCGCTGATCGACGAGGTTGTGGCCATGGCCGCCGACCGGCCCGATCTGTTGCAGCCGATCGCAGAGGCGCCGTCGTATTTGCAGGTGGAGGCGGTTTACGCGGCCGCGGCCGAGGGCGCCCTTCACCTGGACGACATCCTGGCCCGGCGCACCCGCATCTCTATCGAGTACGCGCACCGGGGTGCGGACTGCGCCGAGCAGGTGGCGCGGCTGGTCGCACCGGTACTGGGCTGGGACGAGGCGGAGATCGATCACGAGGTCCGCACCTATCTGGCGCGGGTGAACGCCGAGATCCGCTCCCAGACGCAACCGGACGACGCCTCCGCCGATGCGCTACGCGTCGCCGCGCCCGAACCGCGTCCGGAGATCCTGGAACCCGTTCCCACCGAAGGCTGACCGGGCCCCCCTTGATATGCAAGCATTTACTTGCATATAGTGGTCGTGGTGGGTGATGTGTACAAGGCGATCGCCGATCCGACTCGGCGGGCAATCCTCGACGAATTGACCGACCGGGACGGGCAGACGCTGTTCGAGCTGTGTTCCCGGCTGACCATGAAGCATGGACTGAGCTCGTCGCGGCAGGCGATATCGCAGCATCTCGAGCTGCTGGCCGACGCCGGTCTCGTCCGCACCACCCGGCAAGGCAGAACCAAGCTCCACTCCATCGACCCCGAACCGCTGCGCGGGATCACCGATCGATGGCTGGGGCACGACCGGAAGGAACACTGATGCGGATCACAGTGACCAGTGTCTTTGTCGATGACCAGCGCAAGGCATTGCAGTTCTACACCGAGGTACTCGGCTTCGTGAAGAAGAACGATATCCCACTCGGGGACGCGAGCTGGCTGACCGTCGTCTCGCCGGAGGACCCCGACGGCGTCGAACTCCTGCTCGAACCCGACGGGCACCCCGTCGTCGGCCCGTACAAGCAAGGGCTGCGCGCCGACGGCATTCCGTGCACGTCCTTCACCGTCGAGGATGTGCACGCCGAGTACGAACGGCTGCGCGGGCTCGGCGTCACCTTCACCCAGGAACCGACGACGATGGGTGAGGTCACCGTCGCGGTGTTCGACGACACCTGCGGGAACCTCGTGCAGATCGCGGGCGCACCCGGCTGACCCGCCGGACTCGGTGGCCACCTTCTCGGCGGCGCACAGGCTTGCAGCCGACCACCGACCGGTTATGGCGACCGGTCTAGTGAACGATGGAGAGCGGGCTCGGTGAGGTGGTGGCCGGTAGGAGCGGAGCGGAGGGGACAGGTTTGTTGCCGCCGGTCGAGCCTTGGTGTAGCAGCAGGTAGCAGAACACGGCAGTGGCAAGCGTGGCGAGCGCCGCGATGAGCAACTTGCCGCCGAGGGCGGCCAGCCGGGCCGTCCGAGGGGTCATAATGGGCCTGCTTCACATGGGTGGATCGACGCGCAATACATCGGGCGTATCGTCTGCTCCCGTCTCCGCATTAGCACGATGAACAAGCACATCACAGATTGGAGTCGTGGACGGCGCCGCCGGATCCCCGGCTGATGAGCTCAGCGCGTCGGCCGCTGGCAGCGGGGACAGAAATAGATGCCGCGCTCGCGGTGACTGATCCGGTCGGATGCGGGTACCGTCTCGCCGAGCATCTCCACCCGCAGCGTGACGCCGCAGCGTGGGCAGGGCCGCCGGGACTTCCCGTAGACGAACGGACGCCACGGCGGTTGATGCGCCGCTGTATGCAACACCCGATGCGCCTCGTTCACCAGAGCAAGCAGATCGGGCACCGCGTGCACAGGAGTGTCGGGGTGCACCTTGCGCAGGAAACAGATTTCGCTGCGATAGATATTGCCGATCCCGGCCAGGTTGCGCTGGTCGAGCAGCGCGGTACCGATCGCCTGCTCAGGGTCCTGTTCCAGCCGGCGCACCGCCTCCGCCGGGTCCCAGCCCGGCCCGAGCACATCGGGCCCGAGATGGTCGATGACGGTGTGCTCGTCCGCGCGGCGCAGTACGGTGACCGTGCCCAGCGAGAAACCGACCGCCTCGACCTCCTCGGTGGCGAGCACCAGCCGGGCCGCGACGCGAGGTTTGGTCCAGCGCTGACCGCAGGGGAACACCCGCCAACTGCCCTCCATGTGCAAATGCGTGTGCACGCTGACCGTTTCGGTGCGGATGAACAGGTGTTTGCCGTAGCTGCCGACGCTGTCCACGGATTGGCCGCGCAGGTCGAGGGCGGCATAACGCGGAACCCGGAAATCGCTGCGCGACAGCGTCTTACCGGCGAGCGATGCCCGCAGCCTGCCCGCGGTGCGGAACACTGTGTCACCCTCGGGCATTGCGCAGGCCCCTCACCCCAGCACGGAATGGACGGAAACCCGCCGCTGGGAAGGTACAGCGGCCACCTCCGCGACGGGCTCGGCGTACGGCAACGCCTACCGTCGCCGGCGGGCGAGTTGCCCGCACGTGTCTCGGCTCCCGGTGCGCGGTGTCCGGCAGGCAGGCGGTGGGACCGGCTTGTGCGACGTAGCAGAACCTGGCCGCGCCTACTCGGGACTGCCCGGCGTTGCGTCTCGGAGCCGGGCGGCGCTTTCCATGCGGTCGCGGTACAGCGGACGCGTTCGCTCGAGGGCCTGCGATGCTCAAGGCCGACCTCGCAACCGCAAGCCGCGCGGTGTGGCGGAGAAACCGGAGTCGGACAGGAAAGAGGCGAAGGTGTTGCCGTGCACCGTGTCTCCGTCGATCCGGTCGATGACCAGTGAATCGACGCGGCGGGTGTGCACCAGCGCGGCCAGAGCATCGGCGGCGGCGCGGCGGGCAGTGTCGTCTTCGGTGAAGGTGAGCAGGGTTTTACCGCCGCGCTCCAGGTACAGCACCAGCTCACCGGCGACCAGCACCACTAGCGCACCTGCCTTGCGGCCGGGACGGTGCCCGGAGCCGCCGCTGGTTTTCGGCCAGGGCAGCGCCGCACCGTACGGGTTGGCGGGGTCGCAGGCCGCCAGCGCGAGCGCGCTACCCGCCTGGGCGGTGTCTTCATCGCGAACCCGGTCGCCCTCGAAGGAACGTAGCCGATCGACCACCTCGGTGGTGGAGAACTGCGCGCCACCGAGCGAGTCCACGAAATAGCCGCGGCGGCAGCGCCCACGGTCCTCGAATTCGCTCAAGACCCGGTACATCAGCGCGAACCCGCCCACAACGCCCTCGCTCTGCACCGACCCCCTGGTCAGCACCCCATAGCGTTCCAGCAGCAGATCGGCCGTGGCGTGAGCGCGGATCGTATTGTCGGTCAGCCGCTCCGGTAGCAGGGACCAGCGTCCGGCTACCGTCGGCGGCCCGGATCTGGTCGGCATGGACGGCCGCGGCAGATAGGCGCGACCCCGCGGGGCGCGGCGCGGTGTGCGATGCGCCGTCGGCGTCCGCGTCGTCCCCGACAGCCGCGCCCGCACCGGTGCGAAAGTATCGCCCGAAACGGAACCAGCCCACACCAGATCCCACAGTGCCGCCGCCACCCGCGCATCGTCCAAAATGCCTGTGGCATCTGCGAGTTGACGGAAGAAGTACGCGCCACCCCCGTGCAGCACCGAGGGCAGCTGCACCTGCTCCACTTCCGGCGCTACGGCGGCCACGGGGGCATCGGGCGTGGAAGCCCATTGCGGTATCACGGCGCCGAGCGCGGTGAGCAGTCGCAAATGAGTTTCGGTGAGTTCGATGTCGTCAGAGGGCGGGAGCGTGGTGGGGGACTGGTCGGCGAGGTGCAGGGCGATCCAGCCGTCTTTGGCGTTGATAGCGCCGTGGCCGGACCAGCGCACCTCGCCGGTGGCCATCAGCTCGTCGAGCATGGCAGGGGAGTAGTCCGCGACTCGCACGGGCAGGACCAGCGACTCCCAGGCCGACGCCGGGATCGGAACTCCGGCCAGCTGTTCCACTACGGCGGCGACGCCATCGATACCCCGCAGTTCGCCACTGCCGATGTGCTGCCAATCCGGTAGGAAACGCCCGAACGCGGCCACCGATACCGGTTCGACCTCATGCCGGGCCGCGGCCAGGCTGCGCTGGCGCAGCCTACGCAGCACCTGGGTGTCACACCATTCGGACCCGGCCGCCGCCGGTGTGAATTCGCCCTGTACGACTCGCTTTTCCGAGGCCAGCCGATGCAGGGCGTCCGCGGCCACGGCGGTGCCGAGACCGAATCGCTGCGCCACGGCAGACGTGCCGAACGGGCCATGCGTGCGCGCGTACCGGCCGACGAGGTCGCCGAGCGGGTCGGCAACCGGTTCGATGAATGCCGCCGGAACCCCCATCGGCAGCGGCACCCCGAGCGCGTCGCGCAAGCGGGAGGCATCCTCGATAGCCACCCACCAGCTGCGTCCCGCGTACGAGACTTCCAGCGCGCGCTGCGCCTGCCGCAGCTCGGCGAACCATTCCGACGGATCGTCACGGCAGCGTTGCGCGGCTTCGGCGGCAGTCAGTGGGCCGAGTAGGCGCAGCAGATCGGCGAGGCCCTCGGCGTCGCGGGCGTGCCGCTGCGGGGTCAGCCGCTGCAATTCGTGTTCGGTCTGCTCGATGATCTGCGCATCGAGCAGTTCCCGCAGTTCGACCCGGCCGAGTAGTTCGGCGAGCAGCCCAGAATCCAGCGATAGCGCCGCCGCCCGCCGTTCGGCCAGCGGACTGTCCCCGTCGTACATGAACTGGCCGATGTAGTCGAACAGCAAAGCGTTCGCGAACGGGGACGGGGTGGCCGTCTCCACTTCCACCACCCGCACCTGCCTGCGCGCCACCCGCTCCAGCAGCTCCCGCAGCGCGGGCAGATCGTAGACATCGCGCAGGCATTCGCGCACCGTCTCCAGCAGGATCGGGAAATCGGGGAACTTGCGCGCCACATCCAGCAACTGCGCCGACCGCTGCCGCTGCTGCCACAGCGGGGCGCGGCGGCCCGGGTCGCGGCGCGGCAGCAGCAGTGCCCGCGCGGCGCATTCGCGGAACCGGGACGCAAACAGTGCCGATCCGCCGACCTGCTCGGTGACCAGATCGTCGATTTCGTCCGGTGCGAAGACGAACAGTTCCGCACCGGGTGGATCGTCGGTGGTGTCGGGCAGCCGGACCACGATCCCGTCGTCGGAGGCGTTGGCCACCGCGTCGATCTCGAAGCGCTCGCGTAGCCGGGCGCCGACGGCCAGCGCCCACGCGGCGTGCACCGGCATCCCGTACGGTGAGTGCAGTACCAGCCGCCAGTCGCCCAGTTCGTCGCGGAAACGTTCCACGAGCAGTGTGCGGTCGGTGGGTAGCCTGCCGGTCGCGGTGCGCTGTTCGTCGAGTAGCGCGGTGAGGTTGGTGACGGCGTTGTCGTCGAGACCCGCCGCGCCGGTGAGCTTCGCGAACACCTCGCCGTCGCTGTCGGCGCGAGCGGCTTCCTGGCCTGCCCGGCGGATGAACTCGCCCAGTGCCGCGCCCAGCTCCGCGGGCCTGCCGAGCCCGTCGCCGTGCCAGAACGGTAACCGTCCCGGCTGCCCGAACGCGGGAGTGACCAGCACTCGATCGTAGGTGATCTCCTCGATCCGCCAGCTGGTCGCCCCGAGCGCGAACACATCGCCGACGCGGGACTCGTAGACCATCTCCTCGTCGAGTTCGCCGACTCGGGAGGCTTTTTCACCCATCATGTACACCGCGAACATGCCGCGGTCGGGGATCGCGCCGCCGGAGGTGACCGCGAGCCGCTGCGCTCCAGGTCTGCCGGTGAGGGTGCCCGCGTCGCGATCCCAGACCAGCCGCGGCCGCAGTTCGGCGAACTCGTCGGACGGGTATCGCCCGGAAAGCAGGTCGAGCACGGATTCATAGGACGAGCGCGGCAGCGCCGCATAGCTGCCGGTGGCGCGTACTGTGTCGAACCAGGCGTCCACGTCGAGGGTGTCTAGGGCGCAGGCGGCGACGGTCTGCTGCGCCAGAATGTCCAGCGGATGGACGGGAATGCGGATCGCCTCGATCTGGCCGGTGCGCATGCGCTGTACCGCCACCGCGCAACCGATGACGTCGGCGCGGTGCTTCGGGAACAGCACCCCGCGCGATATCTCACCCACCTGATGTCCCGCGCGCCCGATCCGCTGCAACCCGCTGGCCACCGACGGTGGCGCCGCCACCTGCACCACCAGATCCACCGCACCCATATCGATACCGAGCTCGAGGCTGCTGGTAGCGACCACGCAGCGCAGCCGCCCACTTTTCAGATCATCCTCGATGAGGGCGCGCTGCTCCTTGCTGACCGAACCATGATGGGCGCGAGCCAGCAGCGGGTCGGCACCGTGGGCGACCTCGGTGGACGGGCCGAGCTGGGCAGGCGGAGCGTGTTCGGTATCTATCGGGGCGCCGTGGCGTTCGGCGTAGGTTTCGTTGAGCCGGGCGGTGAGCCGTTCGGCGAGGCGGCGCGAATTGGCGAACACGATGGAGGAGCGATGCGCCAGGACCAGCTCGACGATGGCCTCGTCGACATGCGGCCAGATCGAGCCCGGCTGATCCGAGTCGCCCGTTTCGGTCATATCGGCGACCGGCACCCGCACCGACAGGTCGAAAGTTTTCGGCGCGGGTGGCGAGACAATGGTGATCGGGGCGTCGCCGACCAGGAACCGCCCCACCTCTTCCGGCGGCCGGACGGTGGCCGACAGGCCGATGCGCTGAGCCTGCCGCGCGGTGAGCTGATCGAGCCGGGCCAGCGACAGCGCCAGGTGCGCGCCCCGTTTGGAGCCCGCGATGGCGTGCACCTCGTCGACGATCACCGTCCGCACCCCGCGCAGCGTTTCCCGCGCGGCCGAGGTGAGCATCAGGAACAGCGATTCCGGGGTGGTGATCAGGATGTCCGGCGGGGTGCGCTGCATGGCGCGGCGCTCGTTCGCGCTGGTATCGCCGGACCGCACGCCGACGGTGATCTCCGGCGGCTGCAGGCCGAGCCGTTTCGCCGTGTGTCGCACCCCGACCAGCGGTGCCCGCAGATTGCGCTCCACATCCACCGCCAGCGCCTTGAGCGGGGAGATATAGAGCACCGAGGTCCCGCCGTTGTCCGGCCGGTTCCCGGTGGCGAGCTCATCGATCGCCCACAGGAACGCCGACAGCGTCTTACCCGACCCGGTTGGTGCGACAACCAGCGTGTGTTCGCCTGCCGCGATCGCCCGCCACGCCCCCTCCTGGGCTGCTGTCGGCGCAGTGAAAGCACCGTCGAACCATTCCCGGGTGGCGGTGGAGAACTGGGCCATGCCCTCAGTGTGCACTTGTCCACCGACAGACCCACGCATCCGTTGTCTTCGGCGTCCACACGCGGTGATATGGCACTATCCATGACGGCCCGGCGGGCTGCTGACAACCCCGGCCCGGGTCGAAGGCTGAGCAGACCGGGCTGACCGAATCGTCGGCAGGCGGGATCACCTCCTACGGATATCGGCCCCCTGAGCCGCACATGTCCGACGTGCTCGAACTCGACCTGGTCGGCCCTTGCGTAGGGGAGCGCTCCCCGCCGGCAGGCTGTTCTCCGGGGCAGGTCGTACTGCGTTTGCCGGGTGGTTTTCTGCGCGGGTCGGGTGTGCTCACCTCACCGGCACTTATCCGAACCGGATGCCTTGAGCCAGCGGCAGCTCGTCGGAGTAGTTGATCGTGTTGGTGGCGCGGCGCATATAGGCCTTCCACGCGTCGGAGCCGGATTCGCGGCCGCCGCCGGTGTGCTTCTCCCCGCCGAACGCGCCGCCGATCTCCGCGCCGGAGGTGCCGATATTGACGTTGGCGATACCGCAATCGGAGCCTTCGGCGGCGAGGAAGCGTTCGGCTTCGCGCTGATCGGTGGTGAATACGGCCGACGACAGACCCTGCGGTACCGCATTGTGCAGTTCGATCGCGGCGTCGAAACCGCGGTAGGTGAGCACATAGAGGATCGGCGCGAAGGTTTCCTCCCGCACGATCGCGGTCTGCGCAGGCATTCGCACGATCGCCGGACGCACATAGAACGCTTCGTCGCCGAACCCGTCCACGCGTTCACCGCCGCAGAGCAGTTCCCCGCCGTCGGCGATGGCGCGGGCGATGGCGGCGCGCATCCGCTCGTAGGCGTGGCCGTCGAGCAGCGGACCGATCAGGACATCGCGTTCGAGCGGATTGCCGACGCGCAGCTGCAGATACGCCTTTTCGAGCTGGTACAGCATCGGCCCCGCGATATCGGCGTGCACGATGAGCCGTCGCAATGTGGTGCAGCGCTGCCCTGCGGTGCCTGCGGCGGCGAAGACGATGGCCCGTGCGGCGAGTTCCACATCCGCCGACGGGGTGACGATCGCGCCGTTGTTGCCGCCCAGTTCCAGCAGGCAGCGCCCGAATCGGGCCGCCACCCGCGGTGCAACCGCCCGGCCCATCGGCACCGACCCGGTGGCGCTGAGCAATGCGACCCGTTCGTCGTCGACGAGCCTGGCGCCGACCTCGGCGTCGCCGAGCAGCAGTTGATGGATCTGCGGGTCGGCGCCCACCTCATGGGCGGCCCGGCGCAGCAGGGTGTGGCAGGCCAGGGCGGTCAGCGGGGTGCGTTCCGATGGTTTCCAGACCACGGTGTTGCCGCACACCAACGCTATGGCGGTGTTCCACGACCACACCGCGACCGGAAAGTTGAATGCCGAGACGACGCCGACGACCCCGAGCGGATGCCAGGTCTCCATCAGCCTGTGCCCTGGCCGTTCCGAGGGCATGGTGCGGCCGTAGAGCTGCCGGGAAAGCCCGACGGCGAATTCGCAGATATCGATCATCTCCTGCACTTCGCCCGCGGCTTCCGCGCCGATCTTGCCCGTCTCCAGCGTCACCAGTTCGGCAAGTTCGGCGTGGTGCAAGCTCAGCAGTTCGGCGAGCCTGCGCACCACTGCGGCGCGCTGCGGTGCGGGGACACTGCGCCAGGTGCGGAAAGCGGTTGCGGCCCGTTCGATTGCCTGATCGGCATCGGCGACGGTGTCGGCGCGCAGGGTGCCCAGCTGGTCGCCGGTGATCGGTGTCCGCGCCACCAGGGTGCCTGGTTTCGGTGCCGCTGCGCCGATACCGCGCAAGAGCGCGTCGGCGCGCTCGGGCAGCTGCCGGATGGAATGTTCGCTGAGCAGTCGTGTCATCCGATACTCCGCTCTGTTGTCCGTACCGGACAGCGTTCCGGTTGCGGAATGGACGATTACAAGTGCGATTCACCAGCCGCGGTCGCTGCGTTAGCCTTCGCTGATGGCGGAAACACCGGCAAGACCAGTACTCGACGATATCGATCGCCTGCTGATCCGGGAGCTGATGGCTGATGGGAGAGCCACGCTGTCGAATCTGGCGGAGAAGGCGAGCCTGTCGGTATCCGCCGTGCAGTCGCGGGTGCGCAGGCTGGAGGCGCGCGGGGTGATCCGGGGGTACACGGCAAAGGTGGACCACGAGGCGCTGGGGCAATTGCTGTCGGCTTTCGTGGCGATCACTCCTCTCGACCCGTCCCAACCCGATGATGCGCCCGCATTGTTGCAGCACATACCCGGAATCGAGGCGTGCCACTCGGTAGCAGGTGACGAGAGTTACGTGCTGCTGGTCCGGGTGGCCTCGCCGCGACACCTCGAGCAGTTGCTCCAGGAGATCAGAGCGACTGCCAATGTGCGTACCCGGAGCACCATCATCCTGCAGACATTCTATGACAGGTAACGTTTAGCAGAAATTACTGCGCTTTATGGTGGAGTAAACGCAAATTTTTTCGTACCCTTCGGGTGTGACCATCGAATTGGAGCGTCCCGGCGCGGGCGATGCCCCGGATGTCACGGTCATCCCCGCCACCCGCGTGCACGAGATCTTGTCGGCGAGCATCCTCGCCGATGGCTTCGACCTGGTTCTGGACCTGCGCAACTCGCGCGGGTGCCAGTTGATCGACGAACGAGACGGCACCGCCTACCTGGACATGTTCGGCTTCTTCGGTTCCAGCGCCCTGGGCATGAACCATCCAGCCCTGGCCGCCGACGAATCTTTCCGCGCCGAACTGGCCACCGCTGCGATCAACAAACCGAGCAACTCCGATATCTACACCGTCGCAATGGCCCGGTTCGTCGACACCTTCGTGCGGGTGCTCGGCGATCCGCGGTTACCGCATCTGTTCTTCATCGACGGCGGTGCGCTCGCCGTGGAAAACGCGCTCAAGATCGCCTTCGACTGGAAGAGCAGGCACAACGAAAGTCACGGGCGCACCGCGCGTTCGGGCGGCAAGGTGCTGCACTTGACCGGCGCGTTCCACGGCCGCACCGGATACACCATGTCGCTGACCAACACCGAGCCGGTGAAAACCGCGCGTTTCCCGATATTCGACTGGCCGCGTATCGACACCCCGTACCTGGCCGACGGCCGCGATATCGTTGCCGCCGAACGCGCCGCCCTCGACCAGGCTGCTCGTGCCTTCGCCGAAAACCCGCACGAGATCGCTTGTTTCATTGCCGAACCGATCCAGGGCGAAGGCGGCGACCGGCATCTGCGCCCCGAGTTCCTGCAGGCGATGCAGCAGCTGTGCCACGACAACGACGCGCTGTTCGTGCTGGACGAGGTGCAGACCGGCGTCGGCATGACCGGGACCGCCTGGACTTACCAGCAGCTCGGGCTCCAACCGGATGTGGTCGCGTTCGGCAAGAAGACCCAGGTGTGCGGGGTGATGGCGGGCGGACGCGTCGACGAGGTCCGCGACAATGTGTTCGCTGTGAGTTCCCGGCTCAACTCCACCTGGGGCGGCAACCTCACCGATATGGTGCGCACCCGCCGGATCCTGGAAGTCATCGAACGCGACGGGCTGATCCAGGCATCCCGGCCGCTCGGCGCCCACCTGCTGGAGCGGCTCGCCGAACTGGCGCGCAGGCGGCCCGCGATCACCGAGCCACGCGGACGCGGCCTGATGTGCGCGGTCACCCTACCCGACACCCTGGCTCGTGATGAGGTGCTGACCCGGTTGCGTGAACGCGAACGGGTGCTGGCGCTGGGGACCGGAGAGCGCGGTATCCGGTTCCGGCCGCCGCTGATCGTCGGTATCGACGAATTGGACGCTGCCGTCGACGCGCTCGATCACGTACTCGATGACCTCGATTGATACCGGTTGCGTATTGCTCGGCGTGGGTCGGCGTGTGTAGCGCCGCGGCGACCTAGGCTTCGCATCCATGTCATACCGTCTTCACCACACCCAGCCGTCGGGGTCGCGCGTGAATCGGCGAACGGCACTGTTACGCGCATGCGTCGTCTCCGTCGCGGTATGCCTCACCGGATGCTCCGTGAGCGAAGCAGGCTCGGTCGGGGAGGAGCCTGCCCCGTCGGCGGCTCCGCCACCCCATCTGGCGACACTGCTCCCCGGAATGCCGCCGCCGCTGTCGCCGACCGATATCTACGCGGCGAACCGGAAGCTCAGCCCGGCCGTATCCGAGCACCGGGAGCTGGTCTACGTCCCCAACAGTGAATCCAACACGGTGTCTGTTATCGATCCGAAAACCTTCCAGGTGATCGACACCTTCTCCTCCGGCGGCGAGGAACCCCAGCACGTAGTGCCGTCGTATGACCTGCAGACCCTGTACGTCACCAACGATCTGCCGATCGGCGGCGGCAGCCTGATGCCGATCGACCCGCGTACCGGCCGTCCGGGCGCGCCGTTCCCGGTACGCGACCCCTACAACATGTATTACACCCCCGACGGGAAGTACGCCCTGGTCGTCGCCGAGGCGGATAAGTCGCTGGACTTCTACGACCCGCGCACCTGGGAGAAGAAGCACGCGCTGCCGGTACCCGACTGCGCGGGCGTCGACCATATGGACTTCACCGCCGACGGTCGCTTCGCCCTGGCCAGCTGCGAGTTCATCGGCCGCATGCTGGTCTTCGACGTCGCCGAACGTAAACAGGTGAAGCTGATCGACCTGCCGGGCGGGCGGTCGGGTAAACCGCAGGACGTGAAACTGTCCCCGGACGGGCGCACCTTCTACGTCGCCGATATGACCGCAGGTGGCATCTACCTCTTCGACGCCCTGACCTTCGAGAACACTGGTTTCGTCCCCACCGGCGATGGGGCGCACGGACTGTATGTGACCCGTGACTCCACACAGATGCTCATCACCAACCGGCACGAGGGCAGCATCTCGATCTGGGATTTCAGGGAAGACAAGCTGGTCGGTGAATGGTGGATACCGGGCGGTGGCAGCCCCGATATGGGCAATATTTCCGCCGACGGCCGGACTTTCTGGGTCGCGGGACGCCACCACAGCGAGGTGTACGCCATCGATATCGTCGAATGGAAGCTGCTGGCCCGTATCCCGGTGGGAGCCGGGCCGCACGGCTTGACGATCTGGCCGCAACCGGGTCGCTACTCCACCGGGCACACCGGCGTGATGCGCTGAATCGGTCCTACGTTCACACCTGGGAGACGATGGGACGCAGCCCGAGCGCACCTGCGGTGAAGCGGTGTACCGCGGCGAGCCCCTCCGTCAGTGCTTTCTCGTAGCCAGGACGGGACCAGCCGGTGATTTCGGCAGCGCCGTCCCCTGTGGGGACGACCCAGATTTCGGCGACCAGTTCCGCGGTGGTCGGCTCGCATACCGCCCAGGAGAACCGGGTTTCGTCGTCCCATGCAGCCCTGCGTCGCCGCACGTAATAGGGATCGGTGATCCCACAGGCGGCGAGGGCGGGTCGGTCGTCGACGCGTTCGTCGGCCCGCAATGCGCGCAGATACCATGATCCCGCGTTGATCTCGATCGGTTCCATTCGGTCTCCCCTGACTGGTCGAGCGGGCTGGGCGGCCCTGCCTTGTTTCGGTGGCCGCTCACACCGTAGCGTTCGTTCTTCCCGGCACAGGGAAGCCCCAATTTTTTTGTGCGCCGTTGCACAACGTACCGTTAGGTAACGGCATATATGTCGTTCGTCACGCCGGCCGTCAGGTGGGTAGTGGCCGCCACTCGAACGACGAAAGTAGGTGACTATGTCTCCGGATGTGATCGGTTTCGCCCTTCTCCTCATCGGCGTGCTGATGCTTATTTCCAAGATCATCAGAGTGAAATGGCGGTTGGCGCAGAAGCTGTTCATCCCCAGTTCCATCCTCGGCGGCGGGCTGGCGTTGCTGATCGGCCCCGACATCTTCGGGCGCATCGCCTCCGCTCTCGGCACCGACCGGTTCGCCGAATCAGGCTTGTTCACCCCGGAGATTCTCGAGGTGTGGAAGGCTCTGCCCGGCCTGCTCATCTCCCTCGTATTCGCTGGTCTGCTGATGGGGCACAAACTGCCCTCACCCAAAGAGGCGTTCAAGGTCGCCGGGCCGCAGATCGCCTTCGGTATGACAGTGGCCAGTGGTCAGTACGTTTTCGGCCTGCTGCTGGCGATCCTGATCCTCGGCCCGGTATTCGGGTTGCCTGCGATGGCCGGAACGTTGATCGAAATCGGCTTCGAAGGTGGCCACGGCACCGCGGCCGGGATGGCAGGCATCTTCACCGAGTTCAACTTCCCGGAGGGGCAGGACTTGGCGCTGGGCCTGGCCACAGTCGGCATCCTGTCCGGCATCATCTGCGGTATCGCGGTCATCAACTGGGGGGTGCGCAAAGGCCACACCGAAGAGTTGAAGGTGAACGCGTCGCCATCGGTGACCGAACAAGCAGGTCTGGTGGAGAAAGAGCAGCGCCGCTCGGCCGGGACGCTCACCGTCAATCCGTCTTCGATCGAACCGCTCACCCTGCATTTCGGTCTGCTCGCGGTGGCCGTGGTGATCGGCTGGCTCATCCTGTCCGGGCTGCAGTGGGTCGAAGCCAAGCTGTGGGCGAGCAGTTTCGAACTCTTCGCCCATGTCCCGCTGTTCCCGATCGCGATGATCGGCGGCATCGTCGTGCAGATCGCGATCCAGGCGTTCGACAAGGACGAAATCGTCGACGTGCAGCTCATCGAGCGGATTCAAGGCTTCAGCCTCGACGTGCTGGTGATCGCGGCGCTCGGAACGCTGTCGCTGCAGGCGATCGCGGCAAACTTCTGGCCCTTCCTGCTGCTGGCGATCACCGGCCTCGTCTGGACCCTGGGGGCGTTCTTGTTCCTGGCCCGGCGGATGCTGCCCGACTTCTGGTTCGAGCGCGGTATCGCCGATCTCGGCCAGGCCATGGGCGTCACCTCCACCGGGCTGATCCTCCTGCGGGTCGTCGACCCCGACCTGAAGACCCCGGCCTACCAGGCATTCGGTTACAAGCAGCTGATCCTGGAGCCGTTCTTCGGCGGCGGCCTGGTTACTGCGGGCGCGATACCGATCATCGTGAACTTCGGTGTCGGCTGGTTGTTCGCGGGCATGCTGGCATTGTTCGTGGGCATGCTCGCGGCGGGCCTGCTCTACTTCGGTCGACAAAAAGCGCCTGACCGAGCGTCTGCCGTCAAGGTCTCCTGACCGCCTGGTCCGAGCGGCGCAGCACAGTCGAGCGACCCATGGTCGCCATGTGCTGCGCCGCTCGGCGTTCGGTAGGGGAGGTCACACTGCACGACCACAGGTGGGCGGACTAAGGTCGAAAGGCAAGTCGGCGCATTCTGTTTCGTGCTCTGAGCTGGTATTTCGAGCCGATCAGTAACCGCGGACCGTCAATGGCGACTGGGAAGGGGCCCGTTATGGGGCAGACCCGTCTGGGTCGGTACCGGCTCGATCGCCTGCTCGGTAAGGGCGGGATGGGCGAGGTCTGGCTGGCGTTCGACACCGCGACCGCACGCCGGGTGGTGCTGAAGTTGCTGCCCATCGAACTCGCCGGAGACCAGACGTACCGCAAACGTTTCGGGCGGGAAGCCGAACTGGCCGCGCGGCTGCGCGACCCGCATATCGTGCCCATCCACACCCACGGGGACATCGATGGCCGCCTGTTCATCGAGATGGAATTCATCGAGGGCCTCGATCTGGCGCGACTGCTTCGCCGCGACGGCCCGCTGCCACCGGCGCAGGCCGTGGATATCGTCGCCCAGACCGCCGCGGCGCTCGACGCGGCGCATCGAGCCGGGCTCGTCCACCGGGATGTCAAACCGTCCAATATCGTGGTCCGGCCCGACGGGTTCGCCTATCTGATCGATTTCGGTATCGCCTACGGTTCCGACGCCACCGCGGTCACTACGGCAGGCCTGGCCATCGGCACCTGGGCGTATATGGCTCCGGAACGGTTCACCGGCCGCGCTGATGCCCGCTCCGACGTCTACTCGCTGGGCTGCGTCCTCTACGAATGCCTGACCGGCGCCCGCCCCTTCGGCGACACCGACCCCGCCCAGCAGATGCACGCCCATCTCACCACCGATCCACCCAGCGTGCACCGAGCCGCTCCGGAGGTCGCCCCGGCGCTGGACGCAGTCATCGCCCGCGCGCTGGCCAAAGATCCGGACGAGCGTTACGCCACCGCGGGAGAATTTGCGCATGCTGCCCGGGCAGCGCAGGCGGGCAACATGTCGGACACTGCGAGCAGCCCCCTTACCCAGCGCCTTCCTGGGCCAGGCTCTGCACAACTGGACGATCGCCCGTCTGATATCGGGGAAGCCCGCTCGATTGGTGCTGGTCACGGTGTCCTGCCGCCGACCAAGCGCTTTCCCGAACCTGGGTCTGGGCAATCGGCTGATCGTCCGTCCGACGGCGGGGAAGTCCGTTCTACCAGTGTTGGGCACAGCGTTCTGCCATCCACCAGGCACCTTCCCGGGCCTGGCTACGCGCGCACGGCCGCGTATACCCGTGTCGAGACCGGGTTACCGCTGGCGGGAGCCGGCGAGGGGCGGTCAGGGCGGGAGCTGCCGGATTCCGCAGCGCCGCGTCTGCCGGTGCCGCAGAGCGGTGCGCAGGTCGCGCCGGGGGGCCCGGGACCTTACGGTCCGCAGAGATGGCTGGGGCGGCTGCCTGGGGCGCGGGGAGTCGCTTACCGTTTTCCTGGAGGCTACGGCGCGCCTGGGCCGTACCCGGCTGGACCGGGGCAGCGGCGCGTGGTGTTCTCCGGGAGGCGACCGCGCCGGGTTCCGGTGGCGGTGCCACCCCGGCGCAGGAAGAAGACGGCGGGCAAAGTATTCGGTGCACTGCTCGTGATCTTGCTGGCGCCGTGCGTTTTCGGTGCGGGATGTTTCGCGGTGCTCGCGGCGAATTCCGACGATGCGAAGGTGGAGTTCCGGGCGGGCGACCCGGGGGTGGCGCAGCCGGGTCTCGGCGATCCGGTGCGGGACGGGAAGCTGGAATTCGTGGTGACGAAGGTGGAAACCGGGATCGCTATGGTCGGGGTGGAACGGGCCGAGGGCGCGTTCACCGTGATCGGTATGACTGTCCGCAATATCTCCGCGGAGCCGAAAACCTATCTGCCGCTGGGGCAGCAGCTCTACGACACAGCAGGCCGCCGCTACGACCCCGACGTCACCGCCACCGCCCAGCGCGCTGCCACTGCCGCCGCGCCGACAACCCTGCAGCCCGGTGAATCCACCGCCACTCACCTGGTCTTCGGTGTGCCAGTCGATTCGGTTCCCGCCCACCTCACCGTCCGCGACTTTCCGCTGTCACAGGGCACCCGGGCGCCGCTGCGCTAACTGTCACCGCACCACGCGTTCCGTTGCCCCGTATTGCCGCTGCCGTCGGTGCTCCTGAGGCGGACAGCCACCGGACGCGGATAGGCGAACGCGGGACAGCGTGGTGCTCATCGCCGTTGGCTCGGCTGTACCGTCGGCTATCGTGTCACGCGTGCCCGCATGCCTGTGGGAATCGGTGAAAAGGGCGTCCACCTCAGCTCTTCCAGGCGGTGCACCATCCGCTGGGATACCTGCCGTGAGCGCTGCCGCCCTCGATGACGAGCGTCGGTCGATGGCCGTCGGATACGACGCGATCGCAGACGACCGCGCAACCACAGGGTAGAGCTGATCGCCCTGACCAGACACGACAGGGCGGGCGCAGATACCGTGTCCTGCGCCCGCCCGCGAGCCGGTATTCACCTGTTACCGACCGGATTCACCTAGTGTCGGATCACAGGCCTCCGCTGGTTCGCCGCGATTATTTGATCTCGGCGAGAACCGTTCCCTGGGTGATGGCCGAGCCCGCCGCGACATTCAGGCCGGTGACCACACCCGCCTTGTGCGCATTGACCGGGTTCTCCATCTTCATCGCCTCTAGCACCAGAATCAGGTCGCCCGCCTCGACGGTCTGCCCCTCCTCGACCGCCACCTTGACGACGGTGCCCTGCATGGGTGCGGTGATCGCGTCACCGGAGGCGGCCCCGCCGCCCGCACCGCCACGCTTACGCGGCTTCGGCTTCTTGCGGACCACACCCACAGCGGAACCGTTGGCGCTGCCGCCGCCCATGGTGAACTGGCCGGGCAGCGACACCTCGACCCGGCGGCCGCCGACCTCGACGACAACCTTCTGGCGCGGCTGCTCCTCGTCGTCGGCCGCAGGTGCCTCACCGGTGTAGGGCTCGATGGTGTTCTTCCACTCGGTTTCGATCCACTTGGTGTAGACATCGAACTTCTGGCCGTCGCCGATGAACGCCGGGTCCTCGACGATCGCCCGGTGGAACGGGAGAACGGTGGCCAAGCCCGCCACTTCGAACTCGGCGAGCGCGCGCCGGGCACGCTCCAGCGCCTGGGTGCGGTTCTCGCCGGTGACGATCAGCTTGGCCAGCATCGAGTCGAACTGGCCGCCGATCACGCTGCCCTGCACCACACCGGAGTCGACACGCACACCGGGGCCGGTCGGCTCCTTGTAGACGGTCACCGGGCCGGGGGCGGGCAAGAAGTTGCGACCCGCGTCCTCGCCGTTGATGCGGAACTCGAACGAGTGCCCGCGCGGCGTCGGATCCTCCTTGATCTCCAGCTCCTCGCCGTTGGCGATGCGGAACTGCTGGCGCACCAGGTCGATGCCCGCGGTTTCCTCGGTGACCGGATGCTCGACCTGCAGCCGGGTGTTCACCTCGAGGAACGACACGGTATCGCCCTGGACCAGGTATTCGACCGTGCCTGCACCGTAGTAGCCCGCTTCACGGCAGATGGCCTTGGCCGAGGCGTGGATCTTGGCCCGCTGCTCGTCGGTGAGGAACGGTGCGGGTGCTTCCTCCACCAGCTTCTGGAAGCGGCGCTGCAGCGAGCAGTCACGGGTGCCTGCGACCACGACATTGCCGTGCTTGTCGGCGATGACCTGCGCCTCGACGT
>NZ_MUKP01000026.1 GCF_002081715.1 Nocardia donostiensis | reverse complement strand
CGGTGCGTCCGGTGGCCGGTGCGATCAGCTCCAACTTCGGCAGCCGCTGGGGCACCATGCATTACGGAGTCGACTTCGCCGATCAGATCGGTGCCCCGATCCACGCCGTCAGCAGCGGCACCGTGATCGAGGCCGGTCCCGCCTCCGGTTTCGGGCTGTGGGTGCGCGTACTGCACGACGACGGCACCACCGGTGTCTACGGGCATGTGAACGAAATGTTCGTCCACGCCGGGCAGCGCGTAAACGCCGGTGACGTCATCGCCACCGTCGGCAACCGCGGCCAGTCCACCGGCCCGCACCTGCATCTCGAGATCTGGGACCAGATCGGTAACAAGATCGATCCGATCCCCTGGATGGCCGCAAAAGGCGTGCCGCTGGAGTGGGGCCCCACCTACTGAGTCCGCCTGGGTAACTTGATATTCCGCAGCTCATCCCGAATACAGCCGGACCAGCCGCTAGTTAGGCTCGGGTCGTGACCGAGCTTGCCGATATATTCGAGCCCGGATCCCCGCACGGTCGCATCTACGCCGTGCTGGTGCATCACCCGCGGTCGAGCCTCGCCGATATCGCCCGCAGAGTCGATCTGTCCGAAACCGCGGCCGCCGCCGCATTGGACCGCCTGTGCGAACTACGCGCCGCGATACGGATCGACGCACCCGACGGCACACCCCGCTGGGACGCGCATGCCCCAGAATCACTGTCGGAGGCCGAGGCGCGTCGCAGACAGAAGCAGATCAGCAGCATGCATGCCGCGGCCGCCCGGCTCAGCGAAACCTTCCGTTCGGTGCGGCGTGCACCGCGGGGCGACGGCGGTGCGGTTGTCCCAGTGTACGAACGGGCCGAACTCCTCGCCGATTTCGAGGAACTACAGGGCACCGCCCGCCGCATGCTCAAACTGGTCGAACGCGGCCCACACCTGAGCGACCGGGACCGGGAACGGCGCATCTTCGACCTGCGCCGCGACCGCCTGGCCGAAGGCGTCCGGCATCGCATCCTTTATCAGGACACGATCTACCAGGATCAGGAACGGCTGCGGTACGCCCTGTCGATCAACAGCCGCGGCGCGTACGCGCGCACCCTGCCCGACCCGCCGTTCAAGCTGGTCATCAGCGATGACGAACGAGCCTGCCTGGTACTGCATGGCGACGAACGCCGCCCCGATCCGATGGGGCTGCGCATCAACTCCTCGCCCGCGCTGGAGTTGCTGATCCGCACCTTCGACGTGCTGTGGACACTGGCCGCGCCCATCTCGGTGAACCCCGCCGTCGACGAACTCGACGAACGCGATCGGGCGATCCTGACCCTGATGGGAATGGGCGCCACCGACGACACGATCGCCCGCAGGCTGGGTATGTCGCGGCGTACGGTCGTCCGGCGCACCGCCCGGCTGCTGGAGCGGCTCGGCGCGAGCACCCGGTTCCAGGCAGGGGTGCAGGCGATCCGCCGCGGCTGGTTGTGAGGGCCCGCACCGCGCAGACTGCAACGCTTGCTCGGCCGTGACGATATATACCGCGCAGGGTGGTGCACGCCCCGTTCCTGGTTTGTCCACAGGGACGCTTCGCCGGGCATCACCGGGGAAAAACCCCTTATATGATGGCCCCGACCGCGCCCGGCCCCGGTCCTGTTGCCCCTGGAATTCGGGGGATAAGGCCGGGTAAGGCCCGACGCGAGAGGTGAATGTACTCGAATGGAAACTGCCCGTCGTTCCGCTCGGAGCGGCCGTCGTCGCCGCTCGAGTAGCCCGCTGTTCGGTCAGCTGCTGACCGCGGCGGTGGAATCGTCCGCCGGCGAGGTGGCGATTCGGTTCAACCCGACGGGTGAGCCCGCTGATGACCGCCAACTCACCTATCAGGAACTCGATCAGCAGTCTTCGCAGCTGGCGCGGGAGCTGATCGATCGCGGCGTCGGGCCCGGTGATGTGGTCGCTGTCGGTATCGCGCGCAGTATCGAGTCGGTGCTTTCGGTGTGGGCGATCGCCAAAACCGGCGCCGCCTATGTGCCGGTCGACCCGGAGTATCCGATCGAGCGCATCAACCACATCGTCACCGACTCCGGGGCGGTGATCGGCTTGACCACCAGGGCACACCGCCCGGTACTCGGCACCAAGGTGTACTGGCTGGAACTCGACGACCCGGTGCAATCCGAGCGGACCGCGCGCCGTCCACGCCACCCCATCTCCTACGCCGACCGGGTGCGTTCGCTGGACGAGCGGCACCCGGCCTACGTCATCTACACCTCCGGGTCGACCGGTAAACCCAAGGGTGTGGTGGTCACTCACAGCGGCCTCGGCAGTCTGGTCGCCGCCGAACGCGACCACTACAGCGTCACCGGCGACTCCCGGGTGCTGCACGTGTGCTCACCGAACTTCGACGTGTCGGTGCTGGAGCTGCTGTTGGCGTTCACCTCGGGGGCGACCCTGGTGGTGGCGCCGCCGGATGTGTTCGGCGGTTTCGAGCTGGCGGATCTGCTGCGCCGCGAGCAGGTCACGCATATGTTGATCACCCCGGGTGCGCTGGAGTCGGTGGACCCGGCCGGGCTCGACGACCTTGAAGTGGTGGTCGTCGCGGGTGACAAGTTCGGTCCCGAATTGGTCGGCCGCTGGGCAGGCGAGCACACCTTCTGCAATGGTTACGGCCCCACCGAGGCCACTATCCTCGCCACCAGCACCCCGCCGCTGGCTGCGGGTGGGCCGATCACCATCGGTTCGGCCATTCCCGGGGTGGGGACGTTCGTGCTGGACGCGTGGTTGCGTCCGGTGCCTGCCGGGGTGATCGGCGAGCTGTACCTGGCGGGCCCAGCGCTGGCCCAGGGGTATCTGAACCGTCCTGGCCTGACCGCGGAGCGGTTCGTTGCCAGCCCGTTCGGCGCGGACACCGGATATGCAGGCGCGCGGCTGTACCGTACCGGCGACCTGGTGCGGCGCACCGACCCGAACGGACCCGACGGCGGTGTCCTCGAATATCTGGGTCGCTCCGATTTCCAGGTGAAGATCCGCGGTTTCCGCATCGAACTCGGCGAGATCGACAACGCGCTCACCGCCCACGCCGATATCGACTACGCGGCGACGCTGGGCAAAACTCTGCCGTCGGGCGCGACCGCGCTGGTGTCGTATGTGCTGCCAAGGACGGGAAGCAGCATCGACACCGGGGAGCTGGCGAAGTTCCTCGGCGCATCGCTGCCCGCGTACATGATTCCGGCGTCGTTCATGGTGCTCGACGAGATCCCGTTGACACCGGTCGGCAAACTCGATCGGGCCGCGCTGCCGGAACCGGTGTTCGCGGCGCGGGCGTTCCGTGCGCCCTCCACGCCGGTGGAGGAGATCATCGCCGAGGTGTATGCGGAGCTACTGGTTCCCGGCGCCGCACTCAGCGACACCGAGCGGGTGCGGGTCGGCGCGGACGACGATTTCTTCGAACTCGGCGGCAACTCGCTGCTGGCTGCCCAGGCCGCAGCCCGGATCGGCGCGGCGTTGCGCGTGCGGGTGCCGGTGCAGCTGCTGTTCGAGGCCCCGACCGTGGCCGAACTCGCCGAACGAGTGGAACGGCATGCCGGTTCGGCCGCCGGTAAGGCGCTGGAGCCGCAGCCACGCCCGGAGCGGATACCGCTGTCGTACGCGCAGCAGCGGATGTGGTTCCTGAACAGGTTCGATCCGACGAGCGCGGTGAACAATATCCCGGTCGCGGTGCGGTTGAGCGGCGAACTCGATGTGGCTGCCCTGCGCGCGGCTGTCGGTGATCTGGCCGAACGGCACGAGGTGCTGCGCACCCGTTACCCGGATATCGCCGGAGAGGGGTACCAGCAGGTGCTGCCGATCGGCGACCGGCTGGCGATACCCGAACTGTCCGTCGAATCGGCCGCTGAATCCCAGGTGCCCGTGCTGGTCGCGCAGACCGTGGCGGCCGGTTTCGATGTCACCGCCGCACCGCCGGTCCGGCTGCGCCTGCTGGAACTCGCGCCCACCGAACATGTGCTGATCTGCGTGATCCACCATATTGCCGGTGACGGTTTCTCGGTCGGCCCGCTGACCCGTGATCTGATGGCCGCGTATCTGGACCGGATGCGCGGCGGCGCACCGGAATGGCCTGCGCTCGAGGTGCAGTACGCCGATTACGCGATTTGGCAGCGCGAGATCCTCGGCGCCGAGGACGATCCGGAATCGGTGCTGTCCGAACAGATCGGTTACTGGCGCAACGCTCTGGCGGGGCTGCCCGAACAACTGGACCTGCCCGCCGACCGCCCACGCCCCGCCGTGGCCTCCAACCACGGCGCGACCCTGGCCTTCGAGGTGGATGCGCAGGTGCATGCCGCGCTGGACCGTCTGGCGCACCAGCACAATTCGACCTTGTTCATGGTGGTGCACGCCGCGCTGGCGGTGCTGCTGGCCCGGCTGTCGGCGACCAGGGATATCGCCGTCGGCACCCCGGTCGCCGGTCGCGGTGAGGCAGCGCTGGACGATGTGATCGGCATGTTCGTCAACACGCTTGTGCTGCGCACCGAGGTCGACCCCGGCGCGTCGTTCGCCGACCTGCTCGCCGCGGTCCGCCGCACGGATGTGGCGGCGTTCAGTCATGCCGACGTCCCGTTCGAGCGGCTGGTGGAACTGCTCGACCCCGCTCGTTCCACCGCCAGGCATCCGCTGTTCCAGGTGATGCTGACCTTCCAGAACCTGGCGCCGGCCGAACTGGAACTGCCCGGTCTGAACGTCAGCGGGCTGGATCTGGCGGTTCCGCTGGCCAAATTCGATCTGCAGCTGGCGATGGTCGAAAACATCGACCGCGCCGGGACGCAGCGCGGCCTGTCCGCCGCGTTCACCTACGCGACCGACCTGTTCGACGAGCCGACCGTGCAGGATTTCGCCGACCGCTTCCGCCGCATCCTGACCGCGGTGGCCGCCGATTCCGCGGTGGCCGTAGGCGATATCGATGTGCTCGCGCCGGGAGAGCGCGAACTGGTGCTGCGCGAATGGAACAGCGCCGGCGTCGTGGTGCCGGAGGTGACGCTGGTCGACCTGATCCGCATGCAGGCCCGCAGGCGGCCCTCCGCCCCGGCCGTCCGGTTCGGTGAGACCACGGTGACTTTCGACGAGCTGCTGCGCCGGGGGAACCGAGTGGCGCGCGCGTTGATCGATCACGGCGCGGGACCGGAAACACTGGTTGCGGTGGCGATGCCGCGCACCGAGGAGCTGCCGATCGCCTTGCTCGGCGTGTTGCTGTCCGGTGCGGGCTATCTGCCGATCGACACCACCTACCCGGCGCAGCGCCTGGAATTCATGCTCGCCGATGCGCGCCCGGCTGCGGTGCTCACCACAGCTTCCGAACGTGACGCCGTACCGTCCGTCGACCTGCCCGTCGTGCTGCTCGAGGACACAGCGCCCTACTCCGACGCCGTGATCAGCGATGCCGACCGGTCGGCGCGGCTGCGCCCGGGCAACCTGGCCTACGTCATCTACACCTCCGGTTCGACCGGTGTGCCCAAGGGGGTCGGCGTCACGCATCGCAATGTGGTGGAGCTGTTCGCGAACACCCAGCTGCTGTTCGAGTTCGACGAAAGCGATGTGTGGACGCTGTTCCATTCCTACGCATTCGACTTCTCGGTATGGGAACTGTGGTGCGCGCTGGCCAACGGCGGCGCAGTGGTGGTGGTCGACTACCTGATATCGCGGTCGCCGGAACTGTTCCGGGACTTGCTGCTCCGGGAGCAGGTGACCGTCCTCAACCAGACCCCGTCGGCGTTCTACCAGCTGGCCGAGGCCGACCGGGCCGCCAACGTGAGTTCGGGGGGCCGCAACGGTGCGGCGGGCAAGCTCGCGCTGCGCTATGTGGTATTCGGCGGTGAAGCGCTGGACCTGCGGCAACTGCACCGCTGGTACGAACGCCACGGCGGGCCCGGCGGCACCGGCACCGCCGCGCCGTGGCTGGTGAACATGTACGGCATCACCGAGACCACGGTGCACGTATCGTTCCTGCCGCTGGACGAGCAGCTGGTGGACAACCCGGCCAGCGTGATCGGCCGGGCACTGCCCGGTCTGGATGCGTTCGTGCTCGACGAGCGGCTCGCGCCCGCACCCGTCGGGGTGGTGGGCGAGATCTATGTTGCGGGCGAGCAGCTGTCCCGCGGGTATCTGGGCAGACCGGGCTTGGCGGCGTCCAGGTTTGTGGCGAACCCGTTCGGTGAGCCGGGTTCGCGCATGTACCGGTCCGGTGATCTCGGCCGCTGGGTGGGTTTCGGTGGCCGCGCCAACCTCGAATATGCCGGTCGCGGCGATCAGCAGGTGCAGTTGCGCGGTTTCCGTATCGAACTGGGCGAGGTCGAGGCGGCGCTGCTGCGCTGCCCGGGCGTCGGTCAGGCGGTGGCGCTGGTACGCGGCGACGAGCACGCCGGGGACCGGCTGCTCGGGTATGTGGTGCCCGCCGCCGACAGCGGTGTCCGCGTCGACCCGATGCAGGTGCGCGGTCGGGTCGGTGAATTCCTGGCCGGATATATGGTTCCCGATGCCGTGGTGGTGCTCGATGCGCTGCCGTTGACCCCCAACGGCAAACTCGACCGCAGGTCGCTACCCGATCCGGAGTTCGTGAGCGGTGCGCCGTTCCGTGCCGCCGAAGGCGCCGTGGAGCAGGCGGTCGCCGAGGTATACGCCGATCTGCTCGGTGTCGCCGAGGTCGGTTTGGACGACGATTTCTTCGCCCTCGGCGGCAACTCGCTGCTGGCTACGCGGGTGGTGGCGCGGATCAACGAGGCACTGGACGCCGATGTGGCGGTCCGGGAGCTGTTCGAGGCACCGACGGTTGCCGAACTCGCCGCCCGGGTTGTTCCCGGCGTCGGCGGCTCCACCGCCGCCCGGCCGCCGCTGGCCAGGGTGGAGCGCCCGGAGTTCGTGCCGCTGTCGCTGGCGCAGCATCGGATGTGGGTGCTCAACCAGTTCGATCCAGCTTCCCCTGCCTACAACATTCCACTGGCCATCCAGTTGACCGGCGCACTGGACGTGACCGCGCTGCGCCACGCCATGTCCGATGTGCTGGAACGGCACGAATCCTTGCGCACCCGCTACCCCATCGGCCCGGACGGTCTGCCCTATCAGGAGATCCTGCCGGTGAGCCAGGCGATTCGCGGCGGGTTGGAGGCCGCGCCCGCCGACGATCCGCTGGGCCGGATCACCGAGTTGATGTCCACCGGTTTCGATGTGACCGTGGAGGTACCGGTCCGGGCCCTGCTGCTGGACAACGGGCCGGATATTCATCTGCTCGCCCTGGTGGTGCATCACATCGCCGCCGACGGAGCATCGATGGCGCCGCTGGCACGCGATCTGATGACCGCGTATCTGGCCCGGATCGGCGGTAACTCGCCGCGCTGGTCACCGCTGGAGGTGCAGTACGCGGATTTCGCGATATGGCAGCGCGCGGTGATAGGCACCGACGACGACGAAGGGTCCGTCGCCGCGCAGCAGCTTGCCTACTGGCGTGACCAGCTGGCCGGGCTCAGCGGGGATCTGGAGTTGCCGCTGGACCGGCCGCGCCCGCCGATTCCGTCGATGCGCGGCGCCTCCACCGGTTTCGCCGTGTCCGCCGAGGTGCACGAGGCGCTGGAACGGCTGGCACGCGACCATCACGCCACCCTGTTCATGGTGTTGCACGCCGCGGTGGCGGCGCTGCTCGCGCGGTTGACCAACGAGACCGATATCGCACTCGGCACCCCGATCGCCGGGCGTGGGGAACGCGCGCTCGACGATCTGGTCGGCATGTTCGTCAACACGCTGGCGTTGCGCACCCGGGTGGAGCCGACGGTGTCGTTCGCCGAACTGCTCGACCGGGCCAGGGAAACCGATCTATCGGCGTTCGCGAACTCCGATATCCCGTTCGAGCGGGTCGTCGAGGTGGTTGTGCCCGGCCGGGCGACCGCGCGCAACCCGCTGTTCACTGTGGTGTTGTCGTTCCACAACAACGAACATCCAACGCTGCAGTTGCCCGGCCTCACCGTCACCGCGGTGGACGAGGGCGCGATCGCGGCGAAGTTCGATCTGCAGATCAATGTGGATCCGCGCCGCGACGACAGCGGTGCGCCAGGGGAACTGGTGACGGTGCTGACCTACGCCACCGAACTGTTCGACGAGTCGACGGTGCAGGCGTTCGGCCGCAGACTCGAACGAATTCTCGTCGCGGCGGCCGATGATCCCCGAGTCCAGGTGGGCGATATCGACATCCTCGACCCGGAGGAGATGCAGCGGTTGGCTGTCGCGGCGGCTGCCCGCCCGCTGACCACCGGAGTCGCGTCGGCGCCCACTCCGGGCACGGCGCTGGCCCAGACGCTGGCCGCGACGGTGGAAGACGATCCGGAAGGACCGGCCGTGGTGTGGGGTGAGCAGGCGCGCACCTATCAGGAGCTAGACGCGGGATCGTCGCGCTTGGCGCGGGCACTCATCGCCCGCGGTTGCGGTCCCGGCTCCGCGGTGGTGGTGCGGCTAGAGCGGAGTGTGGATGCGGTGATCGCGGCGTGGGCTGTGCTCAAGGCGGGCGCCGCGCTGGTTTCGGTGGATTCGGTGGACGCGGCTGTAGCGGCCGGTCTAGAGGTGAAGGTCGGGGTCGCGGTCGGCGGCGGGCCAGCCGTGGCCGGGGTGGATTGGCTCGTGCTGGATGATCCGGCGACGTCGGCGCAGATCGCAGGCGAATCGCCGCGGCCGGTCACCTATGCGCATCGATTGCGTCCGCTGCGCGGCACGGACTTCGCCTTCCTCGGCGACGGTGGGTCGCTCGGCTACGACGAGCTGGCGGCCGCAACCGGACGGTTGCGGGCCATCACCGACCTGACCTACGAGTCTCGCACCTTCCGGCACGGGCGTCCCGACAGCCTCGCCGCGCTGGTCGAGGTGGTGGCCGCGGGGTCGGCGGGTGCCTCGGTAGTGCTGGTGCCCGACGTGACCGATGCCGCTGAGCTGACCGACGCACTGGCCGACGAATGGGTGACCCACCTGATCAGCGATGACGCCGGGCTCGGCGTCATCGATCCGGGACCGCTGGAGGGCCTGCAGGCGGTGGTGGTCGATGACGATGCCGATCCGGGTGCCGGATGGTTGCAGGTGGCGAACGTGATCGGTGTGGCGGCCCTGGTGAGCCACCCGCGTTACGGTGCCCGAGGACAACGGCGATAACAGACATGATGACCATGTCCGCGGCCTCGCGGTGATCGGCCCGCGCCTGGCCGCGGCACTGCGGGACCGGGGCTGAGCAGGAGCGGAGACACACCACCACAGATATCGACGCGAGAGGGATAATCGGTGGGCGGTGCCTGGCGCTCGCCGCGGCAGGAACCGATACTAACGGTCGGTAACAATCGGCACGCCCCGGATCGATGCAGTGGTGATGGTGCTGATGCGCAGCTGGCGCCGGGTACCGAGGGCACGACAACAGGCAGGGTGAGGCAGTTCATGGGCGCGGTGGTTCAGCGAACCTTCGAGATTCAGGGTTTGATGCCGGCATGACACGACCGGCTCGGACCCGCCCCACCCGTGCTCGGCGGCCGCGAGTGACGACCCTTCCCCAGCTGATGGCGACTGCCGTGGAGGCAGCCCCCGACGGCGCGGCAATAACCTTCGCCGACGCTGGCGGCGCGCTCGAACAGCTCACCTACGCCGAACTCGACGAACGCTCCACCCGGTTGGCTCGCCTGCTCATCGATCGTGGAATCGGCCCCGAGGACCTGGTGGCGGTCGGTATTCCTCGGTCGATCGAATCCGTGGTGGCTGTATGGGCCGTGGCCAAGACCGGCGCCGGTTTCGTGCCGATCGACCCCAACTACCCGGCCGACCGGGTCGACCATATGGTCGCCGATTCCGGCGCGGTATTCGGGCTCGCCGTCGCAGAGGTGCGTGACGAACTGCCGGGGCGGGTGGAGTGGCTGCTCATCGATACCGCCGAGGCGGCCGCGAGGCTCGAACACTATCCGGCCGATCCGGTTACCTACGCCGATCGGGTGCGTCCACTGCGTGCGGAGCATCCGGCTTATGTGATCTACACGTCCGGCTCGACCGGCCTGCCCAAAGGGGTGGTCGTCACCCAAGCCGGGTTAGCGAGTTTCTGCGCCGAGCAACGGGAGCGCTACCAGGTCACCTCGGGTTCGCGCACTCTGCATTTTGCGTCGCCGTCGTTTGATGCATCGGTGCTGGAGTTGCTGCTGGCGATCGGCGGAGCCGCGACCATGGTTGTAGTCGCGCCCACGGTGTTCGGTGGTGATGAGCTGGCGGCGTTGTTGCGTCGGGAGCGGGTGACGCATGCGTTCGTCACTCCGGCGGCGTTGGCGTCGGTCGATCCCGCCGGGCTCGACGATCTGCGCGTTGTGGTGGCTGGTGGTGAGGCGTGTCCGCCGGAATTGGTGCGGCGTTGGGTGCTGCCGCTGGCTGGTGGCGGGACCAGGGAGTTCTATAACGGTTACGGTCCCACCGAGACCACGATCATGACCAATATCAGTGCGCCGCTGGCACCGGAGCAGCCGGTGACGATCGGCGCACCGATTCGCGCGGTCACCGAATACGTGCTGGACGAACGGCTGTTCCCGGTGGCAGACGGCGTGACCGGTGAGCTGTACATCACCGGCGCGCAGGTCGCCCGCGGTTATCACGCCCGCCCCGGCCTCACCGCCGCGCGTTTCATCGCGAATCCGTTCGACCCCAACGGCGGCAGGCTCTACCGCACCGGCGACCTGGTGCGCGTGACACCCGACGGTGATCTGGAGTACCTGGGCCGCAACGACTTCCAGGTCAAGATCCGCGGTTTCCGTATCGAACTCGGTGAAATCGATGCGGTGCTGGCTGCGCACCCGTCCGTTGATTTCGCGGTCACCGTCGGACACCAGCTCGACAGCGGCACCACCATTCTCGCCTCGTATGTGCATCCCGCGCCGGGACAGACTGTCGACGCGGGCGAACTGGCCGAGACCGCCGAACACAGCCTGCCCGCGCATATGGTGCCCACCAGCATCACTGTGCTCGACCAGATCCCGCTGACCCCGGTCGGCAAACTCGACCGTGCCGCGCTACCCGCGCCGCACCTGCAGAGCAAGGCGTTCCGCGCGCCCGCAACCCCGCTGGAGCAGGCCGTCGCCGATATCTACGCCGATCTACTCGGCCCCGCCGAGGTGGTCGGCGCGGACGACGATTTCTTCGAACTCGGCGGCAACTCGCTGATCGCCACCCAGGTCGCGGCCCGGCTCGGCGCGGCGATCTCCGCGCGGGTTCCGGCCCGGCTGATCTTCGAAGCGCCCACCGTCGCCAGATTGGCGGCGCGTCTGGAAACGTTCGCGGGCGCGGGCGGACGCCGTGAGCTCGGGCCGATGCCGCGCCCGGAGCGGGTGCCGTTATCGCCTGCGCAGCAGCGGATGTGGTTTTTGAATCAGTTCGATCCGAGTTCGGCGGCGAACAATATTCCGTTTGCGGTGCGGTTGTCGGGTGTGCTGGATGTGGCGTCGCTGGGGGCGGCTGTTGCCGATGTGATCGGGCGGCATGAGTCGTTGCGGACGGTGTATCCGGCGGTGGATGGGGCGGGGTATCAGGTGGTGCTGCCTGTTGAGCAGGTGGCCCCCGACCTGGTTGCCGAACCGGTCACCGACGACGAACTGCCCGGTTGGCTGACGTCGCTGGTGCTCGCCGGTTTCGATGTTGCAGCCGCGGTGCCGTTGCGGATCGCGCTGGCCGAACTCGCGCCGGACGAGCATGTGGTGGCCGTGGTGGTGCACCATATAGCCGCCGACGGCGCCTCGGTCGGACCGTTCCTGCGGGATCTGCTGGCGGCGTTCCTCGCCCGGCGCAACAACTCCCGCCCCTTCTGGGCGCCGCTGCCGGTGCAGTACGCCGACTACACGCTCTGGCAGCGCGAGGTGCTCGGCGACGAGAACGACCCGGATTCGCTGGCGGCCGAACAGATCGCGTTCTGGCGCGACACGCTCGCCGGCATCCCTGACCGCATCGAACTGCCCACCGATCAGCCGCGGCCCGCGGCCGCCACCGGCCGCGGCGCCGTGCACAGCTTCGAACTCGACGAGCACGTGCACCGCCGCATCGCCGAACTCGCCCACACCGCGGGGGTCTCCGAGTTCATGGTGATGCACGCCGCCTTCGCGGTGCTGCTCGCGCGACTGTCCGCGAGTGACGACATCACCATCGGCACCCCGGTCGCCGGTCGCGGTGAACGGGAACTGGACGACCTCATCGGGATGTTCGTCAACACTCTGGTGTTGCGCACCAGGGTGGATCTCGGCTCGTCGTTCCTCGACGTGCTCGCCGCGGTGAAGGACACCGACCTCGCTGCGTTCGCGCACGCCGAACTACCGTTCGAGCGGCTGGTGGAAGTGCTGGACCCGGTGCGTTCCCAAGCGCATCATCCGCTGTTCCAGGTGGCGCTGTTCTTCCAGAACCTGACCGCACCCACCCTGGAGCTGCCCGGGCTCACCGCCTCCACCATCGAACTGGACGGCGCGATCGCCACATTCGATCTGCAGCTGACCGTGGTGCCACGCACCACCGAAGACGGTGCCCCCGCCGGGATGTCGGCCCTGTTCACCTACGCCACCGACCTGTTCGAGGAACCGACCGTCGCCGAGTTCGGGCGGCGGCTCGCTCGCGTGCTCACCGCGGTCACCGCCGACCCGCGCCGCTGCGTCGGCGATATCGAGCTGCTGTCGCGCGACGACCGGAACCGGATGCTGCTGGCCTGGAACGACACCGGTTTCCCGCTGGCGCCGGAACTGCTGCTGGACGGCTACCGGCGCACCGTCACCCAGCGCCCCGACACAGTGGCCGTCGTCTACGAAGACACCCAGCTGACCTACCGTGAGTTCGATGCGCGAGTGAACCGGTTGGCGCGGTTGCTGGTCGAGCGGGGTGTGGGTCCGGAGTCGCTGGTGGGGTTGGCGGTCCGGCGTTCGCTGGATCTGGTGGTGGGGATGTATGCGATTGTGACGGCGGGTGGGGCTTATGTGCCGTTGGATCCGGATCATCCGGCGGAGCGGATCGCTCATATCCTCGACACCGCCGAACCGGTCTGCGTGCTCACCACCGCTGCGGATGCCGCCGCGCTCCCCGACGGCACACCGGCCCTGCCGATCGACACTCTCGACCTGACCGGTTACGCCACCGACCCGGTCCGGCCGGACGAACTGCTGCGTCCGGTGCTGCCGCAACATCCGGCGTATGTGATCTTCACTTCCGGTTCCACCGGCCGGCCGAAGGGGGTGGCCGTCTCGCACGCCGCGATCAACAACCAGATCGCCTGGATGCTGTCCGAATACCCGCTCGGCTTCCACGACGTGTATCTGCAGAAGACGGCGACGACGTTCGATGTGTCGCTGTGGGGTTATTTCCTGCCGCTGCGGGTGGGAGCGACCTTGGTTGTCGCCACCCCCGACGGGCATCGCGACCCGGTCTATGTCGCGGAGACGATCGCGGCGAATCAGGTGACCGTCACCGATTTCGTGCCGTCGATGCTCACGGTGTTCGCCGCCCACACCGCGCCGGGCAGTGTGCCAACGCTGCGGGAGATCTTCGTGATCGGGGAAGCGCTGCCGCCGGAAACCGTGACGGCCGTGCGCGCGATCAGCACCGCGAAGGTGCACAACCTGTACGGGCCCACCGAGGCCGCGGTCTCGGTGACCTTCTGGCCTGCCGCGGGCTCCGCGGAGCGGACCGTACCGATCGGCCTGCCGCAGTGGAACACCCGTGTCTACGTGTTGGATTCCCGGCTGCGGCCGGTCCCGGCGGGTGTCCCCGGTGAGCTGTATCTGGCAGGTGACCAGCTGGCGCGCGGTTATGTGCGCCGCCCGGATCTGACCGCGGATCGTTTTGTGGCGAACCCGTTCGGGACCGGGGAACGGATGTACCGCACCGGTGATCTGGTGCTCTGGCGGGATGCCACCGGCCAGACCCCGCAGCGGCTGGATTACCTGGGTCGCACCGATTTCCAGGTGAAGTTCCGCGGTCAGCGCATCGAACTCGGTGAGATCGAGACTGCGCTGCTGGCCCACCCGTCGGTGAGCCAGGCCGTTGCGATCGTCACGGCGTCGTCGCTCGGCGACCAACTGGTCGCCTACGCGGTACCGGTCCCCGGCCACAGCATCGACCAGGAGTCGCTGCTCGCGGCGATCGGGGAAACCCTGCCCGCGTACATGGTGCCCGCGACCATCGTTGCACTGGATGCCCTCCCACTGAACCCCAGCGGCAAACTCGACCGGAAAGCCCTGCCCGAACCCACTTTCGCCACCCGTGCGTTCCGCGTCCCCGCCACTCCGGTGGAAGAGATCGTGGCCGGGGTGTTCGGCGAAGTTCTCGGCCTCAACCGGGTCGGGGCGGATGACGATTTCTTCGCGCTGGGCGGTAACTCCTTGGTCGCCACCCAGGTGGTCGCACGGTTGGGTGCGGCGCTCGATACTCGGGTGCCGGTGCGGGCGTTGTTCGACTCACCAACGGTGAATACGTTGGCGAAGACCATCGAATCCGCTGCTTATGGTGAGCGGATCGCTGTGGGCAGTATTCCACGCCCGGACCGGTTGCCGTTGTCGTTGGCGCAGCAGCGGATGTGGTTTCTCAACCGGTTCGCTCACGACGAGGGAGCGGATTCGGCTGGTTCAGCGGCCTACAACCTGCCGTTCGCTCTGCGGCTGACCGGTGAGCTGGACGTAGCTGCTCTCGAGGCCGCCTTCGATGATGTGGTGGCGCGGCATGAGGTGCTGCGCACCGTATATCCGGAAACCCCGGACGGCCCGGTGCAGGTGGTGCTGCCCGCCGGGCAGATGGGGGTGAACCTCACCGCCGAGCGCGTCGACACCGCCGATGTGCCCGACCGGGTATATGCGCTGGCGTCGGCGTCTTTCGATGTGACCACCGAGGTTCCCGTGCGGGTGCGGCTGTTCGATATCGCCGACGAGCCGGACACCTATGTGTTGGTGGTGGTGGTGCATCACATTGCTGGTGATGCGTCGTCGATGGGTCCGTTGGTGCGGGACGTGGTGGTGGCATATGGGGCTCGGTTGGTGGGGGCCGAGCCTGGGTGGGCGCCGTTGGGGGCGCAGTATGCGGATTTTGCGTTGTGGCAGCGGGTGGTGCTGGGGGACGAGGCGGATTCTGGTTCCGTTGCTGGTCGGCAGGTGAGGTTTTGGCGCGAGCGGTTGGCTGGGTTGCCGGACGTGTTGGAGTTGCCTGCTGATCGGGTGCGGCCCGCGGTGGCATCCATGGCCGGTGGCCGGGTCGAGGTCTCGGTCGGGGCGGATACTCATACCGGTTTGATGGAGCTGGCCCGAGCGCACAACGCGACGTTGTTCATGGTGGTGCATGCGGCGTTCGCGGTGCTGCTGGCCCGGTTGTCGGGGACCGACGATATCGCGATCGGGACTCCGGTGGCTGGTCGTGGTGAGCGGGAACTCGACGACCTGATCGGGATGTTCGTCAATACGGTGGTGTTCCGGTCTCAGATCGATGGGCACGAAACGTTCGCGGATTTGTTGATGCGGCAGCGAGAGATCGATCTGGAGGCATTCGCGAATGCGGATGTTCCGTTCGAGCGGTTGGTGGAGGTGTTGAATCCGCCGCGATCGACGGCGCATCATCCGTTGTTCCAGGTGGGGTTGTCGTTTCAGAATATGGCTCCGGTGCAGGTGGAGTTGCCGGGGCTGGTGGTGTCGGGGATTGATGCTGATGTGGGGGTGTCGCAGTTCGATCTGCATTTGATCGTGGCTGATTCGTATGCCGAATCAGGTGTTGCGGCGGGCATCGGTGGGTTCTTCACATATGCCACGGATTTGTTCGACGCGGACACGGTGCGCGGCTTCGCCGACCGGTTCACCCGCATCCTCGATGCCGTAGCCACCGACGCCACCGTCGCGGTCGGCGATATCGACATCCTCGACCCCGCCGAACGCAGTGCCGTACTGTCGACCTGGAACGACACCCACCGTCCGCTCGCACTGCCCGGCGCCACCCTGTCGACCCTGCTCGACCGGGCCATTGCCGCCGGTCTCGACGCGCCCGCGCTGGTGGCGGACCTGCCCGACGGCGACCGCGTCGAGATCGGGTACGCCGAACTCGACCGCCGCGTCAACCGGCTCGCTCGCCGCATGATCTCCCTCGGTGTCACCGCGGAAACCCCGGTCGCGCTGGCTATCCGGCGCTCGCCGGAACTCGTCATCGCCATGTACGCGGTGACCAGAGCCGGCGGCAGCTATGTGCCGCTGGACCCGGATCAGCCCGCCGAACGCATCGGCCTCATCCTCGACACCGCGCGACCGGTCTGCGTGCTCACCGATAACGCCACCGGGTTCGGCACCGACCGCGCGCCGGTCGTACATATCGACGACGACCAGGCCGGACAGTTCTCCGGCGAACCGGTCACCGACGCCGACCGCGGCACACCGATCCGGCCCGAGCACACCGCCTACATCATCTTCACCTCCGGCTCCACCGGACGGCCCAAGGGTGTCGCCGTCTCGCACGCTGCGATCGTCAACCAATTGCTGTGGAAAACCGCCACTTTCGAGCTCGGGCTCGACGACATCGTCCTGCTGAAAACCGCCGCCACCTTCGACCTGTCGGTCTGGGAATTCTGGTCCGCGATCTGCTGCGGCGGCCGCCTGGTGATCGCCGCCCCGGACGGTCACCGCGACCCCGCATACTTGAACGAGTTGATCGCCCGCGAAGCGGTGACCACCCTGCACACGGTGCCCTCGCTACTCGACGCGCTGCTGACGGCCGACACCGTGGAACGCCCGCGCTCGCTGCGCCGCGTACTGGCCATCGGTGAGACACTGCCCGCGGCGCTCGCCCAGCGGTTCTGCGCCGCATACGCTGCGTATCCTCTAGTAGCGCTGTACAACCTGTACGGGCCCACCGAGGCAGCGGTCTCGGTGACCAGCCACCAGGTGACCGACGCCGATCGCGTCGCGGTGCCGATCGGCGCACCGGAATGGAACACCCGCGCCTACGTCCTCGACGCCCGGCTGCGCCCGGTCCCGCCCGGTGTCCCCGGCGAACTGTATCTGGCGGGCGCCCAGCTGGCCCGCGGCTACTACGCCCGCCCCGACCTCACCGCGGACCGTTTCGTCGCCGACCCATACGGCAGCGGCGAACGCATGTACCGCACCGGCGACCTAGCGGTGTGGACCACCTCCGGGGAACTGGACTACCGGGGCCGCACCGACTTCCAGGTCAAGATCCGCGGTTTCCGCATCGAACTCGGCGATATCGAGGCCGCGCTGCTGGCGCTGCCCCAGATCGGTCAGGCGGTTGTACTCGCCACCTCCGATCCGCATACCGGTGACCGGCTGGTCGCCTACCTGGTGCCCGCCGCGGACAGCCGGTGGGCCGCGCGCACCGCAGATACCGGCGAGCATTCCGTCGACACCGCAATCGACACCAGCGCAGTGCAATCAGCGCTGGATGCCGTGCTGCCGTCCTATATGGTGCCGTCGGCTTTCGTGGTACTCGACGCGCTGCCGCTGACACCCAACGGCAAACTCGACCGCACAGCGCTGCCCGCCCCCGAATTCCAGGCGCGCGAGTTCCGTGCCCCCACCACCCCGGTGGAGGAGATCGTCGCGCGGGTCTACGCCGAGCTGCTCGGCGTAGAACAGGTCGGCGCGGACGACGATTTCTTCGACCTCGGCGGCAACTCGCTGCTGGCCACCCAGGCCGTCGCCCGGATCGGCGCGGCACTGGAGCGCAGGGTTGCGGTGCGCGCGCTGTTCGAGGCGCCCACCGTCGCCGGGCTGGCCGTACGGCTCGAACACACCGCACACACCGGCGACACCGCGCGGGTGCCGCTGGTCGCCGGGCCGCGCCCGGAGCGTATCCCGCTGTCGTTCGCCCAGCAGCGGATGTGGTTCCTCAACCAATACGACACCAGCGCAGCGGTGTACAACATCCCGGTCGCCATCCGCCTGTCCGGCGAGCTGGATGTCGACGCGCTCGGGCTCGCCGTCGGCGACCTCATCGCCCGGCACGAAATCCTGCGCACCATCTACCCACAGACCGCCGACGGGCCGGTGCAGCAGGTGCTGGCACCACACGAGGTGCAGATCGATCTCGCCCCGGTGCAGATCGGTGAGGAACGTATCGCGCACGAAGTCGCGGGCATCGTCGCCGCCGGTTTCGACGTCACCGTGGAGGTGCCGTTCCGGGCCACGCTGTTCCAGCTGGCCGGCAGCGAGTACGGGCTGGTGTTCGTCGCCCATCACATCAGCGCCGACGGCTGGTCGCTGGGCCCGCTCACCCGCGACCTGATGCTCGCCTACACGGCCCGCACCGGCGGACAGTCCCCCACGTGGGCGCCCCTGCCGGTGCAGTACGCCGACTATGCGCTGTGGCAGCGTGCAGTGCTCGGCGACGAGGACGACCCGGCTTCCATCGCCGGCGCGCAGCTGGCGTACTGGACCACCCAGCTGGCCGATCTGCCCGACGAACTGAACCTGCCCTCGGACCGCCCGCGCCCGCCCGCGCAGAGCTTCGCGGGCGGCACCACCGAATTCATCGTCGACGCCGCGGTACACGCCGGGCTCACCGAACTGGCCCGCGTACACAACGCGACCGTGTTCATGGTGATGCATACCGCGCTCGCGGTGTTCCTGTCGCGGATGTCGGGCACCGAGGACATCGCCATCGGCACCCCGATCGCGGGCCGCGGCGAAGCCGAACTAGACGATCTGATCGGCATGTTCGTCAACACCCTGGTCCTGCGCAGCCAAGTGCGGCCGGACCTGTCGTTCGCCGAACTGCTCGCCGCCAACCGGGAAACCGGTCTACGCGCCTTCGCTAACGCTGATATCCCGTTCGAGCGGTTGGTCGAAGCACTCGACCCGCAGCGTTCCGCGGGACGGCACCCGCTGTTCCAGGTGGCGCTGTCGTTCGAGAACCTGGCCCCGACAAGTTTCGAACTGCCCGGCCTCAGCTTCACCGCCATGGACCCGGCCGCGGGCACCGCGAAATTCGATCTGCTGCTCACCGTCCGCGAAATGCGCCACGCCGACGGTGCCGCAGCCGGTATCACCGCCGAATTCACCTACGCGCGCGACCTGTTCGACGAGGAAACGGTCGTCGAGTTCGGCCACCGGTTCCAGCGCATCCTCGCCGCCGCCGTCCGCGATGCCGGGCAGTCCGTCGGCGATCTGGACATCCTCGACGAATCCGAATACGCCCACCTCACCACCCACGCGGGTGGACCAGCCGAACCGGTGCGTACCCTGCCGGAACTGATGGCCGACGCCGTCGCCGCCAACCCGGACGGGATCGCGCTCACCGACGGCGCCCGCTCGTTCACCTACACCGACGTGGATTCTGCCTCCGCGCAGTTGGCGCGGGTGCTGATCGACCACGGCGCCGGACCCGACGTCCTGGTCGCGGTGGCGCTGCGCCGCTCGGTGGAATCGGTGCTCACGCTGTGGGCGGTCGCGAAAACCGGCGCCGCCCCGGTGCCGCTCGACCCCGCCTACCCGGCCGACCGCATCGCCCATATGGTCGCCGACTCCGGGGCAGCGCTGGGGGTCACCATGTCCGCCGAGCTCGCCGAGCTACCCGCGGTGGCGGGCGGCTGGATCGCGCTGGACGACCCGGCCTTCGCCGCCGACGTCGCAGCCCGACCGGACGGGCCGATCACCGACGAGCAGCGGCGCGGGCGCATTCACCCGGCCAACGCCGCCTACGTGATCTACACCTCCGGCTCCACCGGTATGCCCAAGGGTGTGGTGGTGACCCACCGCGGCCTGCACAACTTCAGCAGCGAACAGATACACCGCTACCGGCTCGATCGCACCATCAGGGCACTGGCATTCGCCTCGCCGTCATTTGACGCGTCCATGCTGGAACTTCTGCTGGCGGTGGGGCCGGCGGGCACCCTGGTGGTTGCGCCGCCGCTGACCTTCGGCGGTGACGAACTGGCCGAGCTGATCCAGGCCGAAGGCGTCACCCACGCCTTCCTCACCCCGTCGGTGCTCGCCTCGCTACACCCGAATGCGCTGTCCGGTGTGCGGGTGATCATCGCGGGTGGGGAAGCCGTTTCCGATGAGCTGGCCGACCGCTGGTCCGCCGACCCGAACCGGGCGCTGTACAACGGGTACGGGCCGACCGAGACCACCATCATGACCAATATCAGCGATCGGCTGGAACCGGGCGCTGCGGTGACCATCGGCGGGCCCATCCGCGGTATGCGGGCGCTGGTGCTGGACACGCGGCTGCGGCCGGTACCCGAAGGGGTGGTCGGCGAGCTGTATCTGGGCGGTATCCAGTTGGCGCGCGGTTATCACGCCCGCCCCGGGCTCACCGCCGCCCGTTTCGTCGCCGACCCCTATGGTCGGCCGGGAGACCGGCTGTACCGTACCGGCGATGTGGTGCGCTGGCTCGGCGACGAGGTGGAATACGTCGGCCGCAACGATTTCCAGGTAAAGGTGCGCGGTTTCCGCATCGAGCTCGGCGAGATCGACAGCGCGCTGGCGAGCAGGCCTGATATCGACTTCGCCGTCACGGTCGGCCGCGAATCCGGTGCCGGGGCCACCATGCTGGTGTCGTATGTGCTGCCCGCACCCGATGCGAACCCCGACACCGCCGATCTCACCGCCGACCTCGCCCAAGTGCTGCCGGACCATATGGTCCCCGCCGCGATCATCGTGCTCGACCAGATCCCGCTGACCCCGGTCGGCAAACTCGACCGGCGCGCCCTGCCGGAACCGGTACTGGAAACCCGCGCCTATCGCGCCCCGCGCACCCGCGCCGAAGAGGTGGTTGCCGCCGTGATCGGCGAGGTGCTCGGTATCGAGCAGGTCGGGGTGGACGACGATTTCTTCGCTCTCGGCGGTGACAGCATCGTCTCGATCCAGGTGGTGTCGCGCGCCAGGGCACAGGGGGTGGAATTCGCGCCGCGCGATGTGTTCGAAGCGCGCACCGTGGCGGCGCTCGCCGCGCGGGCGTCCGTCGCGGGCTCGGCCGGTGACGAATCGGGCGAACTGCCCGCGACCCCGACCGCGGTGCGGCTGCTCGGCAACAGCGTGCCCGGTGTCGAGGTGCGCGCCATCGTGCTCGGTGTGCCGCGCGAATGCCCAGCCGAGGATGTCGAGACCGCGGTGTGCGCGGTGCTGCAACAGCATCCGATGCTGTGGGTGCGGCTCGACCCCGATCCCACCGAGCCGGTGCTGCGCATCCCGCCCGCAGGCCAGCGGCACGACCAGCAGTTCCGCTGGCTCGACCCGGACAGCGGCGAAACCACCCTGCCCATCGACGATGTGGTGCAGGCCGCCGCGGCCGCACTCGACCCGGTCGAGGGTCGCAACATCCATTTCGTCGCAACCGGAACACCGGAGCAGTTCCTGCTGGTCGTCGTCGCGAACGCGCTCGTCGTCGACGATATCTCCTGGCGGACGATCATCGATCAGCTCACCACCGCCTGGAACCACGGCCGCCACGCCGCGCCCGCCGCACCCGAATCCGGGCTCGGCGCGATCATCCGGTCGCTGGCGGAGTACGCGCGGTCACCGCAACTGGCCGAGGAAGCCCTGTGGTGGGAGCGCGCCCTGACCGCCGTCCCGCAAGCCCCCGCGATCGGCGCGGCAGACCTGCGTGCGCGGCGGCGGGTTTCGCTCACCATCACCGCTGAAGGCACCGAGGCCGTCGCCACCGTCGCCGAGGCGTATCACGCCACCGTCACCGAGGTGCTGCTGACGGCGGTCGCGCTCGCCTTGCGTACCGGCCACCGGGAGACCGTCACCACAGCCATCGGTTCGGTGATCCGGTTGGAGGCCGACGGCCGCGCTATCGCCAGCGCGGGCGCCGACAATATCGTCGGCGGGTTCCGCACCGAATTCCCGCTGCCGCTGGCGCTCGACGGTATCGATGTTGCCGATGCCCTGGTCGGTGGCCCGGCGGCGGGCGCGGCGCTTGTGCAGATCAAGGAACTGCACCGGTCGGTGCCCCGCAACGGTATCGGCTACGCCCTGCTGCGGTACCTGAACCCCGACACCGGAGCGGGCCTGCGCAACGATGGACGGTTCGCGCTGCGGTACCGGGATCTGCGCCCGGCCCGCGTGCACACCGACACGCCTGCGACCGATCTGCTGCTCGCGCTGACGGTCGACGCCACCGACGAGGGCCTCCTGGCCCGGTTCGACTATGCGGCCGAGATATTCGCGGGCGAAGAGGTGAAAATCTTCGCCGAACACTGGATCCGGGCGCTGGGCGGCCTCGCCGAACACGGCCTGCGACCGGGCGCGGGCGGTTTCACCCCGTCGGACTTCCCGCTGGTCCGGTTGCAGCAGGCCGATATCGACCGGTTCGCCCACACCTATCCGGGACTGTCCGATATCTGGCCGGTGACCCCGCTGCAATCGGGCATGCTGTTCCACGCGCTGCTCGCCGACACCTCGGTCGATGTCTACACCACCCAGTTCATGCTCGACCTGGGCGGCGCGGTCGACCCCGAGCGGATGCGGCTGGCCGCGCAAGCAGTCTTGGACCGGCACGACAACCTGCGGGTCGCCTTCGCCGACGACGCCGCGGGCAAACCGGTGCAGATCGTGCAGGACGGTATCGAGGTGCCGTGGCGGCTGGTCGACCTGACACACCTGCCCGTCGACGCCGCCGCCGAAGAACTGCGCAGGCTGCAGGAAGCGGACCTGGCCGATCACTTCGATATGCGCAGCGCGCCGCTGCTGCGGTTCGCGCTGGTACGCACTACGGATACCGCAAACACCGGCACCTACCGCTTGTTGGTGACCAGCCACCACATCCTCATCGACGGCTGGTCCATGCCGCTGCTGATGCAGGATCTGCTGACGCTCTACGTCATGGGCGGTAATGCATGGCAGCTGCCCGCGGCCGGGTCCTACCGCGACTACCTGGCCTGGCTGGTCGCCCAAGACGGTGCCACCGCCCGGCAGGCGTGGCGGCAGGCGCTGTCCGGGATCACCGAACCGACACCGCTGGCGCCGGTCGAGCTGGGCAGGCAGATCTCCGCCGGAGTCGGCGAGGTCGGGTTCGCTCTGTCCCCCGAGGACACCGCGGCGCTGTCCCGGCTGGCCGCGCATCTGGGGGTCACGGTCAACACCGTGGTCCAGGCCGCCTGGGGGCTGCTCATCGGTTGCACCACCGACCGCGACGATGTCGTATTCGGCGCCACCGTCTCCGGCCGACCACCGCAGCTGGACGGCGTGGAGACGATGGTGGGCCTGTTCCTCAACGCGATCCCGGTGCGGGTGCGGCTCGCCGCGACCGACACCCTCGGCGGGCTGCTACGCCAATTGCAGGCCGAGCAGGCCGCGCTGCTGGACTACCACTACGTGGGGCTCAGCGATATCCAGGACGAGATCGGCGTCGAGGGACTGTTCGACTCGCTGGTGGTGTTCGAATCCTTCCCGGTCGACCGAGAAGGGCTGGCGGCCCGCGCAGACGCCATCGACGGGATGAGCATCACCGGCATCGACGCGGTCAACGGCACCCACTACCCACTGACCGTGATGGTGGTGCTGGACCATCAGCTGCGCGTATCGGTGAAGTACCTGCGCGACGTATTCGACGTCCCGCAGGCCGAGACGCTGATGCGGCGGCTGGAAACGCTCATCGGCCGTTTCGTCGCCGAACCACAGACCAGGCTCGCCGATATCGACGTGCTGCTAGACGGCGAACGCGCCGAACTGGCCGCACACAACGCCACCGAGGACGGCGAGCTGCTCGACGAGGCGACCCTGCTGTCGTTGTTCGACGCGCAGGTAGCGCGCACCCCGCAGGCCCCGGCGGTGCGCTACGGCGACACCGTGCTCACCTACCTCGAACTCGACCGCCGGGCCCGGGCGCTGGCCGCGGAGCTGACCCGTTACGGCGTCGGCAGGCAAACCCTGGTCGCGGTGGCGATGCGCCGCGGTATCGACCTGGTGGTCGCCGTGTACGCGGTGCTGCGGGCCGGTGGCGCGTACGTCCCGGTCGACCCCGATCATCCGGCCGAACGCAATGAGTACGTGCTGGCGGGCGCCGCCCCGCTGTGCGTGCTGACCACCTCAACCGACGGATTCGCCACCGCCACCGGTGTTCCCGTCGTCGCCGTGGACACGCTGTACCTGCCACCCGTGGACGCTGACGCGGAAGCCACGCTGTACCTGCCGCGCGTGGACCTCGAGGCAGAGGTAATGACCATGCAGACCCAGTACCTGCCGCGGCTGGACATGCAGCCGGACAACGCGGTGCGGCCCGACGACCTGGCCTACGTCATCTACACCTCCGGCTCCACCGGCAGACCCAAGGGCGTGGCGATCACCCACCGACAGATGACCAACCAGTTCCGCTGGGCACAGCGCACCTATCCGCACGATGTCTCCGACGTGGTGCTGCACAAGACGCCGACAACCTTCGACATCTCCACTTGGGAGTTGTTCTGGCCGTTGCAGACCGGCGCATCGATCCTGATCGCCGAACCGGACGGTCATCGCGATCCGGCGTACCTGTCGCGCGTCATCACCGACTACGGGGTCACCACAGTACATTTCGTGCCGTCGATGCTCGATGTGTTCCTCGACCCGGTGGCCACCCGCACGGACACGGCGGAATACCCGTCGCTGCGGCGCGTTTTCGCCGCAGGTGAGGCGCTGCCGGGGGAGACCGCCGCTCGCTTCGCCGCTGCTCTGCCGACGGCCGACCTGATCAACTGGTATGGGCCCGCGGAAGCGACCGTGGTCACCGCGCATCCGGTGACCGCACCCGCAGTCGGCACGGTCCCGATCGGCACACCGGTGGCCAATACCCGGGTGCACGTGCTGGACCGGCAACTGCGACCGGTGCCGCCCGGCGCACCCGGCGAACTGTATGTCGCGGGCGTCCAGCTGGCTCGCGGCTACTACGGCGCGCCCGCGCTGACCGCCGAACGTTTCATCGCCCACGACGGCGGTGCGCGGCTGTATCGCACCGGCGATATGGTGCGCTGGCGCGACGGCGCGCTGGAATACCTGGGCCGCAGCGATTTCCAGGTGAAACTGCGCGGTCAGCGGATCGAACTCGGCGAGATCGAAGCGGTGCTACTCGAGCATCCGTCGGTGCGGCACACCGCGGTTTCGCTGGTGCGCGACGGGGCAGGCGAACGGTTGGCTGCCTATGTGGTGCCCGCCGCCGACAACACCGACGGACGGTTCGACGACCGAGAACTGCTTGCCCACCTGCGCGCTTCGTTGCCGTCGTACATGGTGCCTTCGGCGCTCGTCGTGCTCGACGAGCTGCCGTTGAACGCCAGCGGCAAACTCGACCGCAAGGCGCTGCCCGCACCGCAGCTGAGTGCACGCCCCTACCGGGCACCGGGCACACCGCTGGAGCAGACCGTCACCGAGGTGTTCGCCGAGGTGCTCGGCGGCCGCGACAAGGTCGGGCTCGACACCGATTTCTTCGATCTCGGTGGCAACTCGCTGCTCGCCACCAGGGCGGTCAGCCTGTTGCGTGCCCGCACCGGAGCGCAGGTCAGGGTGCAGTGGTTCTTCACCGACTCCACTCCGGCCGAGATTACCGCGCGGATCCTCGCCGCGCTCGCCGGGGAACACGATTACGACCTGGACTCCAATGCCGCGCTCGGGGTGCTGCTGCCCATCCGCACCCGCGTCCCGCACGACACCGAACCGGCCGAACCGCTGTTCTGTATTCACCCGATGTACGGGTTGTCGTGGTGCTACGCGGGTTTCCCGAAGTACCTGCCCGCCAGCTACCCGGTGTACGGCCTGCAGTCACCCGCGCTGAGCGAAGACGGCTACCTGCCCGAATCGCTCACCGAGATGGCGCAGCGCTACGTCGCCGAGATCCGCGCGGTGCAGCCGGAAGGTCCGTACCATCTGCTCGGCTGGTCGCTGGGCGGTGTCATCGCACACGCGGTGGCCACCGAACTGCAGGCCGCCGGTCAGCAGGTGGCGCTGTTGGCGATGCTGGACAGCCACCCGGCGATCGATGTGTCCGATTTCCGCGCGGCCATCCGGGAGGCGTTGGCCGAACTCGGTATCGGCGCCGACGCGGTGCTGCCCGACGGTGATATCCACGACCTGACCGAGGAGGGGCTGGCCGCCCTGCACGCCACCATCCCGCCGGATATGGCTGTGCTGACCCCGGAGCGGGTGCGCCGCATCTACCGCAGCGCGGTGCGTTCGGCCGAACTCATCGCCGAACACCGCCCGGGCGTGTTCCGCGGCAGGCTGGACTATTTCAGCGCTGCAGATAACGACAACGCGGCGGCGAACTGGGCCGAATACGTGGACGGAACCATCACGGACCACCCGATCCCGGCCGTGCACGATCAGATGACCTCACCCGAGGCGGTCGCTCAGATCGGTCCGTTGCTGGCCGAGTTGTTCGATCTCGACGCAACGGCGGGTCGGTCGTGATCGAGCGGGTAAGGGTCGGGCATGATGAAGCCACAACTGCCGCGTTCCGGTAACGATGTCCGCTGTTGTCACGACTACATAGGCCGTAGGCGCGAGCCGACACCGGAGGACGGGGCGTCCGTGCCCGAACGAGGGGAAAGCCCGGATGGAAATTCGATACGAAGCGAAGGTGCGAAATTGATACGTCGACTCACCCGGCGTGGCGGCAAACGTACCGCGGCGATGGTCGCGGCGACGGCGGTACTGGCGGGACTGATGTCCGGACTCGGCGCATCTCCGGCGTCGGCCGATCCCATCATCGAGTCCAAATCTCTGCTTGCCGACCCCACCGCGCCTGACGGGTCACGCATTGTCAAGGCCGAATACAAGGACGACCGCAACATCCGGCTGCACGTCCACTCCACGGCCATGGACGAAAACATCATCATCGACGTGCAGCGTCCCGCCGACGCGTCCGTCCCCCGGCCCACCCTGTACCTGCTCAACGGTGCGGGTGGCGGTGAGGACGACGCCTCCTGGCAGATGAAGACGGATGCGCTGGAATTCCTCTCGGACAAGAACGTCAACGTCATCCAGCCGATCGGTGGTAAGTGGAGCTACTACACCGACTGGATCAAGGACGACCCGGTACTGGGCCGCAACAAGTGGAAAACCTTCTTCACCGAGGAGCTGCCCCCGCTGGTCGACGCGGCACTCGGCACCAATGGTGTGAACGGTATCGCCGGCCTGTCCACCTCGGGCACCACCGTGCTCGCCCTGCCGATCGCCAAGCCCGGCCTGTACCAGGTGGCCGCCGCCTACAGCGGCTGCGCCCAGACCAGCGATCCGGTGGGTTCGGAGTTCGTCAAGCTCACCGTGGAGACCTGGGGTGGCGGTGACACGATGAACATGTGGGGCCCGCAGGGTTCGGAAGAATGGGTGAAGAACGACCCGTACGTGAACGCCGAAGGGCTGCGCGGTCTGGACCTCTACATCTCCACTGGCAACGGCCTGCCCGGCCCGCACGACACCCTGAACGGCCCCTACGCTCTGCCTGGCGCCTACGGTCTGGCCAACCAGATCCTGATCGGCGGCATCATCGAAGCGGGCACCAACTACTGCACCCACAACCTGAAGAACCGTCTCGATTCGCTCGGTATCCCGGCCACCTACAACTTCCGGAATGCCGGCACCCATTCGTGGGGTTACTGGCGTGACGATTTGATGCAGTCGTGGCCGGTGCTGGCCCGCGGACTCGGTCTCTGACCTGATAGAGGCGGTCTCCGACCCGTTGCACACCGACGGCCGCTCCGGCAACTTGCCGGGGCGGCCGTCGTCGTTTCCGGCGAAGCTATTCGGTGAATACTGCTTTACGCTTGCCGAGCATCGCGGTCACACCTTCGAGGTAGTCCGGTGACTGCAGCAGCTCGATCTGGCCGGTCTTCTCCGCGGCCAGGGCGGCATCGAGCGATGCGAGCGTGGCCTGGTTGAGGGCCTGTTTGGTGAGTTCGAGGGCGCGGCGCGGGCCGTGGGCGATTTTATCGGCGGCCGCGGTGACGACATTGTCGAGTTCGTCGACCGGCACCACATCGGTAAACAGCCCTGCCTCGTGCGCGGCGGGGGCGGGCAGGCGCTCGCCGAGTAGCGCCATCCGTGCGGCCAGCGGGCGTCCGGCGGCTGCGGCGACCAGGGTGGCGGCCCCGCCGTCGGGCATGAGGCCGATATTGATGAACGCCAGCAGTAGGTAGGCGTCGTCGCTGGCGTAGACCAGGTCCGCGGCCAGCGCAATGCCGACGCCGACACCGGCCGCGGCGCCGCGGATCCGCGCGATCACCGGCACCGGGGCATCGACAATGGCGCGCACCAGCCGGTTCGCGGCGTCCATCACCGCATCGGGAGTGATTCCGCGCTGGGCTTCGGCGGGACCGGAGGCCAGGTCGGCGCCGCTGCAGAAATCACCGCCCGCACCGGTGAAAACGACCACCCGGATCGAGGGGTTGTCGGCTACCGCGCGGAAAGTGTCGCCGAGCGCAACCATAGTGTCGTAGTCGATGGCATTCTTGCGTTCGGGCTTGGTGATCGTTATCCGCAGGATCCGGCCGTCGCGGACGGCGGAAAAGCCCGACACGGTCCGGTCGACCGCGGAATCGTTGTTGACCATATGTGCTCCCTGGGATGCGGTCGGCGCGCGCCGGGTGAGAATCCTCGTTAACATTGCGAATTGTGGTTAACTTAGGTTGACTGGTCCGGCGCTGTCAACCGGCGGCGCCGTCGACAGAACGGAGAGGCACATGGTCGCGGATCGCGCCGACGTCGACCTCGCGCGCCCCAAGGCAGACGAGGGTTCGGGCGACCGATCGGCTCGGCGCAGACCCAAAGACCGCAAGTTGCAGATCATGCGCGCCGCCGCCCGCGCGTTCAGCGAACGCGGCTATTACCCGGTCGGCGTGGACGAGATCGCGGCCGAGGTCGGTATCTCCGGCCCCGCCCTCTACCGGCATTTCGCGAACAAATACGCCCTGCTCGTCGCCGCCGCCGAGGAGGGAGCCAGACATCTGCTGGAGGCCGCGCAGGCCGCGGACGACCCCACCCTCGACGCCGAGCAGCGCCTCGACGCGTTGATCCGCGCGGTCGCCGAACACACCATCGACATCCGGAGCGAGGCCGGGCTCTACCGGTGGGAGCGGCGCTATCTGGAGCGCGCCGACAAGGCCCGCATCAAAACCCTCTACGACGACCTCAACGCCGCCTTCGCCGAGCCGATCGCGCAATTGCGCCCCGACGCGCCCGCCGAGGACGTCGCGCTGCTCGCCGCCGCCGTGCTCAGCACTATCGGCAGCATCTCCGCGCATCGCACCGCCCTGTCCGGTGCCCGCCTGCTGCCGCTGCTGCAACATCTGGCCTGGGCGGTGGCGCGCACCGAGCTGCCGCCCGCCCCCGATGCAGCAGACCCGCCACCGGCCTCGCGTGGTCTGCCGATCACCTCGAAACGTGAACAGCTGCTCACCGAAGCGATCCGGATCTTCGGCAGGCAGGGTTACCACGAGGCGAGTATCGAGGAGATCGGCGCCGCCGTCGGCATCAACGCCTCCAGCGTGTACCGGTACTTCAGCAGCAAATCCGATCTGCTGGCCGCGGCCTTCCACCGCACCGGGGACCGGCTTGCGGTGGCCATCACCGAGGCGCTGGCCGAGGCGACGGGACGTGCGGACGCCGCCGACCGGATCGCCGACCGCTATGTGCGGCTGAGTTTTGCGATGCCGGAGATCATGCCGGTCTATTACGCCGAATTCAGCAATCTGCCGCAATCCGAGCAGCACAAACTGCGGGCCATCCAGCGGCAGAACGTGCTGGAATGGGCGAATCTGCTGGACACCGACCCCACCGAGGCACGCTTCCGTGTGCATTCGGCGATCGGACAGGTCATCGATGTGGGCCGACTGATCCGGTTCGACCCTCGCCGCGAACACATGGCCCGGGTCCATGCCCTGATGATGGCGGTGCTGCTCGGCTGAGCACGGCGCAGACCGGTGCGCCCCCCGCTGGGCTCGCTCCGGGAAGTTCTCGACCGGAATTCAGCCCCAGCGGCCGTGGCGGATACGGAAGATCGCTTTGGTCAACCGCAGCCGGCGCGGGCTCCGTTCGAACGTCCACATGTTCAGTGGGGCGCCGTAACGGTTGCGCGCGATCGACAGCGTCCGACTGAATTCCCGCAGACCGAGCTCACCGTGGCTGTGGCCCTGCCCGTATTCGCCGACACCGCCGAACGGCAGGGCGGGGATCCCCGCGTAGGTGGTGGCGGAGTTGACCGTCACCACGCCGACGCGCAACCGTTCGGCGAAGGTTTCCACCTCGGAGATATCGCGGGTGAACACCGATACCGCGATACCGCGACCCGCCTGGTTGACCCGCCGTACCGCATCGTCCAGATCGGCTGTCTTGTTCACGATCAGCACCGGCCCGATCCCTTCGCCGGTCACGGCCAGGCTCTCCTCGGGCACATCGGCCAGCACTATCGGCTCGATATACGGTTCCCTGATCGACTCCAGTCCGCCGACCACGGTGCGACCGCCGCGGGCGAGGGCGTCGCGCACCTGTTTGCGCACCACCTCGGCCTGCGCCTCCAGGATCATCGGGCCGTAGGCGGCGCGCCGTGCCGCGCCGGGTCGCAGAGCACGCGCCCGCTCGGCCACCAACGCGAGGAACTGGTCGTAGACCGAGGTCGCCACATAGACGCGCTGGATACCGGTGGCGTTCTGGCCCGCGTTGGCCATCGCCCCGAAGACTGCCGCTTCCGCGGCGTCTTCGAGTTTGGCGTCGACGTGCACGATCATCGCGCCCTTACCGCTGTGTTCGACCACCACCGGGGTCATCGACTGCGCACACAGGGCGATCACCTCGCGTGCGCCCGCCTCCGGCCCGGCATAGGCAATTTTGTCGACCTTGGCTCGGCACAGTGCCGCCGCGGTGGAACCGTCACCGGTGACCGCCTGCAGTACCGGCTGGTCCGGCGCCAGCTCCTGCCAGGTCCGGGCCAGCCACACCCCGACGCCCGTGGTCAGCTCATGCGGTTTGAACACCACCGCATTACCGGCCGCCATGGCGTACGCGATGGACCCCATCGGGGTGAAGACCGGGTTGTGCCAGGGACCGAGCACACCGACCACGCCGAGCGGCAGATAACCGACCGACGCCTGCTGATTACGGTTGAGCCAGTTGGAGGCCAGTTTGCGCCTGCCGAGCGCGTGAGCGGCATTACGGGCCGCCCAATCCAGATTCTCGACAGCGAGCATCACCTCGATGGCGGCCTCCGCTTCCGGTTTTCCGGTCTCCTCGCGCAGGATGTCGACCAGTTCGCTCGCGCGTCGCGCGATGATCCGCTTCCACGCCAGCAGCCAGCGTTTGCGGGCGCTGAAACTCGAGCCGGACCACCATTTTTCGGCTGACCGGGCGGCGCGAACGGCGCGAGTCAACTCACCGGCGCCCTGGACGGCATAGCTGCCGACGATTTCCCCGGTGCGCGGGTCGTAGGAAGTGAGCACGCTCGGTCGGCCGGGTCCTCCCGAACGCACCGCCACGGGTGGCTGCGCGGTTTCGGCCATGCGCCCCAGCCTATGGGGCCCCTATCGGGCCGACAAGGCATGAACGCTGCCCGTATGCTGCCACTGCGAGCCCGACCAGCGACGATCACGGCCGCCGATTCGGTTGTGACCAAACGCACATTTGCCGTGCCTGTTATTGGGTACCGGCGGCGGCCAGGGCCGAAACAGCCGGGCCGGTAACATCGCGCCCGGCAGTAAGGATCACCCAACGGGACGCCGAGCCGCGCGTTACCGGCGACCCGTTCGCCCCATCCGGCCGATAGTGGAGAGTTGATGCCGAGTTCGAACCAAGCCGGGTCGTCCGTGCCCACGGCTGGGCCGCCACCAGTGAGCAAGCCCGCCGGCGAGGCCCCTGCCGTCGAAGTAAGGGACGTACGCAAATCGTTCGGCCCGGTGCACGCACTGCGCGGTATCAGTTTCACCGCCGCCCGCGGCGCCGTCCTCGGTGTGCTCGGACCGAACGGGGCGGGCAAAACCACCACCGTGAAGGTCCTGTCCACGCTGTTGCGCCCCGATTCGGGCACCGCCGTGGTCGCCGGGCACGATGTGGTGAAGGATCCGGCCGGGGTGCGCCGCTCGATCATGATGACCGGCCAGTACGCGGCTTTGGACGAAAATCTGTCCGGCCGGGAGAACCTGGAACTGTTCGGCAGGCTGATGGGCCTGAGCAAATCCGCGGCCCGCACACGCGCCGACTCCCTACTGGAGGAATTCGACCTGGTCTCGGCGGGTAGGCGCGCTGTGCGCAACTACTCCGGCGGTATGCGTCGCCGCGTCGATATCGCCTGCGGGCTCGTGGTGCGGCCGGAGGTGGTGTTCCTCGACGAACCGACCACCGGGCTGGACCCGCGCAGCCGCCAAGGCGTATGGGATCTGGTCACCGGTCTGAAGGACCAGGGCATCACCGTCCTGCTGACCACCCAGTACCTCGAGGAAGCCGACGTCCTCAGCGACAACATCATCGTCATCGACAAAGGCATGGTCATCGCCGAGGGCACCGCCGACGAACTCAAGGAGAAAACCGGCGGCAGCTACTGCGAGGTCGTCCCGCTCGACCCCGGCCAGCTGACCTTGGCGGCCGCGGCACTCGGCGATCTGGTGCCCGCCCCGGTGGCCGCGGAACTCGGCGGCGACCGACTGTCCATCCCGGCACCCGACGGACCGGGAACGCTCGCCGAGGCGTTACGCAGGCTCGACGCCGCAGGCATCCCGTTGGACGATATCGCGTTGCGCAGGCCATCCCTCGACGATGTGTTCCTGTCCATCACCGGGCATACCGGCTCGGCGAGCGACGAGACTGAGCGGCCGAGTTCGTTGAGCGGCGAGTCGGCGGGCGCCGCGATACTGCCGGGCGGGCGAGCGTGACCGTCTCCACTACCGGCCCCGGCACCACCCGGACCGACCTGTTCGCCGATCTGCCGCGGGCGCGGCGCACGGCGTTCGCGCAGTGGCGGGCGCTGACCGGGCGCATCATCTGGACCATGGCCACCAAGGGCGAACTGGCCGTCGCGGTGGTCACTCCGCTGGTTTTCACCGTCGGCTTCTATCTGCCGCTGCGCTTCGTGATGAAACTGCAGGGCATCGACTACGCGCAGTTCGTCATGCCGATCATCGTGCTGCAGACCATGGCCTTCACCATGATGTCGAACGCGCAGATATCGGCGTTCGAGGCGCTGAGCGGGTTCAACACCCGATTGCAGACGATGCCCGTCGGCACGTTGGTACCGCTGCTGTCGCGGATCGCGGCAGGAATGGTGCGCTCGGTCACGTCGTTGACCGCCGCTGTCGTCTACGGGCACGTCATCGGTTTCCGGTTCGAGGCAGGTTGGGGGCAGGCGGTGCTGTTCTGCCTGTTTTCGCTGGCCGTCGGCACAGTCTTGGCGATCGGCGCCGACGCGCTCGGCAGCCTGACCAAGAGCCCGGAATCGCTGAGCCAGGCGCTGACCCTGCCGACATTGATCTTCGGGATGCTGTCGTGCGGGTTCGTGCCCGAAAGCGGATTCCCGGAATGGATCCGGCCGTTCGTGCGTAATCAGCCGATCTCGCAGTTCTCCTTCGCATTGCGCGATATGGCTGCCGACGGGGTGAGCTGGCAGGTTCTGTGGGTGCCACTGGTGTGGCTGGTCGGGCTGGCGGCGGTGTTCACGCCGCTGGCGATCTGGGCGAGTGTGAGGCGGGCATGAGTTCTGTCCAGGTGACGGCGGAACCGGCCGTCGGGAAGCATGCGGACCTGCCCGTGGTGGCGGCCAGGTCGGAGAAATCGCCGCAGCTGTGGCTGACGCACAGCCTGATCCAATGCAAACGGCTGCTGACGGCCTGGGCTCGGGACCCGGCGACCACCATCCAAACTCTGGTGTATCCGGCGCTGACGCTGCTGATGTTCCGTATCGTGCTCGGCGATTCGATCACCGCCGCAACCGGTAAACCGAGCGTCTACGGCACCGTTCCGCTGATCACCCTTGTCGCCGCTATGTCCGGTGCCGTGGTGAGCGCCCTGGGCTTCAAAACGGAGAAGATCACCGGCCTGCTCGGCCGGTTCTGGACCATGCCGATACACCGCGCGGCCGGCCTCACCGGACGGCTGCTCGCCGAGGCCATCCGGGTGCTGATCACCACGCTGTTCGTGCTCGCGGTCGGCTATGCGATCGGGTTCCGGTTCGGTCAGGGGCCGCTCGCGGCGCTCGCGCTCATCGCTATCCCGGTCATGTTCGGGATAGGTTTCGCGGTGTTCGTTACGGCCCTGGCCACGGCGACCGAGGGGGTGGTGCTGGTCAATCTGATCGGCATGATCAGCACCCTGCTGATGTTTTTCAACTCCGGTTTCGTGCCCGTGTACGCCTACCCCACCTGGTTACAGACGGTCGTCGGGAATCAGCCGATGAGCTGCGCGATCGAGGCGATGCGCGGGTTGTCCTACGGCGGTCCTGTCGCCGAACCGCTCACCAAATCCGTGCTGTGGACGCTGGGGATGATCATCGTGTTCGCCTATCCCGCGATCCGCGGCTACCGCAAGGCCGCCGAGAACGGAGCCTGAGCCGGCACGGCTGTGGACAACTCCACCGCAGGGGGGTGACCTGGCATAACGGCGGACTCGGTGCGGTTGTCCCGCCGGGTCCGCCCGTATGCTTCAGGTACCAGACGAGGGAGGTGTCGCAGTGACCACAGCCACCGCACCCGAGCCGCGCGATCCGGCCGATGTGCTGCTGGAAGGGTTCCACGCGCTGGAGACGCCTGAGGGGTTCCGGGCCGAGCTGATCGAGGGGGAGATCATAGTGACACCACCACCAGGCGGGACGCACGAAGGAAATATCGCCTCCGTGGTTCGGCAGGTGATGCGGAATTCCGCCACCGAAACCGATTTCTCCGGAAACAAGGGGCTGGTCCTGGACCGTGGCGGCCTGTGCCCGCGGAACCATGTGATTCCCGATGGGGTATTCGCCCCGGTCGGCGCGTTCCGGGACGAGCCACCGTGGATGCCGTGTGCCCCCGTGATCTTGGTAGTCGAGGTGACCAGCGACAACCCCGACCGCGACCGCAAAACCAAACGGTATTGCTACGCACGCGCCGGGATACCGCTGTATCTACTGGTGGACCGCCGGGAAAGAACAGTGACCTTGTTCAGCGAGCCCGGCGGCGCGGGCGACCTGGTCGACTACCGCCAGGACGTGCGGATGCCCTTCGGTAAACCGGTCGACCTACCAGAACCGTTCGCGTTCCCCCTGGACACTGCCGACTTCGGCTGAGCAGCACTCCCTGAACGGCGCAGTTGTCGCTCGAGCCTGCGACGGTGAACGGCACACTCCCTCCGGCGCTCGAGCAGGAGCGATGGCGGCGCGACCTCGCGCACCACGATCTGTGGTTCGGCGGATTCAGTGCTCGGCCGGATCCGCAGAAGCGGTTTCCGCACGGGAATCGGCGGGCGCGAAGGGGTAGCCGACCCACCGATTGCGGTTGGTCCAGCCCACCAGGTCGTAGCGCCAGCGGAACGGCCAGGTGTGCGCGACGGTGTTGAACAGCACCACGCCCAGCGCGGCGTAATCGTCGTGGGCCGACAGCAGCGCCCGCTGGCCCCGCGGCGAGGCGGAGAAGAACGCGTCGAACATGGCGATGGACTGTTCGGTGGTCAACCGGCCCAGCCCGAACAGGCCCCGCATCCGCATCCAGTAGACGAGTCGCGCTCGCCACGGCCACAGCGCCTCGACCGGGTCGGCGCCGGACTGGATCGCCGCAATAGCGGTATCGGCCAGCGCCAGCGAATCCGCCACGCTGTACCCGGTTGCCGGGTGCATCATCCCGCCGCGCGAGCCGAACGGAACCACCCGCCCGGTGCCCTTACGCGGGGGTGGCTGATCGAGCGGATAGTGGGCCGCCTCGCTCGGTTCGGTGCCGGTGAGCCGGATACCGTGCGCGGCGAGCCGGTTCAGTGTCCGCTTACGCAGTTCGTGCTGCGGCATACCCCCACGCAACCCGAGGCTGGTCTCCTCGAAGATCACGGTGCCGTCGCCCAACGGCACCGCGTACAGGAACGATGGGGGCTCGCCGGGCCCGGCGCCGTTCTCCGGCCGCCAGTCCAGTAGCAGGCCCTCACCCTCGGCCACCATCGGAGCAGCGGTTTCGGCATCGACGAAGATGCCGTGCGCGCTCGCCGCCCGCCGCGCACCCAGGGTGGGCAGCCCGCGCGCGTCGACCACAACGCCCGCGCTGATGCGGGTGCCGTCGGCGAGTTCGACCGTATGTGCGTCGACCCGGGTGGCCCGGCCCGCGTGGACGGTCGCGTCGTCCAGCGCAAGCGCCGCATGCAACCCCGGTTTCGACAGCACACAGTAGGGGCGCTCGATCCGATGCCGGGTTTTGGTCCACACCGTCGGTGCGGGAATCCGGCTGGCGATGACCTCGGCGGGCAACCACTCCGGTAGTTCGTCCACCCAGCAGGAGAACGTCGGTGGCCACAACCGGTCCGGTCGCGGATCGACCGCGGCGACCGACAACCCGGCCACCATGGCACGATGCGCCAGCGCGCGCCCGGCCGGGCCCAGACCCACCACGCACACATCGACATCCCGGACCGCGCTCACTGCCATGCAGGCATTCAAGCCGCTGCGCTCAGCGGAACGCAACCGCCGGCGGGCCTGGAATCGATGTGATCGCGTTCGGGCGTTCAAGTGTTACGCTGCTGCCCGAACAATTCCGATTTCCGCCGAGCGATTTCCGGCGATGCCCCCAGTTCTGTTGGCCCAACAATTCCAGTCGTGAAACGTGTTGTGCCGCAACATAACGTGATTGTCCTATGCGAAGAAGGGACATCATGAGGGGTTTCCACCGCCGCAGGCTCGGTGTGTTCGCCGCAGCGGTCATCGCACTGGGCATCTTTCCGGCGCAGGCTGCGGCCGCGCCCGGCACAGAAACCGAAACATCGCTCGTCGCGGTACAGGAGCACGATCCGCGCCATGTCACGCTCACCGTCCATGCCGCCGCGATGGACCGGGATATCGAGGTGCGGATCCAGCGCGCGGCCGATACCAGCGAGCCGCGGCCTGCGCTGTACCTGCTGCTCGGTGCGGGCGGCGGCGTCGACGGGACCACCTGGGGCACCGAAACCGATGCCCTGCAGTTCTTCTCGGATAAGAACGTGCATGTTATCGAACCGATCGGCGGGATGTTCAGCTATTACGCGGATTGGCGGCACGACGACCCGCGCCTGGGCAAACAGAAGTGGAAGACCTTCCTCACCGAGGAACTGCCGCCGGTGATCGATGAATTCCTCGGTACCAACGGCCGCAACGCGATCGCCGGGTTCTCGATGTCGGGCACCACCACACTGTCACTGGCCGCCACCACCGGTGATCTGTATTCGAGCGTCGCCGCCTACAGCGGATGTGCCCAGACCAGCGACCCGGTGGGTCGGGAGTTCGTCCGCCTCACCGTGGAGGAATGGGGTTGGGCCGAGATGGACAATATGTGGGGTCCGCCGGGGGATCCGGAATGGGCGGCGAACGATCCGTACGTCCAGGCGGAAGGATTGCGTGGAAAAGCGATCTATATTTCCTCGGGAACCGGCGTGCCTGGCCAATATGACGTGTACGGCGGTGAATACTCGTTGGATGGTCCTTGGGGTTTTGCGAATCAAATTGTGCTCGGCGGAATTATCGAGGCCGCGACCAACTACTGCGCGCACAATATGCGTGACCGGCTGAACGAGCTCGGAATATCGGCGCATTACAACTTCCCTCCCGTCGGCACCCACACCTGGGGTTATTGGCAGGACGCGTTGAAGGGTTCCTGGCCAGTGCTTGCCGCTCCCCTGGGGATATGACATGGGGATACGGCAACAGGTTGCGCGGCTGGCGAGTCTGTTGGCAGCCGTCACGGTCGGCGCGGTCGCATTCGCCGCGCCGAGCGCAGCAGAACCGGTGTTCCCGCTGCTGGCCGGCGCCAACAACCCTGCCTGCGTGCCGTCCGGCGGGTACGAGCCGGTCCTGCTGGTGCACGGTTCGGGAACCGACGCCGTGCGCAGTTTCGCCGCCTACGCTCCTGCCCTGCACGCCGCGGGTCACTGTGTGTTCGCCGTCAATCTGGGACGGGGCCCGGCCCTGATCGAAGCGGTGAGCGGCCAGGCGGGTTCGTCGGCGGGTGCGGGACCGATCGGCGCCGCTCTGCTCGGGAACACGGTCTGGGGTGTCGCCGATATCGTCGAGATGGCAGGCGGACTAGGGGACGCCGTTCAGGCTGTCCGTGACCGGACCGGCGCCGCGAAGGTGGCGCTGGTCGGCCATTCCACCGGCGGCACGGTGATCCGCACCTACCTGCGGGAGCACGGCGGCGCCGCCGTGTCCTCGGTGGTCACGCTCGGCTCGCCCTACCGGGGCACCACCTGGGCCGGGCTGCGGGAGATATATCCCGATCTGGCTACCCTCGGGCTGACCGAAGCGCAGATCGCCGCACAGGTCTTCGGTCTTCCCGGCAGGCAGCAGGCGGTGGGTTCGCCGCTGCTGAACCGGTTGAACGCGGTGGGGGAGACGGTGCCCGGGGTGCGCTACACCGCGATCGCGTCGCGCGCCGATACCGTGATCACTCCGCCGGACACCGCGCTGCTGACCACCGCCGAAGGCGGTAACCGCAATATCTGGTTGCAGGACGGCTGCCCCGGCAACACTGCCGATCACGGCGGTCTGCTCGGCGACGAACGGGCAATTGCCCTGGTGGTTGCCGCACTCACCCCCGAAGGCGAGTCGGTCCCCACCTTGCCGTGCAATTGAAACGTTATGGGAGCGTTACTGTTTGGGTGTCACCCAGGTGGTGATGTCGGCGTGCACGACTTCCGTCCCGCGCTTGTCGTAGATCGACACCGGCACGATCAGTTCCCGGCCTTCGGTGAACTCGCCGAAATCCGGTGTTTCCGGCAGTTGTGCCACTGCTCGCAGCCCCGTCTCGGCCTTGGCGAGGTATTGCACGTTCATCGCCTTGGGGATCCACCGGTGGGTGGCCGGGACGGTCGCCTCGCTGAGCATGCCCATCGCCACTTCGGCGAGGTTGCATGCGGCGATGGCGTGGAAGGTGCCCAGATGGTTGTGGATGCCGAACCATTTGGGTGCCCGTACCTCGCACAGACCCGGTTCCAGTCGCGTCACGGTGGGTAGCACGGTGCCGAAGTAGGGCACCCGCGCCACCATGCCCAGCGAGAACAGGGCGTGCCCGAGCCGGTTGTCCGGCAGTTTCGTCCAGCTGCGCAAAGTCGCGGTCGCGTTCGTCATAGACCGATCTTACTTGTCGGTAAGTTGAGTATGGGGGAAACTGGCCGTGCGGCTGGCCGGGTCTGTCGATCCGCTCTCGAGCGACCCGCCACCCCCGATTTGATGTGCTCGCAGCTCTCGGGCATACTGTTCGGGTTGCCTTGACCCGGGTAGTGCGAGTTTCCTGATGAAGCGGCGTTGCCGGGCCTGGTGAGCAGAACCCAATCATGTACCCCACCGATGCGGTGCGGGTACGTCCGGGACGGTATTCCGACAGCCTTACAGGGATGTGTATTCCAGGGCCGAGGAATGAGCGGCCGAGCGACACGCCCGACCGCGTGGACCGGAGAACCATGACAGATGAACAGCGGCGAGGATCGGGCGTGCCCCGGTCGTGGTCTCCATTGAGACGTCTTCGTGTGTTCGGGCTGTGCAAATAGGGTGGTACGGATGCCTGACCGGTTTCCGGACCACGAACGAAAGCGGAGAAAAGGACACTTAGCGTGGCGGGACAGAAGATCCGCATCAGGCTCAAGGCCTATGACCACGAGGCGATCGACGCGTCTGCGCGCAAGATCGTCGAGACGGTGACCCGCACCGGTGCCCGGGTCGTCGGGCCGGTGCCGTTGCCGACCGAAAAGAACGTGTACTGCGTCATCCGTTCGCCGCACAAGTACAAGGACTCGCGCGAGCACTTCGAGATGCGCACGCACAAGCGGCTGATCGACATCCTCGACCCGACGCCGAAGACGGTCGACGCGCTGATGCGCATCGATCTGCCGGCCAGCGTCGACGTCAACATCCAGTGACGGGGACTCGAGACATGACTGACAACAAGAACAGGCCCGCGGCCGGAATCCTCGGCACCAAGCTCGGCATGACCCAGGTGTTCGACGAGAACAACCGCGTCGTCCCGGTGACCGTTATCAAGGCAGGCCCCAACGTGGTCACCCAGATCCGGACCGAAGAGCGCGACGGCTACAGTGCCGTGCAGCTCGCCTTCGGCGCCATCGACCCCCGCAAGGTGAACAAGCCGGTCTCCGGCCAGTTCGCCAAGGCCGGTGTCACCCCGCGCCGTCACGTCGCCGAGATCCGCGTCGCCGACGCCTCCGGCTTCGAGGTCGGCCAGGAGCTGTCCGCCGACGTCTTCGAAGAAGGCACCTATGTCGACGTGACCGGCACCAGCAAAGGCAAGGGTTACGCGGGCACCATGAAGCGTCACGGCTTCCGCGGCCAGGGCGCCAGCCACGGTACGCAGGCTGTGCACCGCCGCCCCGGCTCCATCGGTGGCTGCGCCACCCCCGGGCGCGTGTTCAAAGGCATGCGGATGGCAGGCCGGATGGGTAACGACCGCGTCACCACGCAGAACCTGTCGGTCCACAAGGTGGACGCCGAGAACGGCCTGCTGCTGATCAAGGGTGCGATCCCGGGTCGCAAAGGCGGCGTCGTGATCGTCAAGAGCGCCGTGAAGGGTGGTGCGCACGCATGACCAGCTCCGCAGTGAGTACGGAGAAGAAATCCGCCAACCTCACCCTCCCGGTGAAGGAAATCGGCGGTAAGACCAGCGGCACCGTCGAGCTCCCCGCGGAGATCTTCGACGCGACCGCCAATATCGCGCTGATGCACCAGGTGGTCGTCGCCCAGCTCGCCGCAGCGCGGCAGGGCACGCACTCCACCAAGACCCGCGGCGAGGTCCGCGGCGGTGGCAAGAAGCCGTACCGGCAGAAGGGCACCGGTCGCGCCCGCCAGGGATCGACCCGCGCACCGCAGTTCACCGGCGGTGGCACCGTGCACGGCCCGAAGCCGCGCGACTACAGCCAGCGCACCCCCAAGAAGATGGTTCGCGCCGCGCTGCGTGGCGCGCTGTCGGACCGGGCGCGTAACGAGCGGATCCACGTGATCAGCGAACTGGTCGCCGGGCAGACCCCATCGACCAAGACCGCGAAGACCTTCCTGGCGGAACTGTCGGACCGGAAGAAGTTCCTGCTGGTCCTCGGCCGTGAGGACATCGCAGCGTGGAAGAGCGCGCGGAACCTGGAGCACGTGCACACCATCGCGCCGGATCAGCTCAACACCTACGACGTGTTGGAGAGCGACGAGGTCGTGTTCAGCGTGGAGGCACTCAATGCTTTCGTGCACGGCCCGGCTGAGGCTGCACAGGAGGAGAGCAAGTGACCACCATCGCCGACCCGCGCGACATCCTGCTGGCGCCGGTGATCTCGGAGAAGTCCTACGGGCTGATCGAGGAAGGCACCTACACCTTCCTGGTCCACCCGGACTCGAACAAGACGCAGATCAAGATCGCCGTCGAGAAGATCTTCGGGGTGAAGGTCACCAGCGTCAACACCGCCAACCGTCAGGGCAAGCGCAAGCGGACCCGCTTCGGTTACGGCAAGCGCAAGGACACCAAGCGCGCGCTCGTGACCATCTCGGCCGACAGCAAGCCCATCGAGATCTTCGGAGGCCCGGTCGCGTAAGCGCCCGGAAGTCCAGAAAGCAGAGAAGAACTCATGGCAATCCGTAAGTACAAGCCGACAACCCCGGGCCGCCGCGGGTCGTCTGTCTCGGACTTCGCCGAGATCACCCGGTCGACCCCCGAGAAGTCGCTCATCCGCCCGCTGAGCAAGAGCGGTGGCCGCAACGCCCACGGCCGGATCACCACCCGGCACCGCGGTGGCGGTCACAAGCGTGCCTACCGGCTGATCGACTTCCGCCGGATGGACAAGGACGGCGTACCCGCCAAGGTCGCACACATCGAGTACGACCCCAACCGGACCGCCCATATCGCGCTGCTGCACTACCGCGACGGCGAGAAGCGCTACATCATCGCCCCCAAGGGCGTGGTGCAGGGCACCCCGATCGAATCCGGCCCGACCGCGGATATCAAGCCCGGCAACAACCTGCCGCTGCGTAATATCCCGACCGGTACCACCGTCCACGCCGTGGAGCTGCGGCCCGGCGGCGGCGCCAAGATGGCCCGCTCGGCCGGTTCCAGCGTCCAGCTGCTCGGTAAGGAAGGCCCCTACGCCACGCTGCGTATGCCCTCCGGTGAAATCCGCCGCGTCGACGTGCGCTGCCGCGCCACCGTCGGCGAGGTCGGCAACGCCGAACAGTCGAACATCAACTGGGGCAAAGCGGGCCGGATGCGCTGGAAGGGCCGCCGTCCCACGGTTCGTGGTGTCGTGATGAACCCCGTCGACCACCCGCACGGCGGTGGTGAGGGCAAGACCTCCGGTGGTCGCCACCCGGTCTCGCCCTGGGGCCAGCCGGAAGGCCGCACCCGCAAGCCCAACCGTCCCAGTGACAAGCTCATCGTCCGCCGCCGTCGTACCGGCAAGAAGCGCTGAAGGAGGAGGTAAGAAATGCCACGCAGCCTCAAGAAGGGCCCGTTCGTCGACGACCACCTCCAAGCGAAGGTGGACGTGCAGAACGACAAGGGCACCAAGCAGGTCATCAAGACCTGGTCGCGTCGTTCGACCATCACCCCGGACTTCATCGGTCACACCTTCGCCGTCCACGACGGCCGTAAGCACGTGCCGGTGTTCGTCTCGGAGAACATGGTCGGGCACAAGCTCGGTGAGTTCGCACCGACCAGGACGTTCCGGAGCCACGTCAAGGAAGATCGGAAGAGCAAGCGGCGATGACGACTGATATTCAGAATCCGACTGCCCGCGCTACGGCGAAGTACGTTCGCGTCACCCCGATGAAGGCTCGTCGAGTGGTGGACCTGGTCCGCGGCAAGCGGGTCGAAGACGCCCTCGCCCTGCTCAAGTTCGCGCCGCAGGCCGCGAGCGAGCCGGTCGCCAAGGTCGTGGCCAGTGCCGCGGCGAACGCCGAGAACAACCTCGGCCTCAACCCCGACACCCTGGTCATCTCGACGGCCTACGTCGACGAGGGCGCCACCATGAAGCGGTTCCAGCCGCGCGCCCAGGGCCGGGCGTTCCGTATCCGCAAGCGCACCAGCCACATCACCATCGAGGTCGAGAGCGTCCCCACCGCCGGTGGCACTCGTGGCCGCCGGAAGGGAGGGGCAAAGTAAATGGGACAGAAGATCAACCCCCACGGCTTCCGCCTCGGTATCACCACCGACTGGAAGTCCCGTTGGTACGCCGACAAGCAGTACTCGGACTACGTCAAAGAAGATGTGGCGATCCGTAAGCTGCTCAGCACCGGCATGGAGCGGGCAGGTATCTCCAAGGTGGAGATCGAGCGCACCCGCGACCGGGTTCGCGTCGACATCCACACCGCGCGTCCTGGCATCGTCATCGGCCGCCGCGGCGCCGAGGCCGACCGTATCCGCGCCGAGCTGGAGAAGCTCACCGGTAAGCAGGTGCAGCTGAACATCCTCGAGGTCAAGAACCCCGAGTCGGATGCGCAGCTCGTTGCCCAGGGTGTGGCCGAGCAGCTGTCCAACCGTGTCGCGTTCCGTCGCGCGATGCGCAAGGCCATCCAGTCGGCCATGCGGTCGCCGAACGTCAAGGGCATCCGGGTGCAGTGCTCGGGCCGCCTCGGTGGCGCCGAAATGTCTCGCTCGGAGTTCTACCGCGAGGGCCGGGTGCCGCTGCACACGCTGCGCGCCGACATCGACTACGGCCTCTACGAGGCCAGGACCACCTTCGGTCGCATCGGTGTGAAGGTCTGGATCTACAAGGGCGATATCGTCGGCGGCAAGCGTGAGCTGCCCGCCCAGAGCGCTCCGGCCGGGGATCGCCCGCGCCGGGAGCGGCCGAGCCGCCCGCGTCGCTCCGGTTCCACCGGTACCACTGCGACCAGTACCGAGGCCGGGCGCGCCGCCACCGCGGTGGCCGACGCACCGGCGGAAAAACAGGAGGGCTGACGCCATGCTGATGCCTCGTAAGGTCAAGTACCGCAAGCAGCATCACCCGAGCCGTACCGGTATCTCCAAGGGCGGCACCTCGGTGGCGTTCGGTGATTTCGGTATCCAGGCGCTCGAGCCGGGCTACGTCACCAACCGGCAGATCGAGTCGGCGCGTATCGCGATGACCCGCCACATCAAGCGTGGCGGCAAGATCTGGATCAACATCTACCCGGATCGCCCGCTCACCAAGAAGCCCGCCGAAACCCGCATGGGTTCCGGTAAGGGTTCGCCGGAGTGGTGGGTTGCGAACGTCAAGCCCGGCCGGGTGATGTTCGAGATGAGTTTCCCGAACGAGGAGATTGCGCGCGAGGCGTTGCGCCGTGCGATGCACAAGCTCCCGATGAAGTGCAGGATCGTGACGAGGGAGGAGCAGTTCTGATGGCTACTGGAACTCCGGCCGCAGAGCTCCGCGAGCTGACCGAGGAGGAGCTCGTCTCCCGCCTGCGTGAATCGAAGGAAGAGCTGTTCAACCTGCGCTTCCAGATGGCGACGGGCCAGTTGACCAACAACCGTCGTCTGCGTGTGGTGCGTCACGAGATCGCGCGTATCTACACGGTCATGCGTGAGCGTGAGCTCGGTCTGGCCACCGGACCCGCTGATAAGGGAGATGCGGCATGAGCGACGAGAAGGTGACCGAGGTGCGCGGCCGTCGTAAAGTGCGGATCGGCTACGTCGTTTCGGACAAGATGAACAAGACGATCGTGGTGGAGCTGGAAGACCGGGTCAAGCACCCGCTCTACGGCAAGATCATCCGCACCACCTCGAAGGTGAAGGCGCACGACGAGAACGAGATCGCCGGTATCGGCGACCGTGTGCAGCTGATGGAGACCCGCCCGCAGTCGGCCACCAAGCGGTGGCGGCTGGTGGAGGTCTTGGAGAAGGCCAAGTAAGCCTTCTACTCGGCTGGCAGTCGTTGTTCGAAGGCCCGCTTCCCGTTCGGGAGGCGGGCCTTCGGCGTTTCCGAATCCGGGCTGTATCGGGAAACCGAGCGGTGAACGGCCGGACTTCCGTGGCTCAGCGGTGGTGATCGTAGTCAGGACGACTGCCACTATCGCAAGTGCACGCCAGTTCGGCGAAAGGCGTCGAGAGACCGCACGCGAGCGCGGAATCAGTCGAGGCGTAGGCCGAACTCATTCGTCAGGACCAGTGCCTGCTCGTCGGTGGCGAGTACATAAAAATTGTCTCCCGGCTCATCGAGCTCGACCGACCGGAAGACTCTGCCATCGCCTGGGTTGAGAGCGTCGACGTGAGACAAGATGCCCATGTGGTCCACATAGCGGTCCCATTGGTGATCCAACGTCCATTCGACGGTCGAACCATTGCGGACGAACCGCAGGACATCCCCCTGCTCCGGGTCGATGGTCAGTTCGACGTCGTCTATGACGACAGTTCCACCACTGCACGCTGCTGCGTCGAGCAGCATGCTGTGGTAGGCGCCCTCCAAGTCGTCGACACTGTCTCCGTAGGCCGCAAACGCCACCTCGAAATCGACCAGAGCGTAGGACAAGTCCTCTTCGTCGTCCAACTTGTCGTGCTGTCGGTCGCCCATATCGGTGAGCACATTGTGCGCGGTATCGACAGAGATCATGCCGAGCGAGATCAATCGCTCGGCCAGGGCGGCATAGGTCACTTCGCGTGTTCCTCTCACTACCGCACCTTGATGGAGGCCATCCAGCCACCGCAAGCCGGAATTTCCACTGGTGTGCTGATAGCCACCCCAGCGTCGAGCCCTGTCGCTACGACTGACGGCCTTCGACGACCAGCCGCCCACCCTGCACCCACCTGGCGCGATCTCCCGTGCGGTACAGCCTGCCCTGCGGCTCGAACGGGTCGGCCACGAACCGTTCCTCGTCCGCACCGTCGGCGAACCCGTCCGCGAGCACTCGCCCGCCCACGTACACATCGCCCGCAACGCCCGGCAGCACCGGCCGTCGTGCCGCGTCCAGCACCAGTACCTTCGCACCCGGTACCGGACGCACCCAGCCACCGGACACCAGCGGACCGCGCGCGACCGCGCCCAGATAAGCAGGCGAACGGTAGGCGAACGTGCTCACCGCATCGGGAGATACCGAACGCACCAATTCGGGAAGCGTTTCCGCCCAAACGGTCCCGGCCAGATCCCATCGCTGCACCGAGTCCAGCCGCACGCCGTCCGTCGCGGCCAACCGCAACGGCAGCCCGGCGTCGGAGATCACCTGTGTAGCCGCATGTGTGGCGATCAACTCGCCCAACGCTGCCGCGTCCCCGCGCTGTGCCACCGTCGGCATCACAACCGTCGCACCGTGCGCCACCGCCGCCAGCAGATCCGCCGCCACCTGGGGATCACCCCACGGCAGCGCGATCAGCCGTACATCTCGGGGCCGCAGCGCCGGATCGAACCGGCGCAGCTTCCGGTCCGCGGCCACGCAACGACGGTCGGCGACCGCCACCGCCAACGCGTCCAGCCCCAGCAGCAGCCCGCGAGCGCCGAGCGGGACCGCCGCATCGCCGATCGCGTTGCGCATGGCGGCCAGCTGGGAGATCACACCGGCGCTCGACGTTTCGCCCGAACGGCTCGGTGGCTCGCCCCGATCGAGCATGTCGAACAGCTCGCCGTAGGTGAGAACTTCACGGCCGCAGCGGAAGGCGATACGGCTCGACGGGACGGCGCGACCGTGCCGGAACAGGGTGGTCAAGCCGATCAGATCGCACGGATCGACACCGGTCGACCATTCGTCGAGCACCCGGCGCTGTTCGCTCGTCAGGATCGGTTGCAGCCTGGGCGCTGTTGCGCCCGGACGTTCGGCGAGCAATCCGGTTCCGGTCATCACACTCATCGCACACTCCGCCATGTCGTCTGCATCGCCGATGTTTCCAGCGCCGCACCGTCGCCCGATACGAGCTGACGAGACGGCCGCGCGGGCGTGGTCGCCAGCACGCGGTCGGAAAGTTCGCCGAGACAGCTGAGATTCGGAAATCCGGGCCCCTGCGCGATACCGGCCAGGTTCGGCAGGTAGAGCTTCGCCTCCAGCCCCTCGACGGACAGATCGTGGCCGATCGACGCCTCCAGCCTCGGCTGGGTGATCGGGCCGCCGACGGCCAGCTCGACCAGATCGGCGGCCTCGTCGTCGAACAGCTTCATGAACCACAGCGGATGCCCGCCGGTCGCGTCTACCACCAGGTCGAACGCGTGTACCTGGTCGGGACGCAGCTCGTTGCGCAAGGTGAGCGCGACCGCGTCACCCTGGTCCGCGAACCGCACCACGCGGCCCTGCAGATGATGCACTCGGTTGTCGGCGAGCAGCGATTCCTGCACCCGCACCGAGAACACGCCGCGGTCGGTGCGGCGTACTACATCCCGGCGTTCCTGGATGCTCAGCGCTCGCCATTTGGTGGGATCGCTGAACAGCGAGTTCTCGAAATAGCTTTCGCCGCGGGTGTAGATGGTGGCGCCGGGCGATATCACCGAAACGGTCAGCACATCGTGGCGGATCAGTTCGTCCATCGCCGACCCCGCGGTTTCGCCGCCGCCGATCACCGCGGCCCGCGACGAAGCAGGGAGATCACGGCGGGCGGCCAGATCCCAGAACTCGGCGATACTCAGCACTTTCGGGTGCTGAGCCAGCGCGCGCCTGCTGTCACCCGGGCCGGTGATCATCAACCGATCGGCATCGACCTCGGCGGTATTGCCGTCGGAATCGGCCACGGTGACCAGCCAGCCGTCGGCGGCAGCACGGATGGTCTGCACCCGCCCACTGATCAGATCCAGATCGACTTTGTTCGCCACCCACTGCAGATACTTGGCCCACAGATTGTGTTGTGGGCTCGGCCGCCCGCGGTCGACCCATTCGGCGTAGGTACCGCGCTCCACCAGGAAGGATGACCAACTGAAGGCGAGCATTGCTTCGTTGATGGCGTGATTGTGGCCGCGCGCCCAATTCGAGTGGTAGGGGAAACCCACATCTTTTTCCGGGCTGGTGCCCAGCCGGTGCTGTCCATCGGTCCAGCCGCCGGAAGCGAGCCAATTGCCGCCCACCGCATGGGGTTCCACCACCGTGACATGCGGCGCAGGCAGACCCAGTTCGCGCAATACCTGCGCTTTTGCGGCGACGGCCACGGCTTTCGGCCCCGCGCCGACCACGAGAAGTCTCTCCACTGGCTATCCCACTTTCCCGGAAAACATCGGCCACCGCCCGCTGGACGATCCGCCAACTATGTTTGCATAGGCTTACCTTATAGTGCATCCTCGGTGCCAGTGTCCCGGCCTCGGAAAAAGTGGGGCGCGGAAGGGCGGCGCCCGAAGAGACAACCGAACGGAGCCGCAGAACTCATGAACGAAACCGGGAGCTACGTCCTCGCCCGCGAACTGACCGACCTCCCCGACGACGTGCGCCAGGCGCCTGCACCGGTCATCCCTGAGTTCTCGTCTCCCTACACGCTGCGGCTCGCCGACCCCGACGGTGACGACCCCGACATGCTCGCCGAATGGATGAGCAGGCCCCATCTGGCCGAGACCTGGGAGCAGGCATGGCCCGCCGAACGCCGCCGCGCCGACCTGCGCGCCCAACTGGCCGGCGCGTACTCCCGGCCCTGCATCCTCGGCTTCGATCTCGCGGCCATCGACCGCAGTGACCTGGGACGGCGTGAGGTGGCCTATGTCGAGCTGTACCGGCCGGCCAAAGATGAGATCGCCCGGGTCTACCAGGCCGACCCCCACGATATGGGATTCCATATCGCTACCGCCGACACCAACCTGCTTGGTCGTGGAGTTATCTCGGGGTGGCTGGGAGAGCTGATGCGGGCTATTTTCGCCGCCGACCCCCGGTGCAAACGGATCATGGCGGACCCGGATCACCGCAACACTCCGATACGTCGGGCCCTGGTCAAGAACAACTTCCACAGCCTGGGCGTGCTCGACGTACGACCGGATCGGCGCATCAACCTCTTCGCCCTGCCCCGCCGCCCCGAGGATCTTCCGGCGGTCGTCGCATAGCCCTGCCCGCAAAAGCTCAACCCAGTAGGAACGGCCTGCTGATGCGCTCGACCGCGCCGCGTGCGGGTGTAGGTTGCCCGGAAAGAAGCAGCCCCGACAGAGCGAGGGAAAACAGTGCCTGCTACAGGCAAACGCAGCAAACCGGTGACCCCGATACCACCCGATCTTCCCGTCCTCACCCCCGCCGATCCCGGCGACGGTTTCGCCGAGACCAGCGAGATCCAGGAACGCGCTTTCACTGGCGGCGACCTTTCGCACCCCGATCTCTATGCCGTGAGCCTCGACGGCTGCCGGCTCGACAGTGTCCGGTTCTCCGGTGCCATGCGCATGGGCACCATCGCAGACTGCGAACTCGACGTTTGTGATCTGGCAAACCTGCTCGCCGACGAATCCTCGATGTTCCGTTGCGCCATCAGCACCAGCCGGCTCACCGGCATGTCGTGGACCGCGGGCGTGTGGCGCAATATCTCGGTCGCATCGACCCGCGCCGACCTGACCTCTTTCGCCTATTCGAAATTGCAGACGGTCGTGTTCCGCGAATGCGATCTCCGTCAAGCCGACTTCGCCGACGTGGAGTTCCGTGATGTGGTCTTCGAAGACTGCGACCTGTCCGGCGGCCGGTTCCACCATGCCCGGATCCAGCAGAATGTCCAGTTCCGCAACTGCACCCTGACTGGGCTGGTCGGCGCCTCCGGGCTGCGCGGCGCCACGGTGGACGGCGGCGATCTACTCGGACTGGCCGCTTGTCTGGCCCAGGAAGCGGGTATCAGTGTGGAGTGGTGAGCGGTTCGACGGATAGACCCCACCGTCGCTTTGCTTAGGCTAAGCTAACGCGCATGGGCAAAGGAACCAACGGCGTTCTGCTGAAGCTGTGGCGTGCAGACGACTACCGCCTACGAGTGACGTCGACCGAGGACGTCTCCGACAAGTACAAGCGGATCGGTTTCACTGCGGGCGGCCTGCTCGCCAACCACTCGGTGCACCCCACCCAGTGGATCCGCCTGTGGATCCCCAACGGCGACAAACTGCAGCAGCGCGGCTACACCCTGGTCGACCAGGACCCTGCAGGCGACCACTTCTACATCGAGTTCGCCCTGCACGAGGGCGCCGCCAGCCGCTGGGCCGAACAAGCCGCCACCGGCGACGAAATCGAAGCATCCGTTCTCGGCTCCAACTTCCAACTCCCCGAAACCACCCCCGGCGAATACGTCGTCTTCGGTGACACCGCATCCCTGCCCGCGATCAACTCCCTGCTCGACGCCATCGGCGACACTCCCGCCCGCGTCTGGCTGGAATGGCAGCATCAATCCGACGTCAACCTGCCCGTCCGCAACAAACCACACCACCAGGTCACCTGGTTGCAACGCGTCGACAACGGCCGGCTGATGCGCGAACAGGCCCAGAACATCGACTGCCCCACCGACGCCTTCGCCTGGGTCGCCTGCGACGGCGCCACCACACGATCGATCGTGAAAACCCTCAAAACCGCGCATAGCCTGCCGAAAACACAGATCAAGTCGCAGGCGTACTGGCGCTAGGGGTGCATTGCGGGCACATCGGTGCCATGGTGGATATGTACGGATTCGATCGGCCGTGCCGCGATGTCGGAGGCCGACCCGTCGATTACCACGGAGGCGAGGAGGTGAGGATATGAGTTCTGGTCATAGTCCCCACCCCCACCGCTTCCGATTCAGCGCCACGTAATGCGATTACGTACGCACCCGGTATCCCACGCCATTCGTTGTTGCCAGCGGTAGCTGGGCGTGTTCGTCGGCGGGTTCTGGCCTCGAGCCTCGGTGACCTCGCCTGCTCGCTGAGCAGCCGGTGAGCAATCCTGCCGCGTCCTGTCACCGATAGTCGGTGTGACGCACCTCGGGTGCATCGCTGAAGGCTGTCCGACCTCAGAACCAGGGGATTTCTCATGACACAAACATTTCCCTATGCCACGAAGACACTGCCGCAACGTCCTGCCGTCCATAACCGGGCCGACATCCGGCCCGACGAACGCCGAGCACTTCACCCGACTCGATCCGCATCTTTTCCAGCCCCGCCCTTCCTGATGGACACGCAATACCCAGCGCACCCCAGGTCCGGTGACGTCATTACCGACGCACTCGACAATGTCGGTCGCGCTGTCATGGTCGGAAGCCTCATCGGCACCATCACCGGCGCTGCCGTCGGGGGTGCCATCGGCGGTGCCGGCCCGGCCTTCAGCGTCGTCCTCCTCCCCGAAGCCGCGGTGACGTGCCTCGGCGGCGCTCTGATCGGAGCATCGATCGGAGCGCTCGCAGGCACAATCGCCATCGGCGGTGGGGCGTTGGTCGGGGCCTCGGCGAAGATCGTCTACACCACAACAGCACAGCATCGAAAGCCGTAAACGCTGCGCTGGTGCACGTAACTCGCCTACAGCATGCGGAATGCGCATCGGCACGCATGAGTTGACGTCAAGTACTGACACCCCCGTAGCCGAGGAGATGCCCATGGCCGCCACCGGAACATCCAGCAGCGATGTGTTGATCGACACCACAACCGATTTCGGCAGGATGGTTGCCGATCGGCTGGCCCGGGAGCAGGTGATCTGGTTGACGACTGTCGGCCCCAGCGGGACACCGCAGCCCAATCCGGTCTGGTTTCAGTGGCACGACGGCGAGTTCCTGCTGTTCAGCCAGCCTGATCGGCCGAAGCTGCGCAATCTAGCGCGTAATCCGCGGGTTTCGGTGCATCTGAACAGTACCGAACACGGCGGCGAGGTGGTGGTCTTCACCGGTGTGGCGCGGGTTGCCGATGAGCCCACGCCCGCCGAGCTGGACTCTTTCGCCGAGAAATACGCCGACGGCCTCGTTTCCATTTCGATGACCAGGGAAGAGTTCTTCGCGGAGTATTCGACTCCGGTGCGGATCACCCCGGAGCGCCTGCGCGGTTTCTGACGTATACGGCGCTGCGCTTACTGTCGACAGCCCGTACGCACGGGTGGTACTCACCTGGTCTCCGGACCGGGCACCGCGTTGACTAGGGTCGATGCCGATGAGAAGAAGGCAGCAACCCCCGCTGCCGAAGCGGTACGGTTTGGATCCGGCCCGGCTGCGGCTCCCGGAGGACGGCGAATGGGCGACGATCCGCGACCATCTGGTGCACCGGCTGCCGCGGGTGCCCGCGGCGCGTATCGATGAACTGTTGCGTGCGGGCGAGATAGTCGACCTGGACGGGCCGATCGCGCCCGATGCGCCCTATGTGCCAGGCGGGGCGGTGTGGTTTCATCGCGATCTGCCCGAGGAGACGGTGGTGCCGTTCGATATTTCGATCGTGCACCGCGACGACCATCTGCTCGTCATCGACAAACCGCATTTCCTGGCCACGATCCCGCGCGGGCAGCACATCTTGCAGACGGCGCTGGTGCGGCTGCGTCAGGAACTCGACCTACCCGATCTGGTGCCCGCGCATCGACTGGACCGGGTGACGGCGGGGCTGGTGCTGTTCATCATCGATCCGGCCCGGCGCGGCGCCTACCAGACGATGTTCCACCGCCGCACAGTGCGCAAAGAATACGAGGCGATCGCCCCCTACGATCCGGCGCTCGAACTGCCCGTGACGGTGCGCAGCCGGATCATCAAGGAAAAGCAGGTGCTCGCCGCTCAGGAGGTCGCAGGCGAACCGAACGCGATCACCGAGATCGAACTGCTCTCCCATCGCGACGGCCTCGGCCGGTACCGGTTGCGCCCGCACACCGGCCGCACCCACCAGCTGCGGCTGCATATGAACTCGCTGGGCATCCCGATCCTCGGCGACGACTTCTACCCGGTGCTCTCCGACAAACCGGTAGACGACTTCACCCGGCCGTTGCAGCTACTGGCATCGTCCCTCGAGTTCACCGATCCGATCACCGGTACGCCGCGCCGGTTCGAAACCACCCGCACCCTGCACGCCTGGACGGCGCCTGCGGAATGGGCCACCGGCGCCAGCTGCTCGACCGCCAGGGCCGCCCAGCCGTAGCCGCAGCGGTGAGGCACCGGCCGTGGTTCACTGCGGCGGTTGGTCGGCGGCACAGACGATATCCGTCTCGGGCAATGTGCCGTCCGCGAAATAGCCGTTGATCGCGTCGCTCACACATGCGCTCAACCCGGGACGGAAAGTGAGGTGTATCCGCACATCACGCAGCGTGACCAGGCGCGATCCGGTCATCTTCTGATGCAGTCGCACCCCTCCCGGGTACGGTGTGCGCGGATCGCCGGTCGCCTGCAGGATGAGGGCGGGAACGGAGTTCCGGACAACTGTCGGCGGCTCGACCGGGCGAGGCCAGAACGCGCACGGCTGGATATTGTTCGCCATCGCGCCGAAGACCGGCTGGGCGGCGCGGGTACGCGCGACAGCGTGGCGATACCATTCCGGGTCCGTGGGGGCTCCGACATCACCGCAGGCGATCACGGCCAACGCGTAATTCTCGCCGGCCTGCAACGCCTCCAGCAGATCACGGAGCCCGGATTCATCGGAATGTGTCGGCCTCCCCTCGGCTGCGTTGGCGAGCTCACGGACCGACTCCGCCAGCACGTCGTTCAGCCGGTAACTCCGTAGCAGAGTATGCAACAGAAACGGGAGTAGATGGTCGTCGACCGGATAGCCTTCGACGAGTATCGGCTGGTTGGCGGCCCGGCGGGTGAGGTCCTCGACTGTCCGGCGCACCCGCGGCGCCGTATCCCCCAGGTGGTAATGCTCGTCACGCAGCGCGACCCAGTTCGCCCAGTCGTCCAATGCGGCCTCATCGGCTGGTCCCCAATCCTGGACCATCCCTGTCCAGTACCGGTCGGGATCGATCGCGCTGTCGAGCACGATCCGGTCACTGCGGTGCGGGAACATCTGGGTGAACACCGCGCCGAGGTAGGTGCCATAGGACAAACCGAAGAAGTTGATCTTCTCCTCGCCGAGCACACTGCGCACGACGTCCATATCGCGGGCGGTGTTGCGGGTGGTGAGCCTGCGCAGCTTCGCGACATCGCCGTCCAGGCACGCCGCAGCCATATCCGCAGCAAGCGCCACCTCGTGATCGAAACCGGCCGCATCGAGACCGGCCGACCGGATCATCTCCGGCACCGGCCAGCCACACGGTTCCGGCGCGTCAGACGCGCCGACACCCCGCGGATCAATTCCGATGAGGTCGTATCGGGCACGGACCTCAGGGCTGAGCACGTCACCGAGCAGGCTCAGGCTGTCCAGGCCGCCCGCACCGGGGCCACCCGGGTTGGACAGTAGGATCCCGCGTCGCCGGGCCGGGTCGGTGGCCTTCGCCCGAGAGATCGCCACGGTGATCGTGCGCCCGTCCGGCTCCTGGTAGTCGAGCGGAACCACGACATCGGCGCACTCGACGCCCGGACTACTCACCTGCTCCGGCGAACAAGGCCGCCAGCGCAGGTCCTGATGGTAGAAGGAGACCCGGTTGCCGTCCCCGATCACTGTCAGTGTCGCCCCCGCCAAGGCCATCACGAGCAGGCATCTGCCTACCCATTGCAGCATCATCGGGTTCCGCGCCGGAGCCGATATGCGCTCTGGCAGAACTGTTTTCCGCGACTCCACACCCTCACAGACACTAACAGTCCTGCGGTTCGGTGTCGGGCCGACCACGTTCGGGTGACCAGGGAGGAGCCGGACGGGGACCGCATGGGGTCTCATTACACTGGCCACGATGTTGCACCCGCACTCCACCGACGCAACTGTCGCGACTACCGCGACCAGGATGCCCAGCAGGCATCGCGTCCACGCCTACCTCGATATCGCGGTGGTCGTGCTGGTACTGGCCTGCACGAACCTGATCGCACATTTCACCACCACGTGGGCGAATATCGTCACGGTGCCGGTCGCGGCGATGGTGCTGCTTGCGATGATGCGCAGACGTGGCCTCGGCTGGGCGGAGCTGGGGCTCTCACCCAGGCATTGGAAACGCGGCTCACTGTATGCGCTGGCTGCTGTGGGTGTAGTGCTGGCTGTGGTCGCGGTCGGCGCGGCGCTGCCGGTCACCCGGCCGTTCTTCCTCGCCGACCGTTATGCCACCATCTCCGGCGCGCTCATCGCCTCGATGATCGTGATTCCGTTGCAGACGGTGATCCCCGAGGAGCTCGCCTTCCGCGGTGTACTGCACGGCACCCTGGGTCGCGTATACGGCGCTCGTGGGGTTTTCGCCGTCGGCTCGCTGCTGTTCGGCCTCTGGCATATCGCCTCGTCGCTGGGCTTGACCACAAGCAACCGCGGTCTCACCGAAATCTTCGGCGCCGGTGTGACCGGCCAGGTCTGCGGCATCCTGATCGCGGTCGCCGCAACCGCCGCCGCGGGCATCGTCTTCACCTGGCTGCGGCAGCGCAGCGGCAGCCTGTTGGCCCCGATCGCCCTGCATTGGTCGGTCAACGGCGCGGGCGCCCTGGCCGCCGCCGTCATCTGGCACACGACGCTCGCCTGAGGACGCGGAGGCGGGTCGAGGCCGTGCCATACTGGCCAGGTCAGCCGTTCACCGCCGTGAAGCGAGGGAGCCGATGACCGCCGATCCTGCACCGATGGGCGAGTGCCCGTCTCCGGGTTGGCCGGTGCCACCGCCCGAGGGATATTTCGCCGAGGACCTCGACCGGCTACCCGATCTGCCACCACATACCGAGTTGATCGACGGGAGTCTCATCTTTGTGAGCCCGCAGATGAAGTTCCATATGCGAGTCATCAGGGCCATCGAAGGTGAACTGGTTCGGCAGGCACCGGCACATCTGGAGGTATGCCGGGAGATGACAGTGACCCTCGGCCCGCGGCAGCGGCCGGAACCGGATGTCATGGTGGTCCAGGCTGCTGCAGATACCGGCCTGAATCAGACGACCTATCGACCTGCCGACGTTGTTCTCGCCATCGAGGTGGTGTCACCGGATTCGATGGAGCGGGATCGCAAACGTAAGCCGTTGCTGTACGCGGAAGCCGGTATCCCGCATTTCTGGCGGGTGGAGAATTCCGAGAGCCGGGCCGTTGTGTATGTGTACGAACTCGATCCTGCCACCGAGCAGTATGCGCTGGCGGGTATCCACCACGATCGACTCCGGTTGACTGTGCCATTCGACATAGCTCTTGATTTGACCAGGGCGACTACATAGAACTGGCGCACCACGCTCACCTGAGCACCCGGCCTCCTAGCTGAGATCATCCGGTCGCAGACGGAAGGCCCGATGGTCGGTTCACGGCGCCGCGGGCTCGAAGGAACCCGGACGCCGCTGAAGAACCGATCACCGCGGGAATTCACTAATCAACTGAACGGGTCGCGATAGCCGCCGTAATCAACTCCCGAGCCGCGCTCCCCGTCACGGCCTGCTTCGCCAACACATCAAACGTCCGCCCATACAGCGCCAACTCCCGCGGCTGTGTAATCGTCATCTCAGCCGTCACGTTCTCCACCATCACCATCCGGTTGTCGAACATGATGAAATTCGAAATCGGCACCCGATACCGCGCCCTAGCAGGCACAATCCCGAAAGTAACGCGCGGCATCCCCAACACCGCCAACAAGCGATCCAACTGGCCCACCATCACTCGATCATCTCCCACCGTCGTCCGCAACGCCTGCTCCCCGATGACGAAATGAAACCGGTGCTCTCGTCGGTACAGGATTTGCTGACGCTCCATCCGCTTCGACACACCCTCATCCAGATCATCAGCGGTCCCATAGAAGTCGATGACGTTCCGAAGAATCTCCTCCGCATACTCCGCGGTCTGCAACAAGCCAGGAATCAGCACCGGCTCATACCAGCGCATCAACTCCGTCTCCGCCTCGAGCTTCACCGAAGCCTGCTGCCGGCGCTTCGTACCAGCACCGAGGACACGCCGCCACTCCAGATACGACGCCTCCATGTTGCGGACCGTTGCAATCAGATCCGCGACTTGATCCACGCTCTTTGTGTGCTCACACCACGCTCGGATATCGGCGTCGGTAGGTTTGGTCTTCCCGTACTCGATCTTCGACACCTTGGATTGATGCCAGCCCGCCAGCCGCGCCAGCTCGGTACCAGACAACCCAGAATTGAGACGAAGCTCCCGGAGACGACCCCCGAGAGCTTCGCGCATCTGGTGAATCGAACTACTCACTGTGTGGTGTACTCCCGCAACGGCACAGCCCGAGCCCACACGCGTTCCTTCACGGCACGGCAATACTCGACCATCCGAGGATCTGTGGACACTGCGCCGCCAGCCCATCGCCCGGAGGGCTCGAACACCGTGAACGCGACCAGCGCATCATCGAACAGCCACCAATCATCTGTGGTCAGTTCATCAACGCTGATCATGTGCCGGGGCAGATACCTCACGTCTTCCCCCGCGTTCGCGTTGAACCGGGCCACCGCTTTCGCGAACCGCGTGTACTCGGTGTGGGGTTCGGACACTACGCGGGCACGCCGGATGGCCACACCACGGCCAGTCACGTACCGCACGTGATCGAGCCACGGCTGGAACCACTCGTAATCATCGTGCTCACCGTTGAGGAACTTCCGCAACGGCTCCGACTCTTCTGGAGTCTCGTAGGTGTCCTGCACTTCCAAGTGAAACGCTTCCCGCTGGCAGGAGCGAAATAGGTCGTTGAACGACTCATCCTGCACGAGTTGCACCGTAGAACGTCCTTTCTGCTTTCGGAACCTCAATACACGTCTCGTCCGCGTAGATGTCGATCCCGCCAAGCACTTGCGCGTCCGTTACCGGCATACCTGACAAGGTGAACGTCCCGCGACCGGTGTCGGTCATCGGGGCGCCGACGAAAGTGTCCGGCAGCGCGTACCCGAGGAGTAGGTGTGGAATCTCGACAGTTCCGGGTTGATCGGTCTTCCATCCCTGCACGACGTAGGTGTTTCAGTCGGTGGCGTAGAGGCTGGGGCATCCGCCTCCTGTGGTGCCTCCCTTGCCGAGGAACTGTAACCGCATGGCGCCGGTCTCCAATCGTTGTATGCGTACCTATGCTTGAACAAGGTCCATGATCGCTCATTAAAGCCAGTCTCTCACTGAGGATATCGACCTAGAGCATTTTCGAGCATAAAACTAGACCAGCATGGCCGCACCTTCTTATTTTCGGAAGTGATCACCCGGTCGTCTGGGCAGTCCCACTAGCCAGCGCCGGGTGTCCCCACCAAATGCAATCCGAACCGTGGAGGTCACCCGATGAGCGAGGCCCTACCCCCACTGCCCATCAGAACCGCAGGTAACCGTGCCATGGCAGCCGCCCTGCGGCTCTGGCACCACGAACCCCACGACCGCGGCCTATACGAGCGCATCCTCGCCGGACTCCATCACCTCGACGAAGCCACCGAACCTCGAGAAACCGTGCACGCGGGCGCTTACCGGTTGCAAGAAGAGATCGACCGCATCATCGCCCGCTGGAAAGCCGAGCCCCCGAGCCGGTGAGACGTGGGTGCTGAACCCGCAACCACAACCACTGAGCCGACCCCCGGCGCGGCGGCGGCCTTTCCCGCCATCTAACACAACCCGACAACCCAGTGAGGCAACACGATGCCCGGATTGCTGGTTCTTTTCGTCGTCGCAGCGAGCGTTACGTTCGCCGTCGTCGGTGCTATCTACACCCTGCCGCACGCGCGGGCGGACTACGAGGACGGTCGGCCGATGTCGCTCGGCGAGGCGCACTCGGTGATGCAATGGCACCGCGACTGCGCTCTTGATTGCTGCGAACGCAAGCGTGCTGCTGCCCGAACCCTCTATCTCGCGGGGCGTTTCATCCCGGATCAGCGCATAGAGCGGTTCGTGCGATGAACACGATAGCGACAACGGCGCAGATCAACCGGTGGTGGTTGCAGAAATGCGGTGACAACCGGTTACCGGAAAGCTTGGCGGAGGCGCGGTATCTGCTTGCTGCGCATGCCGGGCATGGTGGGTGTGAGCGTTATCTGCACAGTCTTTCGTATGCGGCGACGGTGATGTGATGGCTAGTCGCGAACCTGAATTTCAAGGGATGGTGCAGCATCACGACGGCAGCTGGTATGCCGTTGGTACCGACGGTCACCCTCTCGATCCCGACGACGGACCCCGCTATATCGATGGCGAGGTCGAGGAGTGAGGGACCGCGCCGGACTGCGCGTCACCGTCGACCGTCTGAGCGCAGCACCCAGGTACCTCGGTCTCAGCGCGTTCGCCACGGTTGCTGGGGTCGACTCGTTGTCGCTGTCGCGTTGGCGGGTCGACGGTCCTGTCTGGGTGCCCGCTCCCGATGTGTTGCTCGGCGAGCAAAAGCGCTGCGGCTGGGCTCCCGGATGTGTCAAGGAATGGTCGGTGTCGGTGCGGCCGGTGGAACGGCCCGAACCGCAGGTGTATTGGGACGCCGCGCAGATGCGGCGCTGTTACGGGCTCTCGTATGAGCTGCTGTGGAAATGCGTCGTCGAAGACAACGCCTTGCCGATACCCGCTATCTGGGTGGACGACTCCCCTGGCTGGCTCCCTCAGCTTCCTGGCGTCCGCCGGAATGGATAGAAGACCCGCCCCAGCGTCGAACCCTGGGGCGGGCTCGACGCTGACCGGCACTCAGCCGGGCAAGTATGGAATGAGGAAGAAACATTATGGTCCGGTTCCTGTGCGCACTGCTCGGCGCTACCGCCTTCAGTGTGCTCGCTGCCGCCCCTGTCGACGCCGCACTCGCGCATACGAGCGCGGCGAAATCGTGCGATCTCGGGTTCATGCCGATCAAACCCAGCGTCGGTGTCGGGTCGATCCTCGGCAACGCCTGGGCGAAATGCGACATACCGCCCGAGCATCACGTCCTCACTCTCAGTCTGGAGCGGCGGGAAGGACGTGCCTGGGTGGCGATCGAGTCGACCTCCGACGCCACTATCCCCAGCCCCCGCCACACCTACGCGGTACGGGTCGTGTGCGGGTCCGGTCCTTGGCGCGTAACAGCCCACGTGACCGGTAGCCTCCAGGGCAGGCCGTTCGACTTCACCGACTCCAGCATGGAGCGGTTCGTATCCGCCGACGAATGCACCCGCTGAGGAGGTCCGAGAGATGCCTTTGACCGAAGGACGTTACGCCGAACGGACCGGTCCACGCCGACTGTGGTTCTGGATCCGGCGTAGTTTCGCCGACGCGGTGCGCCGATACCGCCGCGACCCACGTGACACTGGCGGCGGGTACGTGATGCATCGGGAATGGGGTGCGTGGGTGCTGCGACCGGTTACTGGGTGGCGGTCACTGCGCTGGGTGTCGCCCCCGGTGCGCGCGACCCGCGCTGTACCGGCCGGTGATCGTGACGCGGCAGTGGACTGGCACGCCCAAGCGCTCGGCATGTAGCCGCCGCAACCAGCAGCGGGCCCCTGGAATCTTGGATTCCAGGGGCCGTTCGTGTTTCGCCGGAGGGATCAGACGCTGCAGGGGAGGAAGGCAACGCTGGCGAGGGTGCACTGGGCCTCGCGGGTGAGCTTCCAGGTGCCGTCGATCTGTTTCCAGGTGAGGTTGAAGTAGAACGGGTCGTAGCCGTCGACCGCGGTCTGCAACTGGGCGTTGAGGATGTCGCCGTTCACCGTGACCGGGCCGAGGACCGACCAGCGGAAGCTGGGCGGGGCGGCGGCCATCGCGCCTGCGATCTGGTCGGCCAGCGGCAGCCCGGCTTCGCCCGCTTCGAGTTCTGCGGCGCGTGCGCCGCGGTCGGCGCCGGTGTTGACCACGAGCCGCAGTTTTGCGTCCAGGTCGGCGGGGGCGAGTTGGGTGCGCATCGGGGCGCTCACCGGGGCGGCGAGGGCGGGGGCGGCGGTGGCGACGGTGCCGAAGCCGACCGTGGCCGCGGCGGCGAGTGCGAAAGCCGCGGCGGCGATGCGGCGTAGGGGGTTGTTCGTGGTGATCATCGTCTTCCCATCGTTTGCTGCCGGTATGCCCTATCGGTGCATACCGCACGCTGATAGTAAGGTAAGCCTAGGCAAAGTTGAACTGCTTGCTCGGTTGTGTTGATCACCGATGCCGATCTTCCATATCGCCAAGGTTAGCCTATACTAAGCTCGCTTAGGCTTACCGTAGTCCGACCCGGGCGTGTGGTGACGAGTTGTGTCCCGGAAATGCCGGAACCGCGACTTCCACGGCCGCACAACATGTTTGTGAATGGCGGACCGCGGCGGCGAAGAAGGACAAGCAGGCCGCGACAGTCGGCTGCGGGTAGGAGAGGTAGATGCCCAGGGAACTCGGTTGGATCAGGCAATTTCAAGCTCCGCGTTCCGCTGGATCTCCACCGCTGCTGATTTTCCCGCACGCGGGTGCGGGCGCTTCGGCATACCGCGTCTTCGCAAAGCAGTTGTCCCAGGCATTCGACGCCAACGTTTTCCAATACCCGGGCCGGCAGGACCGGGTCAGGGAAGCGGCCGCGGAAACACTTCCGGACATCGCCGCGGGAGCGTTCGAGGCGTTCGCCGATTCCCCACTGAACCGCGATCAGCCGATTACCGTTTTCGGGCACAGCATGGGGTCGATCATCGCTTTCGAATTCACCCGACTCGCCGAGGCGGCCGGTATCCCGGTCCGGCTGCTCGCCGTCTCCTCGGCTGCCGCGCCGGTGCGTATCGCCGAACTTCCCGGCCATCCGACCGAAGACGAGGAACTGCTGGAGCATATGGCCGCCCTCAACGGCACCGGCACCGACGTCATGTCCAGCCGTGAGGTGCTGAAGATGGCGCTGCCGGTGATGAAGGCTGATTACCGCGCCTTCGACGCCTATTCGTGCCCGCCCGATGTCCGGGTCGACGCCTCGATCCTGGTGCTCGGCGGCGATGACGATCCGTTCGTCGCACCGCGCGATCTGTATGCCTGGGACGCGCATGCGAACTCCGGTGTCGAGGTGACCGTTTTCTCCGGCGGCCACTTCTACCTCAACGACCATATCGACGGCATCGCCGAATTGCTGGTGCCCCAGCCGAAGCCCGTCGGCTGACGGCTGACCGGCGAAGGAATGGAGAACATGACATCCACTGCGGATGATCCGATTGTCGTCGTCGGCATCGGTATCGAAGCCCCCGGCGGTATCGAAACCCTGACCGAATTCTGGTCGGCGCTCGCCGGATCGCAAGAACTGATAGGACCTTTTCCCCGCGACCGCGGTTGGCCGCTGCGGCAGCTGTTTTCGCTCGGCGCCGAAGAGGGCTGGTCTGATGTTCCCGACGCCGGTGGTTTCCTCGCCGGTGCAACGGAATTCGATCCGCTGTTCTTCGGGATCACCCCGCGGGAGGCTGTCGCGATGGACCCGCAGCAGCGGGTGGCGTTGCGCGTCGCGTGGCGGGCGCTGGAAAACGCGGGGCTGAATCCTGGCGCGCTCGATGGGGAACCCGCGGGCTGCTGGATGGGTGTTTCGATAACCGAATACGGTCCGCGGGCAGCCGGTGTCAACGATTACAGCGGCTACCGGGTCACCGGTACCGCACTCGGTGCGGTGGCCGGACGTATCTCGCACGGGCTCGGCCTGATCGGCCCTTCGGTCAGCGTGGACACCGCCTGCGCATCGTCGCTCACCGCCGTGCACCAGGCTGCCGCGGCGATTCGCAGCGGCGAATGCGAGTGGGCGCTGGCCGGTGCGGTCTGCGTGATGGGCACTCCGGGCGCCTTCTTCGAATTCTCCAAGAACAGCGCGCTGGCCGCCGACGGCCACTGCCGTTCCTATGCCGCTGACGCCTCGGGCACGTTGTGGGGTGAGGGTGCGGGCGTGCTGGTGCTCGAACGCGAATCGCGGGCGCGCGCCCACGGCCATTACGTGTACGGCAGGCTGCTCGGTTCCCGGGTCAATCACAACGGCAAGGGCGCCCCGATCGCGGTGCCCAGCGCCGACGCGCAGGAGCGGCTGATCCGTGCCACGCTCGACGCGGCCGGTATCGCGCCGGAGTTGGTGGGGTTGATCGAGGGCCACGGCACCGGCACGCCGGTCGGTGACCCGCTCGAACTCACCGCCTTGGCACGCACCTACGGTTCGGCCCCCGGAGCGAATCCGAAGCTGGGGTCGGTCAAATCGAATGTCGGGCACGCTCAGGCCGCCTCGGGCGTGCTCGGCCTGATCAAAGTGCTGCTGTGCGGCGAGCACGGTCATATCGCTCCCAGCCTGTGGGCGGACAACCCGACCGCCGAACTCGACTGGTCGGCCACCGGACTGCGGTTGGCGAGCAAATACGAGCAGTGGGAACCGGTCGACGGCGTCCGCTATGCGGCGGTGTCCTCATTCGGGGTCGCGGGTACCAACGCGCACGCTGTTATCGGCATGCCGGTTACCGACGACGCCACCACACAGGAGCGAATCAATGCCTAGTTACCGGCTCCCGGACGGCACCATCCCGGTCCTGCTGTCCTCCGACACCGCCGACGGTTTACGCGCCGAGGCCTCGTCGATCCTCGGCTATCTGGAAGAGCGCCCGTCGGTTTCCCCGGATCACGTGACGGACATGCTGTTCCGTACCCGGGTCGCGCGCAGGCAGCGCGCCCTGGCGATGGTGCGCGGCCGCGACGAACTACTGGAGGCGCTGCGGGCCGTCGCATCCGGGGCCGAGCACCGGTCGGTCGTAGCAGTCGACACCCCGGCGACAGCGCGGCGCATCGGGTTCGTCTTCCCAGGTCAGGGCAGCCAACGGCCTGGTATGGGCAAGCTGTTCTACGAACTGTCGGAACACTATCGGCGCGGCGTGGACGATTGCGCCGCAATTCACCTGGACCGATACGGGCATTCGCAGCCGCTGCACTATCTGCTCGGTGAGGAAGGCCGATTCGAGGACACGGTGTGGGAGGTTCAGCCCGCGCTGATGTTCCACATGTACGGCCTGGCCACCATGTGGCAGGCTGCCGGGGTAGCTCCGGCCGCGACCATCGGGCACAGCCAGGGCGAGCTGGCCGCGGGTGCGATCGCCGGGGTGATGACGTTGCGCGACGCCGTGCTCGCCGTCACTCATCGGGCGCGTCTGGTCGAGAAGGTGTCCCCGCGCGGTTATTCGATGGCCGTCCTCGGCATGGACCGTGACGACTGCGAGGCGCTGCTGGCCAGGCATTCCGGGTGGGCCGAGCTGTCGGTGATCAACTCGCCGCATATCCTCGCCATCGCCGGCGACTGCGCGACCATCGTCGATATGGTCGCCACCGCCAATGCACGCGGCCAGTTCGCCAAGGAAATCCAGGTCGCCTACCCGGCGCACACCTCGATCGTGGCGGGCGTGCGCGCCGACTTCGAGACGATGCTCGGTACCGAGATGAGCGCCCCGACCTTCCAGGCCAGCGATATCACCTGCTACGGCGCCACGCTGGGCGTCCCGATCACCCCGGATCTGACCCATCAGGACTACTGGTACTGGAATCTGCGCAACCGGGTGCGGTTCGATCGCGCGGTCATCGCCGCGGGAACCGACGGAATAGACACCTATATCGAGGTCGCCGAGCATCCGGTGTTGCAGTTGGCGCTGCAGGAGAACCTCAGCCTGGTGCCGCGGAACGCCACCAACGCGGGCCGGGATGTCGAAGTGCTCGGCACTTCGCTGCGCACCGCGGACGGGCTGGACGTGTTCTCCCGCAATCTGGCCAAGATCGCCGTACTGGATCTGAACTACGACTTCGACGCACTGCGGGTCGCCGACCCCGACGAGCCGGTCCGTTTGCCGTTGCGCGATTTCCCGCATACCCGGATGAACCCGAAGAAACTGTGGGCCGACCCGGTGGAACCGCCGCAGCCGGTGGCGGAGGATCCGACGCCGAAACCGCAGCGTCTGGTGGAGAAATGGATCCCGCTGGCCAAACGCACCATGACAGCACCGCGTGCGCTGGCGTTGGTCGACCACACCGGTGAATGCGGTGCGCTGGCTGCGGCGTTGGTTACCGCGGCCGAGCGGCACGGCGCGACGGCCACCGTGCTCAACCGGGACGGGCTGGCGGAACTGGCAGGCGCGCCGCGTGATTCGGTCGGCTACGACACAGCTGTGGTGTTGTTGCCGCCGCTGGCCGACACCGACGGCGCGGGCGCAGTGGACGATCTCGCCGGATTCTTCGCCGACCGCGCCTGGCTGCCCGCCGCTGCCGGTCTGCGCCCCGGCGGGGAGTGCTGGCTGCTCACCGTCGGTGGTGAGACGGTGCTCGAATCGGATCCGGCGCCGCAGTTGGTGCACGGTTCAGTGAGCGCCGGGTTCCGCAGTGTGGGCGTGGAGAACCCCGGTGTGCTGTTCCGGCATCTCGACCTCGCCGCCGGTGAGGACGGGTCCGCCGCCGCAGCCCGGATCGTCACTGCGCTGCACACCGCCGGTGAACCGGAGCTCGCCCTGCGGGCAGGCAAGGTGTTCGTGAAACGCCTGGTGCCCGACACCTCGCCCGCTCCGGACAGTGCACCGGATCTCGATCATGTACTGATCGTGGGCGGCACCGGCCAGCTCGGCCTGCAGTTCTGCGCGCATTTCGCTGCCTCGGGCGCAGGTCGGATCACCCTGCTCAGCCGGTCAGGGGAAACGGCTGCGGTCACCGGCAAGCTGAAGCAGATCCGCGGCGGTGGTACCGATATCGACGTCCTCGCCTGCGATATCGGCGACGCGGACGCCCTGAATGCGGTGGCCGCATCGCTGACGGAACGTCCGGTGACCCTGCTGGTGCATGCCGCGGTGAACTACGTCGATGCGGATCTGACCCAGATCACCCCCCAGATGGTTGCCACCGCCGCCGACTCCAAGATCCTCGGGCTGGACGCGGTGCTGGCCACGGTGCCGCGCACCGCCGACTGCCGGATCGTGCTGTGCTCGTCGTTCGCCGCGACCATGGGCGGGCGCGGGCAGATCCTGTACGCCGTCACCAACCGGATGCTCGATATCACCGCCCACCGGCTGCGCCAGAAGGGGCTCGACTGCGTTTCACTGCAGTGGGGTCTGTGGCAGGTCGTGGGACCGCTCGACGAGACGGGCCTGGCGAAGGTCGCGGGCACCGGCGTCGTGCCGATGGTGCCCGCCGAGGCCATGGCGACCGGGCTCACCGGGCACCGGGGTGACGCGGTGATCATCGCCGCCCAGTGGCTCGAGGTGCACGACATGATGAGCACCTTCGGGCAGGGCACGGTGCTGTCGGAACTGCTCGACGCTCCGGCGCCGAGGCCCGCCCCGGCACCCACGGCCGTTGCTCCGACACCTGCCGCCGCACCCGCTGCCGCCGAGCCTGCTGCGGCGGCAGAGCCCGCGAATGATGACGCGCTCGCGACGCGCATGCTGGCCGAACTGCACAAGGTGATGGGCGCCGACGGCAGCGACGTCATCGACAGTGCCGTTCCGCTGGTGGCGTTGGGCCTGGATTCCCTGCAGGCCCTCGACTTCCGTAAGCGCATCAAATCCGAGCTGGACCGGGATCTTCCGGTCGCGGCAATTCTCGGCGGCGCATCGTTCGACGATGTCGTGCTGTTGATGTCCGAGAAAAAGATGTCCGAGAACACGAACAAGGGCTGAGGGGCCGGATCCATGTCAGACACCAAAGCCAGCAGCGACGTTTCGTCCGGCCGCAGCGCCGCCGACCGCCGCAAGGAACTGTTACGCCGCCGGATGCGGGAAAGCGGTGTGCTCGCCGCCGAAACCGCGACCGCCCCGCAGCGGCGGGTGCGCGCGGGCGAGCAGCAGCCGCTGTCGGCGGGCCAGCGGCGGATGTGGTTCCTGCAGACCCGCGACCCCGAAGACACCACCCTCAACCTGTGCGTCGCCTACCGGTTGACCGGCGCGCTGGACGAAACCCGGCTGCGCGCGGCGTTCGATGCGGTCGTCGCCCGCCACGACATCCTGCGCACCACTTACGGGGTGGACGCCGACGGCGAGCCCTATCAGGTGTTCACCGACGAGGCGGCAACCGCGTGGCAGTCGCACGATCTCACCGATCTGCCCGAAGCGGGCCGAGAGCGCCGGGTGGAGGTGCTGGCCAGGCGTGAGTTCGGCCGCCCGTTCGCGCTGGCCACCGAGACCCCGCTGCGGGTCACCCTGGCGCGTCTCGGCGCCGAGGAGTGGGTGCTGATTCTGGTGCTGCACCACATCTGCTGGGACGACGATTCGTGGGCGGTGTTCTTCGCCGACCTCAACGCCGCGTACACCGGCGGTGAGCTGCCCGCGCCGGTCGGGCAATTCGTCGAAGTCGAGGTGCTCGACGGTCCCGGAGAGGAAACCGCGGCGACCGAGGCGGAAGTGGAGTACTGGCGCGACGCGCTGCGTCCGCTGCCGGAACCGCTGGAGCTGCCCGGTACGGTCGGGGGTTCCAAACACGCCGACCGCCGCACCGCGACCCTGTCACCGGAACTGCTCGCTCGCGTGGAGGCGTTCGCCAAAGAGCGGGCCGCGACCCCGTTCATGGTGCTGCTCGCCGGTTTCGCCGCGGTGATCCACCGCTATACGGCCGCCTCGGATTTCTTGGTTTCGGTACCGGTCACGGTGCGGCGCAATGCGACCGCCCAGCAGCTCATCGGCTACTTCGGTAACACTCTGCTGCTGCGTCAGACCGTGCGCAGTGGTGCGAGTTTCAGCGATGTCGTCGACTCGGCCAAGCAGACCTGCCTCGGCGCGTTCGCCCATCAGGGCATCGGTATCGAACGTGTTGTGCAGGAGGCGAACCCGACTAGAGTCGCCGGACGCGATGGGATGGAGCAGCTGGTCCGGCTGGGGTTCAGTGTCCGCAAGAGCGCCGACGCGTTCGACCTGCCCGGCGTGGTCGCCGAACAACTGGACTTCGGCGCGCCGACCGCCCAGGTTCCGCTGGCTTTCGCGGTGGTGCTCGACGCGGCCGGGGGTGCGCTGGTCGAGGCCGAGTATTGGACCGGCGATCTGCCCGCGCCGCTGGTGGATCAGCTGCTCGGGCATTACGTGCGGCTGCTCGACAGCGCGCTGACGCAACCGGGTCGGCGGCTGGTGGACGTGGATATGCTCAGCGCCGAGGACCGTGCGACGATCCTGGAACTGTCACACGGCGAGCTGGTGCCGATCCCGGCGGCGACCATGGTCGATCTGCTGCAGGACCGGGTCGCGGCAGCACCGGACGCGCCTGCCCTGATCTCCGATGACACCGAGCTGAGCTACGACCAGCTGAACCGGCGCGCCAACCGGGTAGCGCACTGGCTGATCGGCCGCGGCATCGGTGCCGAAGACCTCGTCGGTTTGCGGTTCACCACCTCGGTCGAATTCATTGTCGCGGTGCTGGGTGTGCTGAAAGCAGGCGCAGCCTATCTGCCGATCGACCCGTCGTATCCCCAGGATCGCATCGACTATCTGATCGACGACGCCGCGCCTGCGCTGGTGCTCGACCACACCGGGTTCGCTGCTGCCGAGGCCGCGGCCGCCGCTCTACCGGAAACGAATCCGACAGACGCCGACCGGGTGCGGCCGTTGTTGCCGCAGCATCTGGCGTACGTCATCTACACTTCCGGCTCCACCGGCAAACCCAAGGGTGTGCCGGTTGCGCACGCGGCGATCGCCGAACATGTGCGCGGTTTCGCCGCCGAATGGGGGATGAACGACCAGGACCGGCTGCTGCAGTCGTCGTCGGTGAGTTTCGACGCCTCGCTGGTGGATATCTTCATGACCCTGTCGCTGGGCGCGCGGCTGATCGTGCCGAAACCCGACGCCTTCCGCGATATCCGTTATGTCTCCGATCTGATCACTCGGCACGGCGTCACCGTGCTGCATATGGTGCCGTCGATGCTGAGCACCTTCCTGCTGCTGCCGGAGGTGATCGAATGGCGGGCGCTGCGGCGGGTTCCGGTGGGTGGCGAGGCGCTGCCCGGGGAGGTGGCCGATAAGTTCGCCACCATTTTCGACGCCGAACTGCGCAACCATTACGGCCCCACCGAGGCCGTGGTGTGCGCGACGCATATGCCGGTGGAAGGACCGCAGGGCACCGGCGTGGTGCCGATCGGCATGCCGAACCGCAATGTGTACGCCTACGTGCTGGACGAGGCGCTGCAGCTGGTGCCAGCCGGGGTCGTGGGGGAGATCTATCTGGGTGGTGCGCAGCTGGCGCGTGGCTATCTGGGCAGGTCCGGGCTGACCGCGCAGCGTTTCGTCGCCGACCCGTTCTGCCCGGGCGCCCGGCTGTATCGCACCGGGGATCTGGCGCGGCGCAATCTGTCCGGTGCTCTCGAATTCATGGGCCGCGCCGACGAACAGGTCAAGGTGCGCGGGTTCCGTATCGAGCTCGGTGAAGTCGAATCCGCCATCACCGCCCATCCCGCGGTGGGGCACTGCGTGGTGGTTGTCGCCGAGGATCCGGCGGTGGGCGCCATGCTCGCCGCGTATGTGGTGCCCGCCGCCGGATATACCGTCGACGAAGTCGATGTGGACGAGGTGCGCTCCGCTGTCGCGGCCGGGCTGCCGCAATACATGGTGCCGAGCGCGTTCGCGGTGATCGACCAGATCCCGTTGACCGTCAACGGCAAACTGGACAAACGCGCGCTGCCCGCGGTGACATCTGCCGCCGAACGCGGCTACCGCGAGCCCGCCACCGCCACCGAACGCCGCCTGTGTGAGATCTTCGCGCAACTGTTCTCCGTGGATCGGGTCGGCGCCGACGATTCGTTCTTCGAACTCGGCGGTCATTCGCTGCTCGCGGCGCGGCTGGCCGCGCAGATCCGCGCCGGGTTCGGTGTGGAACTGGATGTGCGCGCGGTGTTCGACACCCCCACGGCGGCCGGGTTGGCGGCGCGGCTGGTTACGCAGTTCCGCGACGAGTTCGGTATCGACCTCGACGCGATGGACGACGAATCCGACGATCAACTGCCGCAGACCGGTTCCGGTGGCAATCGGCCGGAACTCGTGCAACAGTCCCGCCCGGAGCTGCTGCCGCTGTCGTATTCACAGCTGTCCATGTGGTTCCAGTACCGCATGGAAGGCCCCAGCGCGGCGGCGAACCTGCCGCTGGCGATGCGGTTCGACGGGCCACTCGATATCGCGGCGCTGACCACCGCGATCAACGACGTAGTGGCCAGGCACGAAACACTGCGCACCTCGTTCCCCGAACGCGACGGAATCCCATACCAGGTGGTGCATCCCGCCCTGACGGTGCAAATGCCGGTCACCGAGATCACCGCCGACCGCCTGGACGCAGAACTGGCCGATATCGCGAACTTCCCGTTCCCGCTGGACGAGCAGCCGTTGATCCGGCCGCGGCTGTTCGCGCTGGATGAGCACACGCATGTGCTGTCGCTGCTGGTGCACCACATCACCGCCGACCACGCCTCGTTCGGCATCCTGCTCGACGATCTGGTCGCCGCCTACCGCGCCCGGACCGAAACCGGGCAGGCGCCGCACTGGGACCCGCTGCCCGTCCAGTACGCGGATTACGCACTGTGGCAGCGTGCAGTGTTCGACGCAGGCCCCTCGGGGGAGCCCAGCGACTACGCCGCAGCGCAGGTGACGCATTGGCGTTCGGTGCTGGCCGGGCTGCCGGAGGAAATCAATGTCGGGCACGATTTCCAGCGGCCCGCGGTGCTCGGCAAACGCGGCGAGGTAGCGACCTTCACCGTGCCTGCCGAGCGCCGCGACAAGCTGCAGACGCTGGCCGAACAGAGCAATGCGAGCGAGTTCGCGCTGTATCAGTCGATTGTGGCGACGGTGCTGCACAAGCTCGGCGGCGGCACCGATATCGCGATCGGCACGCCGGTCGCGGGACGTGTCGACGAGGCTGTCGGCGAGTTGGTCGGGTTGTTCGCGAATATGGTTGTGCTCCGCAACGATCTGTCCGGCGACCCGACCCTGCGCGAGGTGGTGGCACGCGGCCGCGACGTGGTGCTCGACGCCTATATCCATCAGGAGTTGCCGATCGAGCGATTGGTGGAGGCGCTGAACCCGCCCCGGACCCGTTCCCGGAACCCGCTGTTCCAGACCATGCTGCATTTCCGTGGCGCGGACTGGGCGCCCGCGCCGATCGCATTGGACGCTTCGGGCGCCGCCACGGTGACGGTGCTGCCGGTGGATTTCGATATCTCGTTCCTGGATCTGAACCTGAGCATGAACGTCGCCGCCGACGGCAGCATGGATGTGCGGGTCGTCGTCAACGCCGATCTGTACGAACCGCGCACGGCGCAACTGATCGCGCAGGCGGTGGAGGCGGCGCTGACCGCCTTCGCCACCACCCCCGAGCAGCGGGCCGCCCAGCTGGAGCTGCTGCCCGCCGCCGACCTCGACCACCTGCTCGCACCTCCCGCGCCGCGTGGGGGTGCGGTCGCGGGAGCGACGGCGGATGCGGCCGGTGCGGCAGATATCGAACAGAAGCTGATCGCCCTGCTCGAGGAACTGCTCGAGATCGACGACGTCACCGCTGAAGACAACTTCTTCGCGCTCGGCGGCGACAGTGTCATCTCCATTCAATGGTCGGCGCGCGCCGCGGCGCTCGGTCTGCCGCTGACACCGCAGATGGTGTTCGAGCACATGACCATCGCCGAACTGGCGGCTGCCGTCGATGCCGCCGTTGTCGATGCTGTCGATGCCGTTGCCGGTGACACCGAGCCAGTACCGGCGCCACCGCAGACCGACGACGGCGCAACGCACGCCCCGATGAGTGCGTCCGGTCTCGACGCCGACGCTCTGGCCGCGCTCACCGCCTCCTGGCAGGCCCGATCATGAGCGCCCCGCGGATCGAGGACGTTCTGGCGCTCAGCCCGCTGCAGGAGGGGCTGTTCTCCCTGTCGAAGCTGACCGGCGACGGAATCGACCTGTACACCATGCAGTTCGTGGTCGATATCGATGGGCCGCTGGATGTGGCGCTGCTGCGCGCCAGCGCGCAGGCCATGCTGGTACGGCACCCGAATCTGCGGGTGTCGTTCTGGGACACCGATGTGCCCAAACCGGTGCAGATCGTGCCGAGCGAAGCGGAACTACCGTGGACCGAGCGGTACGCCGAGCCGTCACAATTCGACACCATCGCCGAATCCGAGCGGCGCAAGCCGTTCGACCTGAGCCGCGGCCCAGCGCTGCGGATCCTGCTGTTGACAGTGCCGGGCTCCGACAACGACACCGCCGCCAGCGCGCAACGCCGCATGATCCTGACCGCGCATCACATCCTGATGGACGGGTGGGCAGTCGCGGTGTTCACCACCGAACTGCTGGCGATCTACCAGGCCGGTGGTTCCCCGACCGGTCTGCCGCAGCCGCGCCCGTACCGCGACTACATCGGGTGGCTCGCCGCCCAGGACACTGCGGCGGCGACCGCGACCTGGGTGGAGTACCTGGGTCGGGTGAGCAGCCCGCTGATGGTCGCCGACGGTGCGGCGACCGTACGCGCCGGCGCGGTACCCGAAACCACCCGGCTGACCCTGCCCGCCGCGGAGACCGAACGTCTGCAACGCTGGGCGCGGCGCAGCGGGCTCACCCTCAACACGGCGGTCCAGTTCGCTTGGACGGTGCTGCTCGGCCGGCTCACCGACCGGCGGGACGTGGTGTTCGGCACCACCATTTCCGGTCGCCCCGAACAGCTTTCCGGTGTGGAACAGATGATCGGCCTGTTCATCAACACTGTTCCGGTTGCTGTCCGGATCGACGAGACCGCGAGCGTGGTCGAACAGTGCGCGGCCCTGCAGCGCGAATCGGCCGCCATGCGCGATATCGGCTACCTCAGCTTGTCGTCGGTACAGCGCGCCACCGAACACGGCACCCTGTTCGACACGCTGTTCGTTTTCGAGAACGCGCCCATCGACGCCGCGATCCAGACTGTGACCATGCCCGACGGTGCGCGGTTCCGGCCGATCGAGATGGAAAGCCTGGCGCACTATCCGCTCACCGTCGTCTCTCACCTGGCGGGCGCCGAGCTGGTGGTGCTGGTGGAGGCGGTACCGGAGGCGCTGCCGCAGCTGCCTGCGGAGCAGATCGGGGAACGGCTGCTGTCGATACTGCGTCAGCTGCCCGATATCGGCGCCGGCACACCTGCGGCGCTGGACGTACTGACCGCTTCCGAACACGCCGACCTCGCCACGACTGTCCCGGCCCCGCAGGTCGACAACCTGACCGCTTGGGAGCTGTTCGAGCGGCAAGCCGCCGCGACCCCGGACGCGCCCGCGTTGAGCTCCGGCTCGAACTCCGGCGATGAGCGCTACACCTACCGCGAACTGCGCGACGCCGCCGCCCGCCTCGCGGCCGAACTCGCCGACCACGGCGTAGGCCCGGAAACCGTTGCCGCGCTGGTACTGCCGCGTTCGGCTCGTTCCATCATCGGGCTGTTCGCGGTATTGGCCGCCGGTGGTGCGTATGTGCCGGTGGATATCACGCTGCCGAGTACGCGGATCGACTCGATCCTGAACCAGTCGCGTCCCACCCTGCTGCTGACCACCGAGGACTCCCGCGAACTGCTCGCAGGCCGGTCCGAACCAGTCCTCGTCCTCGACGATCCCGAGGTCATCGGGCGAGTGGCGCGGCGCGCTGCGGAAACACCTGCGGTACCGCGTGTTCCGTCGCACTGCGCCTATCTGATCTTCACTTCCGGATCCACGGGCGAACCGAAGGGCGTCGCAGGAACCAACTCCGCGCTCGCCGCCTACTTCGCCGACCATCGTGACCGCGTGTACCGGCCCGCACAGGCACGGCTCGGTCGCCCGTTGCGCATCGCGCACGCCTGGTCGCTGAGTTTCGACGCCTCCTGGCAGCCGATGGTCGGGCTGCTGGCCGGGCAGCATATTCATCTGTTCGACAGCGAGGAGATGCGTGACGCGCACCGGCTGGTCGAGGGGATGACCCGGCACGGGATCGACATGATCGACACCACCCCGTCGATGTTCGCGCAGCTGTCCGCTGCCGGTCTGCTCGACCGCGGTCCGGCGGTGCTCGCGCTCGGCGGCGAGGCCATCGACCAAGCCCTGTGGTCGCGGTTGCGTGCCCTGACCGGCACAGCGGTATACAACTGCTACGGGCCGACAGAGACGACAGTGGAGGCGGTCGTCGCCGCGATCGCGGACACCACCGACCCGACCATCGGTACCGCCAATGCGGGCACGGCGGCCTATGTGCTCGACTCCCGGCTGCGGCCCGCGCCGCGCGGGGTGGTCGGCGAACTGTATCTATCCGGTGCGCAGCTGGCACGCGGCTATATCGGCAGGCCCGCGGGCACAGCCGCTCGTTTCGTCGCCGACCCGTTCCGCCCCGGACACCGGATGTACCGCACCGGCGACCTGGTGCGCCGGCTCGGCCACGGCGGTCTGGCCTATCTGGGACGTGCCGACGACCAGGTGAAGGTGCGCGGCTACCGCGTCGAGGTAGGCGAGATCGAGACCGCACTGCGCCGGCTGCCCGGTGTCGCCACCGCCACCGTCACCGTGGTGCGTCGGGCGGGCGGAGCGAGTCTGGTCGGTTTCGTCGTCGCCGCGCCCGGCCGGGTGGTGGATCCGGCGCAGTTGCGGATCGCGCTCACCGACCGGCTTCCTGCGTATATGGTGCCCGCGCGGATCGTGATCCTGGACCGGCTGCCCGTCAACGCCAACGGAAAACTCGACGGTCACGAATTGGCGCGCCGCGCGGAACAAGCGCTGTCGCACGGCGTTGCCGAGGGGGAACGCGCGGTTGCGGAAACCGAGACCGAACAGGCGCTCAGCGAGGTCTTCGCCGAACTGTTCGACGGCCGTATCCCGGGTATCGATGACGATTTCTTCGCCATCGGCGTGGACAGCATCGTGGCGATATCGCTGGTCAGCAAAGCGCGGCGGCGTGGTCTCGCCGTGAATCCGCGGATGGTGCTCGCCGCCCCGAGCATTCGGGAACTCGCCGCCGCCATCACCTCGGCCTCGGCCGCGTCTCCAACCGATTCCGCGGCCGATACCGCGGAATACGGCGAGGTGCTGCCACTGCCGATCGTCTCCTGGATGTACGAATACGGCCGCTACCGCCGCTTCACCCAGACCACGCTGCTGCGACTACCCACCGGCATCACCGGCAACCAGTTGGAAGCAGTGCTGCAGGCAGCCCTCGACGGATACGACACCCTGCGCTCCCGCCTCGCCGACACCCCGGACGGTCTGCGCCTGATCACCACGCCACCCGGTTCTGTACGTGCCGCCGACATCCTCACCCGCTTCACACCCGCCCATACCGTCATTCCTGCTGGTGACACCGTCGGCACGAGCGGCGTTGCTGCTGGTTCGAACAGCGTCGCGATCGGCCCGCACCACGATGCCGCAGGCGCGAACAACAGCGCTGTCGACTCGAACAGTGAGGCAGTCGGCCCGTATGGCGATACTGCTGGTTCAACTGGTGATGGTGTCGGTTCGGCTGGTGCTGTGGCTGGCCCGACCAGCGGTGGTTTCGTCTCGGATGTCGATGATCCGTTCGGTGCCGGAGACATTGCTGTCGACTGGAACAGCGTCATTGCAGCTGCGGCCAGGGCGGCGATGGACCAGATCGACCCGCGGACCGGCGATATGGTGCGCGCCGTCTGGTTCCCCGGCACCGACGAAGGCGACATCCTCATGCTCGCCGTCCATCATCTCGCGGTGGACGTGGTGTCCTGGCACATTCTGCTGGCCGGGCTGGCCGAGGCGTGGACCGCGATCGAAGCGGGCTCGGCGCCCAAACCGCTGCCGGAGTTCACTTCCTATCGGCGGTGGTCACAGTTGATGTGGCAGCGAGCGTCGGAGCCGGAAGTCCTCGCTCAACGCGATTTCTGGGCCGGGCAGTTGGCCGCGCCCGATCCGGAGATCGGGTCGCGGGTTCCTGACCCGGTCGTCGATACCTGGTCGTCGCTGCGGGTCACGTCCGCACCGGTCGGTGTGGCGGTCACCGAACGTATCCTCGCCGCGTTGAGCAAGGAGGAAGGCGTTCGCGAGTTCCTGCTCGCCGCACTGACCATGACCTTGGCCAGCTGGCGTCGGGAACGCGCTCAGGACCCCCGTTGCGGCGCACTCATCGCGCTGGAAGGTCATGGTCGCGCCGATACGCTGCTTGGCACCGACACCACCAATACGCTCGGTTGGTTCACCAGCGTGTTTCCGGTGCGGCTCGGTGCGGGAACGGAAGCCGTGGATGTCGAAGGCGCGGAAGCCGATCCGGCTGCGGCGCGGGCCCTGGTCGACTCTGTCGTCGCCCGGCTGGATGCGATCCCGAACGACGGGCTCGACTACGGACTGCTGCGGTATGTCACCCGCAGCCCGGAGCTGACCGGCGCAGCCGAACCGCAGGTGGAGTTCAACTATCTGGGCCGGGTCGACCTCGCCGCGAACGACGGCAAACCCTGGTCGATGGTGACCGGCGGAGCCGACACTGCCCTGCCACTGGACCCCGAACCCGACCTTCCGCTGCGTTACGCACTGGATGTGATCGCCGCAATCGGCAGCACACCCGAAGGCCCGCAGCTGCACACGAACTGGCGTTGGGGTCAGGGCCTGCTCACCGAAGCCGACGCCGACCGGCTGGCCGAACTCTGGCAGCGTGCCGTCACCGCGCTGGCTGCTGCGCTCGATCGCCGAACAGTGGATCGACGGTGACCAGGGGGCACCGCCGAAATGGGCTCGGTAGCCGCGTGCGGCCGGATCGCAGCGCCCGGTTCGATGCGAGGCATTTCGAGGCATTACTGTGCGAAAGATAGGTTAGGCAACCCTATGTAGGTGCGGTAGGGTGCGGACTGGCAGTTTCGATCCACCGCGAGTGGTGATCAACAAGGAGTAACGGCGGATATGGAGACAGCACAGCGGCCGCAGAATTCGGCGGAAGTCGGTAAGGACGAAATTCGAGCCGCCGTGGCGGCCCAGCTCGGACTGACCGTGGACGATATTGCCGACGACGTCGACCTCATCCAGCTCGGCCTCGACTCGATCCGCACCATGAAGCTGGCGGGCAGCTGGCGCAAACGCGGCCTGGACGTCAACTTCGCGCAGCTCGCGGCCGAACCCACTGTGGGCGCTTGGCACGAAATGCTCGGCGGCACCGGCACAGGGATCAGCGAGCCGAATCGTGGCGACCAAGGAGCCGACGGGACAGGGAATTCCACTGCTGCGACGTCGAGCGCGGCCGATGGTGACAATGTGCTTTCGCCCGCTGCGGACGCAGAATTCGAGCCGTTCCCGCTGGCCGGTATGCAGCACGCCTACTGGATCGGCCGCTCGGACGAACAGGAACTCGGCGGTGTCGCCGCCCACCTGTACGTCGAATTCGATGGCGGAAGTATCGATCCCGACCGGCTCGAACGTGCTGTCGAGCAGTTGGTCGCCGCCCATCCCATGCTGCGCACCCGGTTCCTGTCCGACGGCACTCAGCAGACCATGCACGCGCCCGGCCGGCCGGTGTTCACAGTCGTCGACTTGCGCGAGCACAGCGCAGCCGCCGCCGATGCCGCGCTGGAAGAGCTGCGTGAACGCAAAACCCATCAGCGGCTGGCCATCGAAGACGGCCAGGTCGTCGATATCACCCTCACCTTGCGCGGACCCGAAAGCACCCGGTTGCACCTGGATGTCGATATGCTGGCCGGCGATGCCATGAGCTACCGAGTGCTCATCTCCGATCTGGCCGACCTGTACCACGGCGCGACCCTTCCCGAACCCGGTTACAGCTACCGCCGCTACCGCACCGAACGCCAGACCGATACCGAAGCCCGCCGCCGGGACCGCGAATGGTGGCAGCAGCGGCTGCCGGAACTGCCGGGCGCACCCGAGCTGCCCACCGTCCCGGTCGCCGACCGCGCCGAACCGCATCGCACCGTCCGCTACAACCATTGGCTGGAGCCGGAAGCCAAACAGCGTCTGCTGGCCGCCGCCCACGAACGCGGCATCACCCCGGCGATGGCGTTGGCGGCGGTATTCGCCGAGACCATCGGCGGCTGGTCGGCGCAGAGTCGTTTCCTGCTGAACATTCCGCTGTTCCAGCGCGAACCGGTGCACTCAGACATCGATCGGGTGATCGGCGATTTCACCTCTTCGATCATGCTCGACGTCGATGTCACCGAGAATCTGTCCGTCGCCGACCGGGCCAGGGCACTACAGCGCAGCATGCACGACAGCGGCGCGCACACCGCCTATTCCGGTCTGGAAGTGCTCCGCGATCTGGGCCGCCACCGTGGTGAACCGGTGCTCGCGCCGGTGGTGTACACCAGCGCGCTGAACCTGGGCGAACTGTTTGCCGACCGAGTTACCGAGACATTCGGCGAACCGGTCTGGATCATCTCGCAGGGACCACAAGTGCTGCTGGACGCACAGGTGACCGAGGTGCGCGGCGGTCTGCTGCTGAACTGGGATGTGCGCGAATCGGCCTTTCCACAAGGCTTGATCGATGCGATGTTCGCCCGCTACACCGAGGTGATCCAGCGGCTCGGCGAGGGCGAAGCGGGCTGGGACGCCGAGGCCGCGGTGCGGCTACCCGCCGCACAGGCCGCAACCAGGGCGGCGATCAACGCCACCGACGGCCCGGTCAGCGGGCGCTGCCTGCATCAGGGTTTCTTCGACCACGCGGCGACGACACCGGATGCGCCCGCCGTGGTGTGGGGACTGAACGGCGAAGGCCTGTGGACGTATGGCGAATTGGCCGCGCAGGCCCTCGCTGTCGCGGGTGCGCTGCGCGCAGCCGGGGTGCGCCCGGCCGACACGGTGGCTGTCCAGCTACCCAAAGGCCCCGATCAGATCCTCGCTGTTCTCGGAGTTCTCGCGGCAGGAGCGGCCTACGTGCCGATCGGATTCGACCAGCCGGTGGGCCGGCGCGCGGACATCCTGCGCACCGGCGAGGTGCGGGTCGCGTTGACCGTCGCCGCCGCAGAGATGGGTGAAGCAGTCACCTGTATTCCCATCGACACCGCCCGCGAGCATCCGCAACCGCTGACCGCCCCGGTGTACCCGGACACCGAGGAAATCGCCTACATCATCTTCACCTCTGGCTCCACCGGCGTACCGAAAGGTGTCGACGTCCCACACCGGGGCGCGATGAACACCATCGATGCGGTGAACGACTGGTTCTCCGTCGGCAGTTCAGATCGCGTGCTCGCCCTGTCGGCACTGGAATTCGACGCCTCCGTCTACGACATCTTCGGCATGTTCTCCGTCGGCGGCTCCCTCGTCGCGCTCGACCCACAGCAGCGCGGCGAAGCAACCACCTGGGTGGAATTGCTGCGCCGCCACCGCGTCACCATCCTCAACTGTGTGCCGAGCATGCTCGACATGATCCTGGAGATCGGCGGCGACCAGCTCGGCGATTCGCTGCGCGCGGTAACACTCGGCGGCGACTGGGTGGGCGCCGATCTGGCGCGCAGGCTTGCCCATCAGATCCCAGGCTGCCGTTTCTCCGGTTTGGGGGGCGCCACCGAAACGTCGATCCACAACACGATCTGCGAAGTCGTCGGTGAACCACCGGAGCATTGGGCGACCGTGCCGTTCGGTGTTCCGCTGCGCAACGTCCGCTGCCGCGTTGTTTCCCCCGCTGGCCGCGACTGCCCCGACTGGGTGCCCGGTGAATTCTGGGTGGGCGGCGCGAACGTCGCGGCCGGTTACCGCAATGATCCCGAGCGCACCGCGGAACGGTTCGTCGAATACGAGGGCCTGCGCTGGTACCGAACCGGTGATATGGCCAGATACTGGCCCGACGGCACTATCGAATTCCTCGGCCGCGCCGACCACCAGGTGCAGATCCGCGGCTACCGAGTGGAACTCGGCGAAGTGGAAAGCGCGCTACGCACCGTGCCCGGCGTCCGGCACGCCGTCGCGGCCGTGGTGGGCGCGGGCGCCCCGAAACTCGTCGCCGCCGTCTCCGGCGACCCCGGCGGAATCGGCGATATCACCACCGCCGTAGCCGACCTGCTGCCCGGCTACATGATCCCCACCCGCATCGAACTCCTCGCCCGGATGCCGCTCACCGCCAACGGCAAACTCGACCGCCGCGCCGTGATCGCGCTGCTCGAACCCGGCTCCGCCGCCACCGAGGACCTCGCCCCCCGCAACGATGTAGAAGCCGCCCTCGCCGCCATCATCACCGAAGTGCTCGACACCGACACCATCGGCATACACGACGACTTCTTCTCTCTCGGCGGCGATTCCGTTCTCGCCACCACCGTCATCGCCCGCGTCCGCGAATGGCTCGACGTCGACCACGCCCTGGTCGCCGATATCTTCGCCACCCGCACCGTCGCCGCTCTCGCGGCCCTGCTGACGGAACGCGAAACCGCTGCGGGTCGAGCGGGCCGACTGTCGACCGTCGCCCGGTTGTATCTGGATGTCGCGGCGATGAGCGACGAGGAGGTCATGGCGGAGGCGTGAAACGGCGACATCTGCTCTCCGGCCTCCGGGTTAGTGGCGTTCTCAGGGCTGAGGACGCTTACGCATCGACTCGTGGGCTTTCGCTGATATCCTTCGGGATCGAAGGCCCCGGAGCGATCCCTGTCCTGAAAGATTGGGTACATCGCCGGGGTTTCCGATTTTCTCCAGTTCCTACGTTGCTCTAACGACGGGTGGTTTACCCCGAAGCACGCCGAATGCGCTTTTGCGGCAGAGCCCAGCGGGTCACCGCCTACCTGCCCGTGGCAGTTCCGGCCGTTCGAGTGCAGCTTCGGGAATGATCGACCAGTGGTCTTCTCTCCGGATCGGCAGCTGGAACGACTCGACGCATGAGGGTGGTCTCAGTGCGGCGCAGAGGACCCTAGTGACTGCAAGGACCACGGTATAGCGCCGATCGGCACTTGGGCGGCAGACCGGTTCTTCCGGCTCGTCTTTGTTCCGGGTGGGAATTCGGGGCCGGTTGCCACAATGACGCGGCCCTCATTGTTGAGCAGTGCTACTTGCAGAGCCGACGCCCGGAATCTCGGAAGCAATGCCTCCTCGATCGCACCGACCGGAACATCGGCGCCGGCGATGCCGAGGAAGGTTCCGAGCGCGGTCGTGACGGGTAGCGAGAAGGTGCACACGTATTGATTGGTGCACGCGAAATCGATGTACGGCCCGTGCACCCACCGTAGCCCCTGGTCGCGCGGGATCACGTACCAGTCCATCGGGGTGTAATCGTAGAAATATTCACTTCGGGGGTTGAGTTCCAGCGGCAGGCGTTGCGGCTTCCGTCCCGGGTTCGAGATCCACCATTCGAGGTATTTGGGGTAGTCGGTAAGAGCGCCCTCGAACATCGCAAAACCTGCGCCGTCGAGCAGTCTTCCTCGCGGTTCCAGCTCGCCGACAATTGTCTCGCGCATGGGCGCCAGGTCCGTCGACCGGGGAGCGGGCTGTGGCTTCTCGGTGAGATCGCCCCACAGGGTCGTCAGCGCGGTGGCGATGGCCGTCAGCGGCCGGTAGACCTCGTCGGCAAGATCGGTAACAACGGAAGCGAGCGACTCGATGGTTGTCGGGGCGGAAGAGTTGTCGTTGTCCCTCATCGATCACTGAGCTCCAAGCGTAGGGCGACGAGCCGATGGATACGGGATTCGGTATGCGATTCCGCCAGTTCTCTCGCCCGGGTGTCGTCTTCCTGTTCGATCGCGTCTACAAGATCACGATGGGCAGCTGCCTCTGTCGCCGGATCCAATTCCAGTCGCGGCAGCCAGAGCAATGCAGAGAGCTCGGCCTGCAGAGCAACCTCTGCGCGAGTCAGTCTAGTGGACTGCGCACACACTGCCATCTCGATATGAAAGCGGCTGTCGGCCCGGCGAGCCGAGGTCTGTTCAGTGCTGACCTTCAACCGGTCGGCCAGGGTCCGGAGCCGGGCTATATCGGACGGTAGCGCGCGGCGCGCGGCGAACCGGGCGACCGCGCCGACGACCGCGAGCTGTTCATCTCCCAGATCACGCAACTCCGGGAGGCTCATCTGGTGTAACCGCGCCAGCGAGGTGTGCTCGAGGGCTTCCACCGAAGAGCAGATGAAGCTGCCACCCCCGCGCCCACGTTTGGTCTGCACAATGCCCTGCTGCCGGAGTACGGCCAAAGCTTCCCGCAGGGTCATTGTCGACACGCCCAACTGGTTGGCGAGATCGGACTCGCTCGGCAACTGTTGGCCGTCGACCATCACACCGAGGCTGATCGCAGCAGACAGTCGCTGCACCACGGCCTCGGTTTTCGGGCCACTGCCTTCGAGCGGTGAAAGCACGGCGCTGAGTGCGGACAAGCCGGCGCTTTCTTGCCGGGACAAGAGGGTCTCCTCGGGGTGGCCTGGACGTACGTCGATTCTAAAACAAGAACGTTTGAACTATGGAGTCAAAGGCATGTTAACGGTGGCATCTATGGTCTGCTGGTCTGTTTTCCTGGTGCCTCACCGGGCGCGCCGACCGCGGTGAAGAAATTTGCCACCCGGCGCTCCAGAAAACCCTTGAACTATGAACTCTAAAGTATTAACTTCGTTGGAGTGGATCGCCCTCTCCGGGGCCCTACCGAGGAAGACACGACCGAGGTGCATCACCGATGGACAATGTGTGCCGAACAGAAGTGGGCGAACTCTGTGTGACGTGGCGTTTGCTTCAGCATCATCTGATCGCGATCGTCGCAGTGGAGAACACGTCCGACGACTCCTCGATAGTCAGCTTCAACTCCGGAACCTATCCGGATCTCGCACAAGCACGAGAACTCCTTCCAGAGCTGACCAAGCTGTGGGATGCGGTCCGCCGCGAGTTCTGGAGGAAACTCATCCCGCCGCAGTCGCTGGTCGACGAACGCCGGGCGTTGGCGTGACCGCGGAACACCCACCGCTATCGGTCGCGGCGACCGAACCCCCATCGGTGCCTGTGCGGGCGATCCATGCGGCCCAGGCTCTCGGGTGCGGGAAGCGATTCCCGCACCGCTCGGCAACGGCGCCGAGCGCGGTCACAACGATGTGACCCGAGATGAGAGATCGTCGAGTCGATCGGCTCGCCGTGTAGGCATTGCGAGCATACGGGTCGGATCGGCCGCAAGAGCGGACGCCGTGCCGTGTTCGTGACCCCAGCGCTGTGGTCGCGAACACGGCACGGGTTCGGTCGGTGCCCGCCCGCACTCAATCGAGTGCGGGGGTTCCGATGATGATGCTGCCGACGCTGCATTCCTCGAGTTCGTCGACACCTGCTGCTGCCACGAACGCGGCTGTATCGCCGAAACCCTGGGCGCAGGCGCCGAGGCCCATGGCGGTCGCGGTCAGATACATCGTCTGCATGAGCACACCGACATGTTTGAGGATCACGGCGTAGGCGACCTGCTCGTAGGTCCACATGACGCGCCCGGAACGGGCCGCCATCACGATCAACACCTGCGGTTCGGCACCTTCGGCGAGGGTCGCGGAGGTGGATTTCACCAGCCGTTGTACCGCCACCGAATCCGCGTCCGCTACCGGACGCAGTACATGGTCGAACGAGTCGTAGTGATACATCCCGGCCGCGAGCCCGGCGACATTGCGTACTACCGGGTACAGCTCGAGCTCGTAGACGCTGCCGCCTGAGGGGTACGGTTTCGACACCAGCTCCTCGCCGGGACCGGCCGACCGGACGCCGCGGACGCGCGCTGTGCGGTACAGCAGTTCGCCGAGCTGGTCGACGGTGATCGGCTTGTCGTCGGCGAAAGCTCGGGTGGAGACCCGGTCCTCCAGCACAGACGTGAAAGTGGGATCCTCGGTGCGCAGAGCCGATAGGTCCGGCGTCGTCAAAGCGACCGGTTCGCCCGGGTAGTTCGGTTTACGTGCGGGTGGCTGCGGAAAGTCGGGTTTTGCCCATTTGGTGGGGCCGAAATGCTCCCAGTTCACCACTCGCTCGCCGAGGGTGCTGCGGCGATGGAACCACAGATCGGCGGTACTCCAGCTGCGGGTGTTGAACTGCTGCTGCTCATCGTCGGGGTCCGCGCAGGTGAACCCGCCCCGGTGCAGATCCTGCGCCAACCGGACAACCAGATCCAGTGGTAGCGCCGTCTCGCTCACATCCTGCCCGCCGAGTAGCGCCAGCACCCGCGGATCGTGGATGCGCACATCACACCACGACCTCGGATGCTCCAGCACGAACCCTCCCGAATCCGAATGCAGCACGCTGAACTTCGACAGCGCACTCGGCGGGGGAGGCGGGCCGGTGGGTGCCTCCTGCGGCATCCCGAACGGTTCCACGGTGTAGAGCTCCCGGTCTCCGTCGAGCACCGTCACCGTAAGCCAGCCATCCGCGGCCAACTGTGCCATCAGCTCGGCAACGGCGGCGTCACCGGACATCTCCGCCGAGGTCACCGGTCCCCGGTTCAGCGTTTTCAACGCGTTCAGCTGGCCGGCACTCAGCTTCGTCAGCTTCTTGTTGTGCGGGGGATGCAACAGCACTGCTCCGGCGGGCGTGGTCACACAGGTGACTCCCGCGCGCAGCGAGTACCGGAACGGCCCGGTATGAATTGCGGTGGACAACCGAAAAACCTCTGTGTTTATTGGCCGCGTCTCTGACGCGGCGTGTTCGCGTCCCGTTTTGTGGCTCGCGTTCCGGCCCTTGCGGCTGGTGCCTGCGGCGGATGCTCGTTCCAGCGCTCCTCGGCGAGGACTGGAACGCGAGCGGGCAGCGAACGGGGAATGGGTATCAGCTGCTCGGCGGGTTACTTCGCAGCGTTGACCAGTGCGGGCTCCAGCTTGTCGAGGATGTAGGGCAGCGACAGCGCGGTGGGCTGGTTCACGGCGCTGGTCTCGGTGTTGTCGAGGAAGACGACCGCGTCCTTGCGCACCGCAGGCAGCTCCGCGTATCCGGGCAGCTGCCGGTACTTCTCGTCCATGCCGGGTGAATGGCCTGCGATCAGCAGGTCGGCGGACAGTTCACTGAGCCGCTCCGGTGACAGCGAAACCCGGCCCTGGCTCGACGGCAACGCCCTGACGTTCTCGGGGATGGTCATACCGAGCTGGGTGAATACTTTGCTGGAACCGTCATTGGGGTCGTTGAGCACCATCAACTGGGTGGGTCCGACCAGCCAGGTGCTGACGAAGGTCTTTCCTGCCAGCCCCGGATTGGCCTCGGCGATGCTGTTGATCTTGGCGTCGACGTCGGCGATAACCCTGTCGGCTTCGTCCTGTTTGCCCAGCACCGTTCCCAGCGTGCGCACCTGGTCCTGCCACGGCGACACCGCATCGGAGGTCAGCGCGGGCAGCGTGGGCGCGATCTTGGACAGCTTGTCGTAGGTCTGCTGATCAGCGATGAACGGATCGGCCAGGATCAGGTCCGGCGCCAGCCCCGCCACCTGCTCGGCGATATCGCCGCCCGGATCGAGCGCCTTCGCCTCCTGCAACGATTCCGGCTCCCACGGAGGGGTGGCTCGCGCCAGCGCCGCCACATTGTCCACATACCCGACTGGTGTCACCCCGAGCGCCTGCACCGAATCCAGCCACTGATTGCCCAGCGCCACGATCCGCGACGGCGTCCCCTCGATCACGGTCTCCCCGCGTGCATGCGCAATGGTCACTCCGTCACCGCTCGCGCCGCCCTCCGAGGAGCCGCTGGCACCGCAGCCGCTCAGGGCCAGTACCCCGGCAACTGCGACCACCAGCCACCGCGCCCAGCCACGCGAAGTCCGTTTCGCCGTCATAGTGCAACCTCCTTCATCGAGGAACAACCCCGACCGGCTCACCCGAGCCGCACTCAGCATAGGGCAGGCTTGGCTAACTTCGTTGGGGCATCTGTGCGCAGAGCTTCCCTGCCCTGGTCACAGCCCACTCGTTGGCCACGGAAACCCGCGGACCTTTAGGCCCCTATTCCGCTCTATTTGGTGATCCTGCTCGATACCCAATTCGAGATCGAGGAGATCCGCGAATTCCGCCTCGACGCCCACGCCGCCGAGTACCGGTTCCACAACCTGCACCGAGACGGTTTCCTTCGGCTCGAGCACGTCCTACTCGGGGATATCACCTTCCGCGATCTGACCCGCTAGACTGCCGCGCAGTTTCATGGCTGTCTGCGCGGCAGCACTGTTGTCAAAGGCTTACGCGCTGGTCCTGTGGCAGGAACAGTTCGTCGCCTTCGACGACGCCGAACGCCGTATAGAACTCCGCGATATTTCGCACCACCTGGTTGCACCGGAACTCGTTGGGGGAGTGCGGGTCGGTGGCGAGTAACTGTTCGGTAACTTCGCGGGTTTGCTTATCGCGCCAGCCGCGCGCCCAGGACAGGAACACCGAGCGGTAATCCGGATTGTCGTTGCCGCGGCGTTTCTCGGCGATACGGAACGCGGCCAGCGCGATCTGCAGGCCGCGCAGGTCAGCGAGGTTTTCGCCGACGGTGAGTTCGCCGTTGACGTGCTGTTCGGGGTCGAGGCCCTCGGGAACCAGTGCGTTGTACTGTTCGATGATCTGCTTGGTTTTGGTGTCGAACGCGGCCCGGTCTTCGGGTTGCCACCAGTCGCGGCGGTTGCCGTCGCCGTCGAATTTGGAGCCCTGGTCGTCGAAACCGTGGCCGATCTCGTGACCGATGGTTGCGCCGACCGCACCGTAGTTGACGGCGGCTTCGGCGTCTTTGTCGAAGAACGGCGGCTGCAGGTAAGCGGCAGGGAAGGCGATCGTATTGGTGGTGGCCATGTAGTAGGCGTTCACCGTCTGCGGGGGCATTGCCCATTCGGTTTTGTCGACAGGTTTCCCGAGCCGGTCGAAGGCGCGTTTCACCTCGAAATCGTTGACAGCGCGCAGGGATTCGACCAACTTGCCCCTGGTGATCTTCAGCTTCGAGTAGTCCACCCAGGTGTCCGGGTAGCCGATCTTCGCGTCGATCTTGTCCAGTTTCTCGATCGAGGCCTGCCGGGTTTCCGGCGACATCCACGACGAGTTGGTGAAGTTCTCCCGGTAGGCGGCCATCAGATCGTCGACCATCTCCAGCGCGCGGTCCTTGGCCGCGGGCGGGAAATGCTTGTCCACATACAGTTTTCCGAGCTGCTCACCGAGGTTGGAATTGACCGTCGCGACAGCCGACTTCCACTGTTCGGGTCGCTCCTGCAGCCCCGACATCAACTTGCCGTTGAATTCGAAGTTGGCGTCGTTGAGTTCGGAGGGCAGGAACCGCGCATACACACGGAGCACCGCGATTTTCAGGTAGTCGCGCCAGATCGCGATATCGGTATCGGCCCAGATCCGTCCCGCCTCGGTGACGAACGACGGCTGGTTCACCACGAGTTTGCCGAACAGGTCCTTGGGCCGGTCGGTGATCCCCGACAGCCATGGATCCCAATCGAATTGCGGTGCGAGCGCGGTCGCCTCTTTCCAAGTGTGCAGATTGTAGGTGGCGTCGGTGTCGCGGTTGCGCACATTGTCCCAGTGCGCGGCAGCGATCCGGGTTTCCAGATCCAGTACCCGCTGTGCGAGGGCGGTGGGATCGGGCAGTCCGGCCCCCGCGGCGATCCGCTCCAGGAAGACGCGATACCCGGCCAGTTGTTCGGCGAACTCCGGTTTGCGGTAGTACTGCTCACCCAGCCCGATCCCGGACTGGCCGAGCGAGGCGATATAGGCCTCGGAATTCTTGCGATCGATACCCACCCCCATCCCGATCAGCCCGCCGATCGGCAGCGCCCCCATCACCGCGGCCAGCTCGGCTTTGTTCTTCGCGTCGTCGATATCGGCGAACATCGGCTCCATCGGCTCCATACCGCGGCGCTCGATTTCGTCGAGGTCCATCCTGGCGTCGTACAGGTCGCGGATCTGCTGCGCCTCCGACCCGTCCTCGGGGTCGGTGATGCCCTCGATGATCTCGCGCAACTGCTGTTCGGTGCGTTCGTGCGCTTCGCTGATCGCGCCGAACGACACCTTGTCCGGCGGCAGCTGGTATTCGCGCAACCACTTGCCGTTGACATGCCGATACAGATCGTCCTGTGGCCGGATCGCGGGATCGGAGCCGGTCATATCGACCTTTTTCAGCGGTATCGGTTCATCGGATCCGCAGGAAGCGAGGAACGCGGCGGCGGGCACCAACCCCACGGCGGCCAGAAACTTTCGGCGGTCGAAGGCCATCGGCCCCGGCTTGGTCACAGGATGCTTCCTCTCCCCGATCCGACACTGCGTCACGAGGTTACCGGCGCCCCGCCGCAATAGCGCGGTGGAGAACTTTCTCGTGCATGGCCGGAGCGAATGCGGAGGTACGCAGATGCGCATGGCCGGAGCGAATGCGGAGGTACGCCTACCGGCGCCCGCCCGCGACGGCGCGGTGGAAGAACCACCCCGGTAGGTCCCGAACCAACCGCTCCTTACACACTCTCTCAGCCCCGTCCGGTTTGCGGCCCGGCTCGCGTTTCAGCCCTCGCAGCGCACGCGCCGAAGGCGCAAGTCGCGAGGGCTGAAACGCGAG
>NZ_MUKP01000025.1 GCF_002081715.1 Nocardia donostiensis | reverse complement strand
TGGCCAGCGCACCACGCGATTTCGCCAGATCCGGGTAGGCGGCGGTGATTTCGGCGATCCGCTCGTGCGACAGGCCGGGGTGACTGTCCCGTACCCCGTTGAGCATGGCGTTCACCGCCTCCGGGGTGACCGGCATGATCGGGGAACGGAACAGGCGGAACAGCGACGATTCGTCCTTGTTGGTGCCGATCAGCAGCGGCACCCGATGCGAAAACCCTTGCTGGAACCGGTCGGTGGGATAGCCAGGCAGCAGTTCGCCGTCGACCACGGGCGCGGCGGCCAACGTTCCCGGCACCTGCACCGGCACCTCGTCCATCAAAATGGCGGCGGCGTCGGTGATGCGGTCCAGAGGAAGTTCGACCAGTTCACCTGCCCGTTCCCGCGGCAGCTCGAGCAATTCGAGGAAACGCTCGGCGACCCCGGCGGCGCGTTCGGGACCGAAAACGGTGGTCGCGGGCGGGCTTTGCGCGATCGCCCGATGGAACAGCCCGGCCACCCGTGGCGCGGTGAGCAGAGCAGTGACGCAACCGGCGCCGGAGGATTCACCGAACAGGGTGACGTTGTCCGGGTCGCCTCCGAAGGAGGCGATATTGTCGCGCACCCATTCCAGTGCGGCGATCTGATCGTGCAAGCCCAGGTTCGGCGTGAAATCCGGGGACAGCGAGGACAGATCGAGGAAACCGAACGCGCCGACCCGGTAATTCACGGTGACCACGACGACATCACCGGTTTCGGACAGTTTCCGGCCGTCGTAGACGCCCTGGGCTGCGGTGCCGAGACAGTAGGCTCCGCCGTGCACCCATACCAGCACCGGGCGCGGTACGTCGCTGGTCGCGGCGGGCGCCCAGATATTGAGCCACAGGCAGTCCTCCCCCATCGCCAGCGACCGATCGATGGGCACGGTGTTGTCCATGTTCTGCGGTGCGACCTGTCCGTCGGTGAAACAGTCGCGCACTCCGTCCCACGGTTGCGGCCGCCGCGGCAGCCGGAAACGATGCGGCCCCGAGACCGGCGCAGCGTAAGGGATCCCGCGCCAGACGAAGGACGAACCGGTACGCATCCCGCGGACCGCGCCGTATTCCGTGCGCGCTACCGGCTCGGTACCGTCCAGGCCGGGCGCCGTCTCGAAGAACCGAGTGCTCATCGCAGACCTCCTCATACCTCTGATTTCGAGGGTACGTCCCTGCTCAACGCGAAATCTGCGCCTCTTGACGTACGTCACAACAGCGAGCAGTCCCCGGCGTGTCGCCAATGGAGGGCAGGTGCCACCGATCCCGCCAAGTGTTTCAGCGCGTCGTGGTGCGAGAACGAGGTGTCTACACTCACCACATGCCGAGTTACAGCTTTCGGTGCCGCAGTTGCGGCGACACGTTCGAAGTGAATCGTCCGATGGCGCAGTCGTCGGATCCCGCGCAGTGCCCCAGCGGCCATGACGACACGGTCAAGCTGCTCACCACATTCGCCACCGTCGGCCGGGCTGCGGGGAGCGCGCCGAGTCCGGCGCCCGCCGCGCCGAGTGGCGGCGGCTGCTGCGGTGGGGGCTGCTGCGCCTGACAGCTCGGGTCGGCTCGCCTCAGCCGGAGGTGCGATCGGTGTGGCCGAGGTCGCGTTCGGGTGCCACGCGGTCCCGAACCCGCTGTTTGAGTACGGCGATATCGGGGAAGCCGCCGTCGGTTTTGCGTTCCCATATCTGTTCGTCGTCGACGGTGATGCGGAAGACTCCGCCGGTGCCGGGGATCAGCGCGACCTCGCCGAGATCGGTGGTGAAGGTGGTCAGCAGCTCCTGCGCCATCCAGCTCGCCCGCAGCAACCAGCGGCACTGGGTGCAGTACTCGATCGCGACACGTGCCATGCGCCGACCCTACCGGGGCACTACTGGTCGAGAACCGATGCTGCCGGCCGTTGCCCACTCAGGCGTCGACGACTCCGTCAAGGTAACGCCAGGCCCCTTCCTCCTTGCGGAACCGGCTGACCTCATGCAACGCGCCGCGTCCGTTGCCGTCGCGGTAGTGGGCGGTGAACTCCACGATGCCGTCGTCGTCGAAGGGACCGCCGCGCTCGGTGCGCTGGACGTCCAGGAACAGCCAGCGCCGTTCGGGGTCGAGTTCCAGCCGCGGCGGCCGGGTCCGCGCATGCCAGGAGCGCAGCAGGTAGTCGGCGTCGCCCACGACGAACGCGGTATAGCGGGAGCGCATCAGGGCTTCGGCGCTGGGGGCGGCGCGTTCACCCGCGAGGATGGGGCCACAGCATGCGCCGAAAGTGTCGCCGCGCCGGCACGGGCACGGCTGCGAATCGTCCATGCCGTCGATTGTGTAGCGCTTTCACCACAAGCGAAACTCACCCCCGGTGAGCTGCGGTTCCGGCGAGCGCCGCCGATACCTACCCTCGAACTATGACAACCAGCGGCATCACCCTCGACGAATCGGTACTCGAGCGTCTTCTGCGTGAGCGGGTCGTCTTCCTCGGCGCACAAGTGGACGACGAAATCGCCAACCGGCTGTGCGCCCAGCTACTGCTGCTGGCCGCCGAAGACCCGGCCGCCGACATCAGCTTCTACATCAACTCCCCCGGTGGCTCCGTCGACGCGGGTATGGCGATCTACGACACCATGCACTATGTCCCGTGCGATGTGGCGACCTACGCCATGGGTCTGGCCGGATCGATGGGCCAATTCCTGCTCACCTGCGGCGCAAAGGGCAAACGGTACGCTCTGCCGCACACCAGGATCCTGATGCATCAACCGTCCGGTGTGATCGGTGGCGCAGCCGCGGATATCGAAATCATGGCCGAACAGCACGCCTACACCAAACGGCAGATGGCTGAACTGACCGCCCAGCACACCGGGCAGAGCTACGAGCAGATCCTCGAGGACTGGGACCGCGACCGCTGGTTCACTGCGGAACAGGCGCGCGAATACGGAATGATCGACCACCTCGTCAGCGGGCCACCCCGCAAATTGCGCTGACCGGCCGCACGGATGACGGACGGCTGAATGCTGGATCGGTGGACCAGCGACGACACCAACCGCCCGGCCGAGAGACCCCGCGGGTACAGCGGTTCAAGAGACAGCAGCGACCGCCCGGAAGACCCGAGCTCTGGGTTGCGCACGTCGGCGGCTCGACGGTCGCCCTGGCTCATCGCACAGCTGACAGGTCGGCGGCGATGGCAGCGGTTTCTTCCCGCCAGCGCCGCAACTCCGTCGCACCGGGGGCGAGCTCGTAGTCGTGGTGGTGGGTGGCATGCGACAGCGCACTCCACAGGGTGGCGATACGCGCGGCGGTGAACGGGCCGGTGAAGGCCCGCAGCGCCAGCAGTTGCGCGCGCATCGGGCAGCGCATCAGCTCCGGTGCGACCCTGGCCCACAGTTCGTCGACGAGCTGTTCCAACGCTATCCGCAGAATCCAGGCGGTGGCGCGCGGCCAGAGACCGCCCGCGTCGGTCACCGTTCCGGCGAGCAGCCGGTCGACAGTTTCCAGCCGTTGCGCGACGGACGGCCTGGGCGCCTCCGGCGGGTTCGGTCTCCGGCCGGGACGGCGGTGGCGGTCGGGCCTGCGGCGACTCGAACGCGCCGGGCCGCCGCGCCGGTTGCCCGCGCTCACCGGGACAACCAGTCGACGAGTTTTTCGGTGTCGGCGATCAGTTCGGACACGTCCCGGCTGATGGGCACATGCGCGCCCGCGGTCGCGTCACGTAATGCGTCCACCGCCCATCTACCTTCCTTGGCCAACCGTTTGTTCAGGTCCTCGATACGCCCGGACACACCGAGCACCGCCAGCGCCACCATTGCCCGGGTGGATTGCGCGGTATCGATATGCCGCTGTACCTCGCGGTGGTCGACTCCGTCGTCGAGCATGGTCCGGCGCACCCTGGCCAAGCTCGCGGCCTCCAACGCGGAGCGGCAGCAGGTGGCAACGAGTTCGTCGGCGATCGCGGGTGGCAGCTGCGGGGTGCGGGTCAGGGCGCGTGCGTCGTCCAGATAGCGGCGCACCGGATCACTGGACACCCTGACCTCCACCACCGACCGCTCCCGCCGCTGCACCTCCAGCACGTGCGCATCGATCTGCATCCGGCGCACTGCCTCGGCCAGGCGTTCGTCGTGGGTGAACACAATGACCTGCCGGTTCCACGCGACCGTGGCGAGCACCCTGGCGAGGCCGTCCACCTTCGCCGGGTCCATGGCCTGCACCGGGTCGTCGATCAGCACGAAACGGAACGGGCTGTCGGGCACCGTCGCCCGCGGCAGGAACAGCGACAACCCGAGCGCATGCAATTCGCCCTGGCTCATCACCCCTAGCGCGGCGCCGTCCACCTCGTCCACGGTGACGTCGAGCAGCACCCGCCGCGCGGTGTTCGCGCTGCCCTGCAACCGGATTCCACCCAGCTCCACGTTGCTGTGCTGGCGCAGGCTCTGCCACACCCAGCGGGCGGTTTTCTCCAGCGGAGCCATCCGCTCATCGCGCAGGCCTGCCGTCGCCGACTTGAGCCAGTCTTCGGCCATCCGGGTGGTGCGCAGTTCGCCCGCTTGCGCCGCGACCATACGCGCATCGGCAACCCAGGCCGTCAGACGCGCCGCCAACGGGGCCCACACCTGGTCCAGCCGTTCCAGTTCCTTGCCGACGCCCTGCTGGAGGAACCGCAGTTCGTGGGCCAGGCGGGTATGCGCGCGGGTCAGTCGCCGAGGCAGGTCCGGGGTGTAGTCGGCCGACGCCGCCGCGATCCATTCGGTCCAGGCGTCACATACCGCCGCGGTGTCCAGGGCGGGTGGGCACGCACCATCCGGGGCGAGCTGCACGGGCAGCTCCTCGGCTAGTGCCCACACCTGGGTCAGCACCTGATCGAGCCGGTCTCTCGCTTCGACCAGCGCGGCAACCCGGGCGGTCAGCTCATCGACGGCGGTATCGGCGCCGCTCGCCCAGGCGTCGTCGAGTGTGCCCGCACCGCATACCGGGCAGTGGCAGGCCCCGCCTGCCGCCATATGCCTGCGCGCCTGACGCAGTAGTTCGAGCACCCGCATATCGGCCTGCGCTTCGGCGGTGGCATGGCGGTCCACCTCTGCGCCACATGCGGCGAGCCGGTCCGCGACGGCGGTCACCTCGGCTTCGCTGGGGAGGGTGAGGGCAGCGATCGCGCGCAACGCTTCCGGATCGATACCAGCGCCACCGGGGGACAACGCGCGCTCGAGTTCGTCGAGATCGGTGGTGGGATCACGCAGCAGGTCCGCGGCGCGGGTGGCGCGGACGTCGGCGATGTCGGCCAAGTCGGCCAGCAGCGCCGGCCGTTGTCGCCGGATCGCGCGGGCGATGCGTTCCAGCTCCACCCGCCTGGTCCGAATGGTTTCGTGCGCGACGATCAGGTCGTCCAGGCCGAGCAGTTGGTGTAGCGCGTCGAACAGTTCGCTGGGTTTGCCGTCGACCAGCGCGCCGAGTTCGCTGTAGGACAGGAACGGGCGATACAGCTCGAGCGGCGATGCCCACGCCTCGACCGGATAGGCGATATCGGTGCCGGTGCCGCGGTGCTGGCGCCAGTCGGCTTCGGCCAATGTGGCGTCGGGTGCCCACTCCTTGGTGACGGCCACGCGCGGAGAGTCGCCGTCGACGAGCAGTTCCACCTCGATGCGCGCGTCGGGCTCGTGCAGATTGCGCCAGCCTTCCCGCCAGGCCGCCGATCGGCCCTCCCAGCGTCGGTTGCCCCCGGTGAGCGCCAGTTCGACGGCTTCGGCGAAACTGGATTTCCCACTGCCGTTGCGGCCGACGACCAAGGTCAAACCGGGCCCGGGTGGCAACTCGAGCGCGCTTTCCGGACCGATGCCACGGAATCCGCGGACCCGAATGGCACGCAGGAAGATTCCCGTCACGATATCGGCGTCGTTGTCAGGCACGCTGTCGCCGGTGTTGTCGGTGGCGCCGAGCGCGTCCAAGACGGTTCGGGCGACTTCGGTGGGAACCGCCCGGTCGGCGGCCAGTCTGCGCGAGACCAGGTCGGCCACTCGGATCGGGTGCGCCGCCTCGTTCGCCGATTCCATACGCATTCACCCCCTGCACACCGCGGCACTTGGTCCCCGCGCGCGATCGCGCTGACGAAAGCTTGGCGAAACGCTACCCGATCACCGGGCGTTCGCCCAGCCGCTGCACGGGATTCAGCAGTGGCAGAACGTATCACCAGGGCCGAATCTGCCCGCGGGGATGGAATTGGTCATCGAAGGCTGGGCCTGCGCACCGATGTCCACCCCTCGCCAGCCCCGTCGGGCAGCTCGATGGTGTGTCACCCGTCGCCGGGCGGCCCGGCCGAGCCGAACAGGACAGGATGTCAGACATACCCGAGTCACGCAAGATGAAAGCTGCAAACGAGCAGATACGGAACAGGCGCGCTCGCAATGTTTTCCGGCTACCACACGCTTGCGGCGGGAACTTGTCAGCGCCCTGCGATACAACTTCGGGCGACCGACGAACGGGGGACCACATGACCGACGCGACGAACGAAGGCGGCCGATGAGCCAGCGATGGACCGAAACCCAGGTGCGGTCGCTGGCACCGGACAACAGTTCGTTGACCGCGGCCCGGAAACTAGCCGGACGGTGGAGCGACGACGGATGGACCGATACCGCGCTGTGGGGGTTGTGCGCGGGCAGCGGATCGCGGCCGTATCAGACCATTGTCGACCTGTCCGGCCCCGCCTACCGCTGCTCATGCCCGAGCCGGAAATTCCCGTGCAAACACGCGCTGTCGCTACTGTTGCGCTGGTCGCGGGGCGAGGTGGGCGAGCAGGAGGAACGAGCCGACTTCGCGGCGAGCTGGATCGACGGACGCACCACCAAAGCCGCGACCGCCGCGACGCGGGCGCCACGCACCGATAACCCGGCAACCGCCGAACAACGCCGGGCGCGGGTGAGCGCGGGCCTGGAAGAACTCGACACCTGGCTGACGGATCAGGTGCGCACCGGTCTGGCCCAGGCGGACCGTTCCTTCCGCGCGTTCGAAACGATCGCGGCGCGGATGGTGGATGCGCAGGCGCCAGGAGTAGCTGCCATGCTGCGCAAGCTGCCCTCACTCGTCACCACCCGACCCGATTGGCCGGAGGCGTTGCTCAGCCGATATGCGCGACTGCATCTGCTGGTCGCGGCGCACCGCAAGCTCGACGAACTCGAGCCCGCGCTCGCTGCCAGCGTGCGCACGCATATCGGGTACCCGACGGCCGCCGAAGCGGTGCGTCGCGAACCCGCGGTCCGCGACCACTGGATGGTGCTGGGCATGCGGCTCACCGAGGAGGAACGCCTGTACACCCGCCGGACCTGGTTGCTGGGACGGCGAACCCAGCGCTGGGCGCTGGTGCTCGAACACGTATACGGCGGGCCCGGATTCTCCGCCGAAATACCCGCCCCCGGCCTCATGGTGGAGGCGGACCTGCACTACTACCCCGGCGCGGCACCGCTACGAGCCTTGTTCGGCGAGCGCCACGGCGCCCCCGAACCGTTCACCACCCTGCCACCGGAACCCGAGCCCCGCCCGGTGTCCGACCCGGCTCGCGTTCCACCCTCCGCAGCGACCACACCGAAGACACCAGCAGTCCCTGAACCACCCCCAACTGACCCACATACCCAGCCCCGTCCGGTTTGCGGCCCGGCTCGCGTTTCAGCCCTCGCAGCGCACGCGCCGAAGGCGCAAGTCGCGAGGGCTGAAACGCGAGCCCCAAAGGGCCGCAAACCCGCGCGCGCCAGCGCGCCAAAAACACAGCAAACCCGCCGCAACGAAGTCGCGTCCACCAAACAGAGCTACGCCGAGGCGCTGGGTGCCGACCCGTGGCTGGACAGCTGGCCGGTGCTGCTGCGCGATATCCTCCCGGTCCGCGCCGACGGCTGGTATGTCGCCGAATCCGACGGTTCGGCGCTTCCCTTGGTGCCGCTGGACGAGCCGTGGCGGCTGTTGTCGGTTTCCGGCGGCCACCCGGTGACGCTGTGCGCGGAATGGAACGGTGAGCGCCTGTCCCCGATTTCGGCGTTCACGGCAGGCGAAGTGAACGACCTCGGCTCGGCCGGTGAGGCGCAGCCGGGCGCGCCTGCCGCGCTGGCCGATCTGGCGTCCGTCGCGTTGCTGGGCACCGCCCGCACATCCGCGGACGAGCACCGCCTTCCCGCGCCGGTCGCGTCGGCGGCCGCACGGTTGGCAGGTGACGCCGCGGTGCGGCTGCTCGAAACCACGGCGCTGCAACAGGCCTTCGCTACCGCTGGGCTGGCGGCAGCTACGGTGAAACCGAACCTGGATACCGCCGCCGACGACCCACGCAGGCTGCTGCCGCCCGCCGCCGCGGACCGGCTGGCCGGGATGCTGCGGGAGCGTTCGGATTTTCTGACCGAATGGTTCGCCGCCGCCGATCCGCTGAACTACCGTGCGCCTGACCGGTTGTGCGGGCCGCTGTTGGAATTCGCGCACCACAACCGGGACCTGCGTGAACCGGCGCTGCGACTGGCGGGGAGCCGCGGCAGTTGGCTGGCTGCCCAGTTGCCCGAATGGCACGCGCTGGTGCGGCACGGGGTCACGGCACCGGATGCCCCGGATGAGGTGTGGCGACTGGGCAGCCCGCCGGAGCGTAGACAGTGGCTGGCGCGGTTGCGTGATCGCGACCCCGCTGCGGCCCGGGACGAGCTGGCAGCCGGATGGGCCAAGGAATCGGGCCCGCTGAAAGCCGAATTGCTCGCGGTGCTCGGCGACCGTCTCTCGCCCAGCGACGAAGGTCTGCTCGAAACCGCGCTCGACGACCGGCGCGCCGATGTGCGGCGCAACGCGGCCGGTCTACTGGCCTGCCTACCGGATTCGGCATTCGCACAGCGCATGATCGAACGCGCCGAAGCCTGGATACACCGCGGAGGCGAACGGGAGCGACTCGAACTGGTCGTGCAGGTCCCGGAAACTCTGGACGAGGCAACCATCCGCGACGGGATCACCGACCGCAGTGTGGAGTTCAGTTACCGCTGGATGGGGGCGCCCGACACCGCGGCAAGCAGGCTGCGTCAACTGGTGGCCGCGATACCGTTGCGCTACTGGTCCGACCGGTTCGGCGATCCGGGCACGACCACCGCGGCACGGATCGACGACCGATTCCGTCAACCACTGTTCGACGGCTGGATGGACGCCGCGCTCACCCAGCAGGCCCCGGTCTGGGCGCGGACCCTGTTCCAGGCCGGTATGCCTTCCGATCAGGCGATGCTGCGCCGAAGGGAACTGTTCGCGCTGGTACCCGCGGCGGACCGGACCCGGCACCTGCTGCGCCTGGACGGTTCCTGGCTCTCGGAGATCGAGGCACTGCTGCCTGCGATCGAACGGCCATGGCCACGGGAACTGGCACAACATCTGATCCTGTTGCTGTTCGAACGGGCGCGGGCCGCGGCACGCAGGCCCGGCGCGCAGGGCACCTCCCCCGCCGCGCATCGCTCGCTGCTGCTGGCCGCATCCCTGCACCTGCCTCCCGATACCGCGCGCGAGATCGCCGCGCTCGCCCCGCGCTGCCAAGACCCTGCCTGGCAGCAGGCGTTCGACCGTATTACCGATGACCTTCGCCACCGCTCGATCGCGCTCGAGGAGCTGCATTGACCACCGAAACCACCGCCCCCGAATCCGCTCCCGCGCTGCTGCACCCGCACGCCGAACAGGCTTTCGCCGACGAACTGCGTGCCCTCGCCGCCGCCGACGACCGGCCGCGGCCACCGTCGTGGCGGCTGTCGCCCTGGGCGGTGGTCACCTATCTGCTCGGCGGCGTCCTCGCCGACGGAACCGTGATCAGCCCCAAATATGTCGGACCGCGCAGGCTCATGGAGGTCGCCGTCGCGACGTTGGCCACCGACCGGGCGCTGCTGCTGCTCGGAGTGCCCGGAACAGCCAAAACGTGGGTTTCGGAACATCTTTCGGCCGCCATCAGCGGCTCCTCCACGCTGCTCGTGCAAGGCACCTCCGGCACCGCCGAGGAGGCCATCCGCTACGGCTGGAACTATGCACGACTGCTCGCGGAGGGGCCGAGCGAGGGCGCGCTGGTTCCTTCGCCGGTGCTCACGGCCATGCGTACCGGGGCGATCGCCCGGCTGGAGGAGCTCACCCGCATCCCGTCGGATGTGCAGGACGCGCTGATCACCATCCTGTCGGAGAAAACTCTGCCGGTCCCCGAACTCGGTATCGAGGTCCAGGCCGCCAAGGGTTTCAACGTCATCGCCACCGCCAACGACCGCGACCGCGGCGTCAACGACCTGTCCTCGGCGCTGCGGCGGCGATTCAACACCGTCGTGCTGCCGTTGCCGGCCAGCGAAGCCGAAGAGGTCGATATCGTCACCCGGCGGGTGGCGCAGCTGGGCGCCGCACTGGAGCTACCCGAGGTGCCCGCGGCCGCCGAGGAGGTGCGGCGGGTAGTGCGGGTCTTCCGGGAACTGCGTTCCGGTATCACCGCCGACGGTCGCACCAAACTCAAATCGCCGTCGGGCACGCTGTCGACTGCGGAGGCGATCTCGGTGATCACCAGTGGTCTCGCACTGTCGGCGCATTTCGGCGACGGTGTGCTGCGGGCCTCCGATATCGCAGGTGCAGTATTGGGTTCGGTGATCAAGGACCCGGTAGCCGACACCGTGGTGTGGACCGAATATTTGGAAGCCGTGGTGCGAGAACGACACGAGTGGTCCGATTTCTACCGGGCCTGCCGTGAGGTGACCGGATGAACACCAGCGCAGCAGCACCCACCGTCGGCCCCACCGAAGCGGCGCCCTATGCTCACCTGTTCGCAGGGACACCCGACGCCCGCTCCACCCCTCCCGAACTCACCGGCCCGCAGACCCGCGTCTTCGGCATCCGCCACCACGGACCCGGTTCGGCCCGTTCGCTGCGGCTCGCACTGACGGAGTTCCGCCCCGACGCCATCCTGATCGAGGGTCCCGCCGACGCCGACCCGCTGGTCGCCTTCGTCGGCGCCGAGGGAATGCGCCCGCCGGTCGCGCTGCTGGCTTATGTCCCCGACGAGCCCGCCCGCGCCGCGTTCTGGCCGTTCGCTGCGTTCTCCCCGGAATGGCAGGCGCTGCGCTACGCGGTGGAACACGATATCCCCGTTCACTTCTGCGATCTCCCCGCTGGCAACGTCCTCGCCGCCGACGACCCACCCGGCACCGGCGACCCCTTGTCCGAACTCGCAGCGGCCGCAGGCTACGACGACGCCGAACGCTGGTGGGACGCAGTGGTCGAATCCAGCACCGACGCCGATATCTTCACCGCCATCACCGAAGCGATGAGCGCACTACGCGAAGCCGGCACTGAAGCCTGCCTCAGTACATCACCGCTGTCACCAGTACCCCCGACGGCCCCACCAGACGGCAACCGCGGCAACGAACGCAACGAGCCAACAGGCCACAAACCTGAGATCGACACAGCCGGCAACGCGGAGGCCGACCCCACCGACCGCAACACCAACGGAACCACGACGGCCGCATCGACCAACAACAACGCACGCGGGACCGCAACCAACGGAGTGCGATCGATCGCCGACGTCTCCCCGCAACAGCCCCTCTGGCGCGCCGCAGAGGCCCTGGTGGCTTTCGGGTCCAGCCGAGCAGATTCCTCCGCTCCGCAGGTAGCAGTCCACCAGCCGCCATCCGGCAGCACGGGCGGCGACACGAAAGCCGCCCAGGCGGCCACCAGCACTCCGACCGATCCCGACCAAGACGCGTCCACCACAGCATCCGATAACACAGCAGGCGCAACCGCGACCACTGCGGACGTCGAGGCAGCAGGTACGGCCTGGAGCACACCGGGAATCGATGCTCATACTTTGCGTCGCGAGGCGTATATGCGGCAGGTGCTGCGGAAGACGTTGAAAGCGGGTGCGCAACGGGTCGCTGTGGTGTGCGGGGCGTGGCATGCGCCTGCGCTGGCCGGGCCGCTCGGTCCGACGGCGGCCGATACCCGGTTGCTGAAGGGGATGCCGAAGGTGAAGGCGCGCACGACGTGGGTGCCGTGGACGCATTCACGGCTGACGTCGGCGTCCGGGTACGGCGCGGGCGTGACATCGCCGGGCTGGTACCACCATTTGTTCGTCCAGCCGGAGCAGCCCGTCGCAGCATGGTTGACCAAGGTCGCGACTGTGTTGCGGAGGCACGATCTGCCGGTGTCTAGTGCACACATCATCGAATCGGTCCGGCTCGCCGAGTCTTTGGCCACCTTGCGTGGCAGGCCCCTGGCGGGGCTGTCGGAGGTCACCGAGGCAACCCGCGCGGTGCTGTGCGAGGGCGACGAGACGATGCTGCGGCTGATCGGCGCGGAATTGGTGGTGGGCGAGGAACTCGGCGCGGTACCCGAGGGGGTGCCCGCGGTCGCGCTGGACGTCGATCTGCGCGCACAGCTGCGTTCCCTGCGTATGAAACTCGACCCGCTGATGAGAACCGTCGACCTGGATCTGCGCAAGGAACGCGATATCGCGAAATCACGGCTGCTGCACCGGCTGCGGCTGCTCGACGTGGCCTGGGGCACCCGCACCGACAGCGAGGTCCGCTCGACCGGCACCTTCCGGGAGACCTGGACGCTGCAGTGGCGGCCCGAATTCGCCGTCGCCGTCATCGAGGCGGCGCGCTGGGGCACCACGGTGCGCGGCGCAGCCGAGGCGAAGATCCTCGACACCGCTTCCCGCGACGACAGCGGTGTCGGCGACCTCACCGACGCGCTGGAGTTGGCGCTGCTCGCCGATCTGGGCGGTGCTACCGACGGTCTGATCGCGCGCTTGGCGTCGGCGGCCGCGGTCGACCACGACGTGAGTCACCTGCTGACCGCGCTACCCGGTCTGGTGCGGACACTGCGGTACGGGGACGTGCGCGGCACCGACACCGCTGCACTCACCCAGGTGGCCGACGGCATGCTGGTGCGCATCTGCGCCGGGCTGCCCGCCGCCGTCACCGGTTTGGGCGCCGATGCCGCGCTGGAACTGCGCGCCCTGCTCGATACCGCACACACCGCAATCCTGACCCGCGACAACGAGCAGGCCACCGATACCTGGCTGTCCGCGTTGCGCAGGCTGGCCGACCGCGGTGACGTGCACGGCGCACTGACCGGGCGGGTGGTACGGCTGCTCAGCGATGCCGGGGTGATCGAGCCCGGCGATTCCGCGCTCCGGCTCTCGGCGGCGCTGTCGGTCGGTAGCAGCGCCGCCGACAAGGCGGCCTGGATCGACGGTTTCGTCGGTGGTCGCGGGCTGCTGCTAGTGCATGACCGCGGGCTGCTACGGCTCGTCGACGACTGGCTGACCACCCTCACCGACGACCAGTTCGTCGAAACCCTGCCGCTGCTGCGCCGCACTTTCGGTGCCTTCGAATCCGGGGAACGCCGTGCCATCGGCCGAGCGGTCCGCGCAGGCGGCCCCACTCGAGCGAGCACGGCGGCCACCGGCCTCGATCTCGCACGTGGTGAGCTCGCGATGCGGGTCGTCGCCGAGATTCTAGGAGTTGCGGTATGAGCGAGAACATCAACGGTGCCGCCGATCGCGCAATGGTGCGCTGCGATGAGGACAACCGGATCCGGCGGTGGCGGTTAGTGCTGGGGCAGGCGGCCGAATCCGAACTCGGCGCCCTCGGCGGAGCCGACGACCCGGCCATCGACCGCGCCCTGGCGGCACTGTACGACAGCGCCGACCCCGACCAGGGCAGACGTTCCGGCGGATTACAAGGCTCGGCGCCGCGGGTGGCGCGCTGGCTCGGCGATATCCGCAATTACTTCCCCGCCACCGTGGTCGAGGTGATGCAGCGCGACGCGGTGGAGCGGCTCCAACTCACCCAGCTGCTGCTGGAACCGGAGCTGATGGAGGCGGTGGAACCGGATGTCCATCTGGTCGGGACCTTGCTGAGCCTGAACCGGGTGATACCGGAAACCACCAGGGCGACTGCGCGGGCGGTGGTGGCGAAGGTGGTGCGCGAGATCGAGGAGCGGATCGCCTCACGCACCGTGGCCGCGGTCAGCGGCGCGCTCAACCGAGCTGCCCGGGTGAGCCGCCCCAAGCCGCGCGATATCGACTTCGACCGCACCATCCGCCGCAATCTCGCCAACTATCTGCCCGAGCAGCGCACCATCATCGCCGAACGGTTGGTCGGCTACGGCCGCCGCGCCCACGCGGTGCACCGGGACGTGATCCTGGCGATCGACCAATCCGGTTCGATGGCCTCGAGCGTGGTGTACGCGTCGGTATTCGGTGCGGTGCTGGCGTCGATGCGGTCGCTGCGCATCTCACTGGTGGTGTTCGACACCGAAGTGGTGGATCTGACCGAGCAACTGTCGGATCCGGTGGAGGTGCTGTTCGGCACGCAACTCGGCGGCGGCACCGATATCAACCGGGCCATCGCCTATTCCCAGTCGCTGGTCACCCGCCCCGACGATACGGTCTTCTTCCTCATCTCCGACCTGTACGAGGGCGGTATCCGCGAGGAGATGCTGCGCCGAATAAACACACTGCGTGAATCCGGCGTACAGGTGGTGGTGCTACTGGCGCTGTCCGACGACGGTGCACCGTCCTACGACCGCGATAACGCCGCCGCCCTGGCCGCGCTCGGCGTCCCGGCCTTCGCCTGCACCCCCGACCGATTCCCCGAACTACTGGCCCAAACCCTCAACCGCAGCGACCTGTCCAGCTGGTCGAGCGGCACGACATAAGCGACCGCCCCCGCCGGATGACCAGGCCCACCACCTTCGAGGTGAGCCGAGCTGTGGTATCGAGCGCTCGTCTGCACCCCCGAACTGCGGCTCACCCGAGTGACAGACACCCCCCCCCGAGGGCAGCCGCACCTCACAAAGCGGCGTAACAAACGCTCGACCGCACTTCTCGAACAGCGGTACACCCCGCCTGACAGGCAGCCTCACCGTCCCGAGGCGAGCTCCCGCACCTCACAGAGAGCACTCGAACACGCACCGCTGCTCAAACATGCGACGGACATCCTGGACCCGAGGCAGCCAACGGCTCACCCGGCCTCCTGACCCGAGGCAAACGCCGCACCTCACAAAGCGGCGTAACGAACACTCGACCGCGCTGGCTCAAATATGCGACGAACAGCCCCAGACCCGAGGCAGTCAGCCGCACATCCCAGAGCGGCAGTAACAAGCACCCGCCTGCGCACTCCCGGAACAGTGGTTTACCTGCGTGGCTGCCCGCCCTTCGAGGCGGGTGGTCGCGCCTTACAGGTCGGAGATGGCGGCCAGCGGTGGAGTGCGGGCGGCGCGGACCGCCGGCCACAGGGCGGCCAGTACACCTACCAGCGCCGAGCCGACCAGCATCAGGACCAGCTGTCCCCACGGGACAATGATTTCCTCCAGCCCCAGGTCTCGCAGGGTGCGCAGGAAGCCGACGCCGAGGCCGAGGCCGAGCAGTGCGCCGATGATGGCGCCGAATACGGCGATCAGCATCGATTCCAGGTAGATGCTGCGGCGTACCTGCGCGCGCTGGGTGCCGACCGCGCGCAACATACCGATTTCGCGGCGCCGCTCCACCACCGACAGCGCCAGGGTGTTGACGATGCCGAGGATCGCGATCACCACCGCCAACGCGAGCAGCCCGTACAGGATCGCCATCATGGTGTTGATCTGTCTGCCCTGTGCGCCCTTGAAATCCTCCTTGTCTTGGACCTGCACCACCACGAACTGTTCAGTGGCTTGTTCCAGATCGGTGCGCATCGCGGTCAGGTCGGCTCCGGGCTGCGCCCGCACCAGCACCAGTGCGTCCACCCGCAACGCCACCGGCATCACCTGCTCGTATACCGCCGAGGGCAGCACCATCGGGCCGAGCAGCGGTGAGTTGGTGTAGACCCCGGCGACCGTCACCGGGATCTTCTTGTTGTCCAGGCTGTTGAGGGTGATGGCGTCTCCGGCCGTCACGCTGTGTTCAGTGGCTTCGTCCTCCGACAGCAGGATCTCGTCGTCGCCGAACTGGGCGCTGCCGCTGATGATGTCGTAGTCGAGCACCCCGTCGATCGGCCCGTCGGGTGAGGTACCGAATTCGTCGTCGTCGCCGATTTTCACGGCGGCCCCACGTAACGCGACGACCTCGGCGACGCCGGGCACCGAATCCCGGACTGCAGCGGCGGCGCCGCGCGGCACCCCGATCATCTGCGGCCCGGCCAGCACGTAGTCGGCCTTCATCCCCTTGTCCACCAGGACGTCGACGCTCGCTTTGGCGGAAGCCCCGAGCATGCCGATCGCCGAAACCAGCATGAGCCCCAGAGTGAGCGCGAACGCGGTTGCGGCGGTGCGGCGCGGGTTACGCACCGCGTTGTTGCGGGCCATCCGCCCGATCGGGCCGAACGGGCGCAACAACAACCCGAGTGCGCCGACCACCGGACGCGACAGTGCGGGCGAAACGAACAGCACCGCGAACACCAGCGCGAGCGCGCCGACCCCGACAACGGTCGCCGCGGTGCCGCCGGTGCCGCGAGCGCCGAGCACCACGAACACCAAGCCTGCCACCGCAAGCACCGTGCCGATCACCGTGCGTACCCGCAGCGATTCACCGCTGGTTGAGGCAAATTCTTCGCGCATCGCCTGCACCGGCGGGATCGTGGCTGCCCGGCGGGCGGGTGCGTACGCGCTGAGCACGGTCACCAGTAGCCCCACCGCGAGACCGACCAGCACGGTACGCGGCCGCACCGCCAGCGAGCCCGTCGGCAAGCCCAGATCGAATGCGTTGAGCGCCCCCGACAGCCCGAACGCGAGCGCGATACCCGCAGCGAGACCGATCACGCTGCCGATCACGCCGATCACCAGCGCCTCGGCCACCACGGAGCGGCCGACCTGCCCGCGGCTCGCGCCGACGGCCCGCAACAGCGCCAGCTCCCGCAACCGCTGCGCCACGATCATGGAGAAGGTGTTGTAGATGATGAAGGTGCCGACGATCAGCGCGATGGCGCCGAAGGCCAGCAGGAAGTAGTTGATGAAGTTGAGCGCCTCGGAGATCTCGGCGCGCATCTCCTCGCGTACCTGCTCCCCGTTCTGCACCTTGTAGTCGGGCAACGCCGCCGCGATCCGGTCGCGCAGTTCGTCGCCGCCGATCCCCTGGGCGGATATATCCACATAGGCGACGTGTTTGCCGTCGGTGAACAGCTGCCGAGCCTGGGCGTCGTCGAACAGCACCCCGATATAGCCCCCGGTATCGGTCGCGACCTCGTAGATACCGGTCACTGTGACGTCGATGATCCCCTTGGACGGGATCATCACTTTGGTCCGGTCGCCGACCTCGAGCCCGGCCCGTTCTGCGCCCCCGGTATTGATCGCTATCTCGCCCGGCTGCGCAGGCGCAGCGCCCGCCACGAACCGCTCCGGTTCGGCTACCGCACGTTCGGGAGGCATATACGATTCGCCCCAGCTGGGCGCGCCACCGGTCTGCACCGCCTTCTTCCCGGTGGGGTCGAGCAGTACCAACGGCCCGTTCACGTTCGGCGCGACCGCGCCCACCCCGTCCATATCGGTGATCTGGTCGACCACCTGCTGCGGTACGCCCATCGACTGCCGCTCCTGCGGGCTCACCCGGACCGCGACACCCTTGGCTTCGTCGGCGTAGATCCCGTCGAAGGTGCGCTGCAGGGTATCGGTGAACACGAACGAGCCTGCGATGAACGCGGTGCCCAGCACCACCGACAGCAACGTCAGCGCCAGCCGCACCTTGTGCGCGGCGAGGTTGCGCAAGGCCACCTTGCGCATAGGGTTGGCCGCCATCACCGTGTCTCCAGGGCCTTCATCCGGTCCAGCACCGAGTCGGCGGTGGGGTCGCGTAGTTCGTCGACGATGCTGCCATCGGCGAGGAATACCACGCGGTCGGCGTACGAGGCGGCGTGCGGGTCGTGGGTGACGATGACGACGGTCTGTCCGAATTCGTCGACCGCGGTCCGCAGGATCGACAGCACCTCGCTGGAGGAATGCGAATCCAGGTTGCCGGTCGGTTCGTCACCGAAGATGATTTCCGGTTTGCCCGCCAGCGCCCTGGCGCACGCCACCCGCTGCTGCTGCCCGCCGGACAGTTCGCTCGGCCGGTGGGTGAGCCGGCCGGTCAAGCCGAGGCGGTCGAGGACGGTGTCGAGCCAGGCACGGTCAGGTTCCCGGTTCGCGATATCCAGCGGCAGGGTGATGTTTTCCAGCGCGGTCAGCGTCGGCACCAGGTTGAACGCCTGGAAGACGAAACCGATCCGGTCCCGCCGCAGCTTCGTCATCTGTTTGTCGGTCAGTTCGGTCAGCTCGGTGTCGCCGATGCGGACGGTGCCGGAGGTGGCGCTGTCCAGCCCGGCCAGGCAGTGCATCAATGTCGACTTACCGGAACCGGACGGACCCATGATCGCGGTGAACTCGCCGCGCACGAAATCGGCTGATACCGCGTCCAGGGCCGTGACCTGGGTGTCTCCGGACCCGTAGACCTTGGTCAGTTCGATCGCGCTCGCCGCGATCAGGGATGCCTCGTCTGTCTCGGCCGGGTCCAGATCCACCGCGTGTGAAGTCATGGTGTCCAGTTTGTCGGGCGAGGCGCCGCCGCGCCATCGGTAATCACCCCGACCTCGGGTAAGCGGACGCCCATGAGCTCGCCGGTCAGTTCAGCGGCGCCGACTTCCACCAGGTGAGAACCTCGTCGATCGTGCCGACCACGCCGTCGGTGAACATCAGGAACTGTGCCCGGTTCGGATCGCCGGTGAACACCGTGATCATCATCGGGCTGTCTTTCTCGAGTTTGTAGTTGGTGTAGGTCTGGCCACCGTTGCTGTCGGTGGACTTCTGCGCGCCCGACAGCGACTGCACCACGGCTTCCACGTCGGCGGCCGATTCGTACACGTAGAACCGATAGAAGGGGTCGTCGTTGTTGTTACCGCCGTAGCAGCGCCACTGGTAGGTCCATGTGCCGAAGTCCGGTTCGCCTGCATCGGGCGAGGGCGGGGAGTCGGAGCTGGCGTTCCAGCAGTTTGCGGCGTTGTATCCGACATCGCCGGAGGTCGTCGCGGGCACCATGCCGGGGAATTCTTTGCTGAGGGAATCCAGGGTGGCCGGGACGGAGGCCGCGGTGCTGGAAGCGCTGGTGCTGGTGCTGGAACCGTCTGCCGTCGACGACGAATCGTCGCCACCGATGGCGACCACGATGCCGATGCCGACGGCGACGAGCACCACGAGGCCGAGGCAGAGACCGATGATCAGACCGGTGTTCTTGGTCGATCCCTGCGGCGGGGGCGGCTGGTTGTAGGGATAGGCGGGCTGCTGCTGGTATGGGCCGACCCCTGGGCCACCGATATTGCCCTGATTCGGCGCGGTAGGCGCCGCGCTCGGGTAGGGCTGGCCGGGTGCGCCGCCGGCGAACGGTTGCGCGACGCCGGCCGGCGACTGCTGCTGAGCCCCGCCTGCCTGGGGCTGGGACTGCAGCCCGCTGGGGTATGGCTGGGCCTGTGTACCACTGGGATACGGCTGGGCTTGCAGCCCGCTGGGATAGGGCTGGGCTTGGGCGCCGCTGGGATAGGGCTGGGCTTGGGCGCCGCTGGGATAGGGCTGGGCTTGGGCGCCGCTGGGATAGGGCTGCTGGTGGCCGCCGCTGGGATAGGGCTGCTGGTGGCCGCCGCTGGTATACGGCGGCGTGACCGGCAGTGCGGGCGAGCTCTGGTTGCTCAGCGCCTGCTTGGCGGCCGCGGCGAATTCCGCGCAGGAGCCGAAACGGTCGTCGGGACGTTTGGCCATCGCCTTGGCCAGCACCGCGTCGAGCGCGATCGGCAGACCGGGGCGCACGGTGCTCAGCGCGGGCGGCGGCGACTGCAGATGTCCCTGGATCACCGCGGCCGGGTTGGTCGCTGTGAACGGGCCATTGCCGGTGAACAGCCAGAACAGCGAGCAGGCCAGCGAGTACTGGTCGGAGCGGTGATCCAGCGAGGCTCCGGTCAGCTGTTCCGGCGAGGCGTAGGCCAGGGTGGCGGTGAAGGTGCCGGTCTGGGTGAGGTGGCCGGTGTCGTCGCGCAACCGGGCGATACCGAAGTCGGTCAGATAGACCCGTTCGCCGCGTCCACCGGTGGACCGGGCCAGCAGGATATTGGCTGGTTTCACGTCACGGTGCAGTACACCCATCCCGTGCGCGTAGTCGAGTGCCTCCGCGGTTTCCTGGATGATCTGCACGGCGCGTTCCGACGGCAGTCGCTGCGGATCCACCGAAGCGGCGTCGATGCCGTCGATGTACTGCATCGAAATCCACAGCTGCTCGTCTTCGAGGCCGCGGTCGTAGACGGTGACGATGCTGGGATGGTCTAGCCGGGCAACCAGATCCGCCTCCCGTTCGAACCGCGCCCGCACCTCCTTGTCGAAGAACATCTCCCGGTTCAACAGCTTGAGCGCAGTCATTCGCGGCAACCGCGGATGCTTTGCAAGATAAACCGAGCCCATGCCACCCCGACCCAGCTGCCGGTCGATGACATAGCCGGCGAAAACGTCACCGTTGGCCAGCATGTCCGCTCCACTTCCCGCCACGCACCGGGACCCACCGGTATGTGGCGTACAGGCAAAAAACGCGACCGAGCTCCTCCGGCTCGACCACGTGAAAACATCGAAACCATAGCAGTACTCGCGCGATCAGCCGCCGGGTTGCCGCATCGGGCAAGGGCGGCAGACGGCGATGAACAATAGCCCGCGACTATGGTGGCTGGCCGAGATCGCGCGGCGGTGGCTGCCGCGTGGGCAGTGTCGGCGGGGGTAGCGGAGCCGAGCCGGGGCGGCGCAACCCGGGCAATTCGATCATCGCGGGCGTGGGCGGACGCCGCGGCGCGTACGGCCGCGGCGCAGCGGCGACGGACGGGTCGGCCCCGGTCATCATCGGGGCGTGACCCGGATGAGGCGAGGGGCCTATCGTGGGGCCTGCGCCGGTGGCAGGAGCCACCTGACGCAGGGCCGCAGGCCTGCGCAGTGACGCAGCGAGCGCCCGCCGGGCCGCGGCGGCGAATTCGAGGCAACTGGCGAACCGGTCGGCAGGCTGTTTGGCCAGCGCGCGGGCGAGTACGTTGTCGAGCGCGGGCGGCAGGCCCGGCCGGATCCGGCTCAATTGCGGCACCGGCGCGTGCAGATGTGCGTGGATCACCGCGGCGGGCGATTTCCCCGGATAGGGCGCCGCACCGGTCAGCAGCCAGAACAGCGTGCAGGCCAGCGAGTACTGGTCGGCGTGCGGGTCGAGTTTCGCGCCGACGAGCTGTTCGGGCGCGGCGTAGGCGAGGGTGGCGGTAATGGAACCGGCATCGGCGAGGGTGGTTTCCGAATCGCGCATCCCCGCGATGCCGAAATCGGTGAGCAGGACGCGTTCCGGGTGCCCGATGGGGGCCTTTGCCAGCAGGATATTGCCCGGTTTCACATCGCGGTGCAGTACTCCGTTGGCATGTGCGAAGTCCAGCGCGGCAGCGGTTTCGCCGATGATCTGCACTGCTCGCCCCGGCGCGAGCACGTCGACGTCGGCAGCCGAGGCGTCCGACCCCGGCACGAACTGCATGGAAATCCACAGCTGGCGGTCTTCGGTGCCGCGGTCGTAGACGGTCACGATATTGGGGTGATCGAGCTGGGCGGCCAAATCGGCTTCGCGTTCGAACCGGCGGCGAATCTCGTTGTCGGTGTAGAGGTTCGGGTTCAGTAGTTTGAGCGCGATCAGCCGCGGCAGCCGCGGATGCCTGGCCAGGTAGACCATGCCCATACCGCCGACACCGAGCCTGCGGCGAATGGTGTAGCCCGCGAAAACGTCACCAGCCTCGAGCATTACAGACTCTCCCCCCTCGTCCGGGTTGAACTCGATGCTACCTACTCTGTGTATCTGCCCGCCGGGCACCGATGCAACGTCGATCTCGCCGGGTGTGGGGTCTGTTCCGTCGAGCCAGTCCTGTGCTGTCGGTGCACAGTGTTGTCGGTGGTCACCGATAGGCTGACCACATGCGCATTGGAGCACATGTCAGGCTCGACAGCGATCCGATCGGCTTCGGCGAGCAACTCGGCGCCGATGTCATCCAGTTGTTCGTCATCGATCCGCAGAGCTGGGACAAACCGCAACCACATCCGCGGGCCGAGCAGATCCTGGCCAGCCCGATCGATGTGGTTGTGCACTCCTCCTACCAGATCAATGTGGCCAGCCTGAACAATCGGCTGCGGATGCCCTCGCGCAATGCGGTGGCGCAGCAGGCGAAGGCCGCCGCCGATCTCGGCGCGTTCGGGCTGGTGGTGCACGGCGGGCACGTCCGCTCCGACGACGAGATCGAGGCGGGCATCGTCAACTGGCGCAAACTGTTCGAACGCCAGCAGGACAAGGGTGGTTTCGCGGTGCCGATCCTGATCGAGAACACCGCGGGCGGAAACTACGCGATGGCACGGCATTTCGATGCCATTGCCCGGCTGTGGGATGCGGTCGGCGATTTCGGCGCCGGTTTCTGCCTCGACACCTGCCACGCCTGGGCGGGTGGTGAGGAGCTGGTCGGCGTGGTGGAACGGATTCGCGCCATCACCGGCCGTATCGATCTGGTGCATCTGAATTCTTCCCGCGACGAGTTCAACTCCGGCGCCGACCGGCACGCCAACTTCGCCGACGGCACGATCGATCCGCAACTGCTGGCCGAGGTGTGCCGCACCGCCGATGCACCGGTCATCCTGGAGACCCCTGCCGAAGGCATCGCCGACGATCTGGCCTACCTGCGCGAACACGTGGGCTGAGCACGGTGGGGCGGGTGCATCCCAATACCGGTGAACGCACCCTGCCGCCAGGGGCACCGAGGGCGCGCCCAACCAAGCACTACACCGCCGCGGACTGCGACGGCAGGCGCATGACCGGACAAGGGCCGTTCCGGTGCACAGCGCCGGGCGGCTGCCGACACCGGCCGTGGACGAAGAACCGTGCCGTTCGGCCACTGGGCTACGACGTGCCCGCTGAGGCCGTCTCATCCCGGCGAACGCGCATAGTTCACACTGATGCGCATGAGTAACCGGCCGCTGGAGGGCGTACGCGTCCTGGAACTGGGCAATTATGTGGCTGCGCCCACAGCGGGGCGCATTCTCGGCGATTTCGGCGCCGAGGTGATCAAGGTCGAGCGCCCCGGCACCGGGGACGAACTGCGCAACTGGCGCCTCTACGGCGGCGACACCTCGATGCTGTACCGAACCATCAACCGGAACAAGAAGTCGATAACCCTGGATCTGCGTACCGAGACCGGCCGCGGGATCGTGCTCGACCTGATCCGGCAGTGCGATGTGCTGTTGGAGAATTTCCGTCCCGGCATGCTGGAGAAATGGGGGCTGGGCCCGCAGGTGCTCGAAGAGGTCAATCCCGATCTGGTATTGACCCGGATCTCCGCCTACGGGCAGACCGGTCCGCTGGCCGCGCGGCCCGGTTTCGCCGCGGTCGCCGAAGCGGTCGGTGGGCTGCGGGAACTGGTGGGTGATCCGGACCGGCCGCCGGTGCGGGTGGGGGTGTCGATCGGTGATTCCATCGCCGGTATCTATGCGGCCTTCGGCACAGTCATGGCCCTTTTCCAGCGGGAACGACGCGCCCCGCAGTCCGGTGCGGCCGCGCCGCTGGCCGATCGAACCATCGACGTGGCGCTCAACGAGGCGATCCTGTCGGTGATGGAGTCGCTGGTGCCGGATTATTTGGCCTATGGGATCAACCGGGAACGTGTCGGCGGGCGGATGGAAGGTATCGCCCCCAGCAACGCCTACCCGTGCTCCGACGGCACCAGCATCATCATCGGTGGTAACGGCGACGCCATATTCCAGCGCTATATGCGGGTCATCGAACGTCCCGACCTGGCCGCCGACCCGGAACTGCAGGACAATGCCGGACGCTGGCGTCACCGCGACCGGCTCGACGCTGCGATCGGCGCATGGACCGTCCGGCACACCCGCGACGAGGCGTTGCGGATCCTGGAGGCCGAAGCCATACCGTGCGGCCCCATCTACACCGCCGCCGATATCGTCGCCGACGAGCAGTACGCGGCGCGCAACATGATCCAGACGTTCCCAGTGGACGTCGGCGAGCCCGAACCGAAAGCAGTGGGTTTCACCGGGATCGTCCCGGTACTCGGCGGGCAGTCGCTGCCCATCCGCAATATCGGCCCCGATCTTGGTGAGCACACCCGCGAGGTGCTGCGCGAGATCCTCGGGATGAGCGATGAGCAGATCACCGAGGTGGTCGGTGACGGCGCAGGCAACAGCCGGGCCGAGACCGCGCCGGAGACCCGGTGAGACGCCGCCGCGTTGCGCGCCGCCCCCGTGGCCGTGCCGTACACGAATTGCGCGCGCCGGAACACCGCAGGCCGACCGTGCACCCTAATCCCGCTGGGCTCAACGAGAAACCATGCGGTGGTGTCATGTGCACCCGGCCGCAGATACGGGAGAATCAGGTGCACCAGACCAAGGAGCAATGATGACCGGGTACGGCGAGGCGATACTGCGCGACGTCACCCTGCGTGACGGACTCCAGCTGACCGGGAAGATGCTGCCGGTGCGGCGCAAAGCGGAGGTGGTGCGGCGGTTGCTCGCCCTCGGTGTGCCCGCGCTGGAGATCGGTTCGATGGCGCGGCCGGATCTGGTGCCGCCGATGGCCAACACCATGGAACTGGTCGAAGAACTCACCCCGGATGAGCTGAGCCGCTGCTGGCTGTGGGTGGCCACCCCGCGTCATGTGGAAAAAGCCGCGGCCGCGGGGGTGCGCAACTTCCAGTACTGCTTCTCGGTGTCCGATGCGCATAATCGCGCCAATATCGGCCGTGATACCGAGGCGAGCCTGGCCGCCATGCCGGAGGCGGTCGAATTCGCCCGTGCGGCGGGCGGCAGTATCCAGCTGTGCCTGGCGACGGCGTTCACCTGCCCGTTCGATGGCCCGGTCGATCCTGCCCGGGTGTTGGCTATCGCCGCCGATCCGCGCGCCGAGGGCGCCGACGATATCGTGCTCGCCGATACGCTGGGTCAAGCCCACCCCGCGCAGGTGGCGGCGCTGGTCACGGCGGTGCGCGAGCACACGCCGCGGCGCCGCATCGTCTTCCACGGGCACGACACCTGGGGTATGGGCGTGGCCAACTCGCTTGCCGCCCTCGACGCGGGCGCCCAGATGGTCGACGGCTCCCTCGGCGGTCTCGGCGGCTGCCCGTTCGCGCCCGGCGCCAGCGGCAACACCCCGAGCGAAGACCTGCTGTTCGCCACCCGCCCGGCTTGGTTCACCCCGGCCACCCTGGCGGGCCTGTTATCGGTCACCGACACCATCCTCGGCGAGCTCGGCGAACCCAACCGCTCCCGCACCGCCGAGGGCGCGCGTTCGAAGGCGTCGGCCTTCGAATGGGTGGTCTCCGGCGCGGGAGAACCGGCTCGCTGATTACGGGCTCGGTACCCCCGGTAGGCCGGCGAACAGCAGCTGGAAGACCGTGGGATGGTTCTGGTGGATCCGCGTGGAGGGGACGAAGGGCGTGACTTCCGCGGTATCGGTGACCACGTAGTCGGCGTGGCTGCCGGGTGTGCGGTCGAGTACACCGGTACAGTCCGGCCCGCCGGTGGCGTTGACTTTCGCCAGGTCCTCCGGATATTTGTACGCTTCGGCTCCATACATGAAGCTGGCGTTGAAGGATGCTCCCGGTCTGCGCCCGCCCACCAGGTCTTCGGCCAGCGGCATGGCTTCGGCGAGACCGCGGATTGTGCAGTCGATGCCGGTGCGGTAGTTGTAGAGCAGTTCGCTGGTCGGCCGCAGCAGGTCCAGCGCCGTGATCAGTGGCTGTTCGCTGTCGTGTAGTACGGCGCCGGTGGTTTCAGCGAGGCCGATGGTGTTGAGCAGCAGGTTGTCCAGGTTTTCCGGGTTGTCGGTGATCGCCGCGCCGGTGACGGTGGCGTTGTCGACGGTGCGCAGCAGGCCGGGCGCGGTGTCGGCGTACAGGTTGGTCACCTGGGCGCCTGTCTGCAGATCGCGACGCAGTGCGGGCAGGGACGGGTTGATATCGCGCAGGTAGGTATCCGATCGCACCAGTAGGTCGCCGAGTTCGGTACCGCGGCCCTGTAGGGCGGTGCCGATGGCGGTGAGGGTGGCGTTGAGCTCGGCCGGTTCGATCATCGCCAGCACCTCGGTGAGGTGCTGGAACAGGGTGTTGAACTCCACGGTGACCGATTCGCCGTGCAGGACCGCTCCTGGACGCAAGGTGCCCGAGGGCTGCGCGGGTTCGACGAAGTTGACGTATTTGGCGCCGAATACGGTGGTGGAACGGATATCGACTCCGGCGTTCGCCGGCACGAGCCGCATCAGGTCGGGGTCGAGCTCTAGCCGCAACCGCACTCCGTCGCTTGCGGTGTCGATCTCGTCGACTCGACCTATTTCGATACCGCGGAATTCGACCTTCGCCTCTGGATCGAGCACTAATCCGCTGCGTGGAACCTCGATGGTAACCGGCTTGTGGGTGGTGAATCCGCCGCTGAACATCGTCAGGGCGGCCGTGATGACGAGCGCGAACACTCCCAGCATTGCCAGTCCGGCGAGCTTCAGCCGCAGGATCTCACAGGTCGCCCGCAGTATCGGGTATTTGTGTGCTGTCTCAGCCTCGGTTGTCTCGGCCTCGGTGTTTCTCGGCACCACCATTCACCTGCCTTGCGGCCGAACACATGACCGCGCTGGCCGGGTTACGTCGGATTGTTGTCCAGACAGTTGTCTATGGTAGGTGCGACAGGGTGGCCAGCGGGTTGTTTTCGGGGGATGCGGCACATTTTGGTATCGGATACGAAAAAGGCCCGCTCACAGTGGGTGAGCGGACCTTTCGAAGGCTTTGGTGGAACTCAGAGCAATCCTTCTACGGCCGAGACGACCTCCGGCGCATCCGGGGCAGTGGTGGGCCGGAATCGAGCAGCCACCGCACCGTCGCGGGCGATCAGGAACTTCTCGAAGTTCCACTGGATATCCCCCGCCGCACCCTCGGCGTCAGGGGTTCCGGCCAGTTCCCGGTACAGCGGGTGCCGATCGTCACCATTGACATCGGTCTTCTCCAACAGCGGGAAATCGACACCGTAGGTGGTGGAGCAGAACTGCTGGATCTCCTCGGCGTTGCCCGGCTCCTGCCCCATGAACTGATTGCACGGAACGCCCACCACACTGAAACCGCGGTCGCCGTAGTTCTTGTGCAACTCGACCAGCCCCGTATATTGCGGAGTGAGCCCGCATTTGGAGGCCACATTGACCAGCAGCACCACTCGGTCACCGACCAGCCCGGCCAGTGTGGACTCGTCCCCGGACAACGTGCGCACCGGAATGTCTCGTATGTTCACTCGTATTGCACCTGCCAACTCTTGATTCCGTTGATCCACCCCGAGCGCAACCGTACCGGATCCGCTACCTGCCGCAGGCCGGGCATGGCGTCGGCGATCGCGTTGAACATCAGATCGATTTCCAGTCTGGCCAGGTTGGCGCCGACACAGTAGTGCGTCCCGGTGCCGCCGAAGCCCACGTGCGGGTTGGGATCGCGCAGCACATCGAAGGTGAACGGGTCGGCGAAACCTGCCTCGTCGAAATTGGCCGAGCTGTAGAACAAGCCGAGGCGCTGCCCCTTCTTGATCTCCTTGCTGCCGAGCACATGATCGGCGGTTGCGGTGCGCTGGAATGCGGTGACCGGTGTGGCCCAGCGAACGATTTCGTCGGGCGCGGTGCGTGGCCGCTGCTGCTGGTAGAGCTCCCACTGTTCGGGGTGGTCGACGAAGGCCTTCATACCGTGGGTGATGGCATTGCGGGTGGTTTCGTTTCCCGCGACCGCGAGCAGGATGACGAAGAAGCCGAATTCGTCCGACGCCAGATGTTCCCCGTCGACATCGGCATTGACCAACTGGGTGACGATATCGTCGACCGGGCACGCCCGCCGCTGCTCGGCCATATTCCAGGCGTAGCCCAGGATTTCGGCCGAAGCGACGGTCGGGTCACCGTATTCCGGGTCGTCGTAGTTGAGCATCTGGTTCGACCACTCGAATATCTTCTTGCGGTCTTCCTGCGGTACACCGAGCAGTTCCGCGATCGCCTGCAGCGGCAGTTCGACGGCCACCTGGCTCACGAAATCTCCGCCGCCAGTTTTCTTGGCCGCAGCCACGATACGTTCGGCGCGCTCGGTGAGCGCGGCCCGCAGGCCCTCCACCGCACGCGGGGTGAACCCCTTGGAAATGATCCGGCGCACCTTGGAATGTTTCGGCGGGTCCATATTCACCAGCAGCGCGCCGGTGACCGACATCTGCTCCGGCGTGATATCGCCCGGCAGCCGGATGATGGCGCCTTTGTCCTGCGAGGAGTACAGCTCCGGATTACGCGAGATCTCCCGGACATCGTCGAGCGTGCTGACCACCCAGTACCCGCCGTCGTTGAAACCGCCGGAGGTTTCATCGGGTTGGGCGTTCCACCAGACCGGGGCGGTGCGCCGCAGCAGGGCGAATTCTTCGACCGGACTGCGGTTTTCCCACAGTGCCGGATCGGTGAAATCGAAGCCGGGGGGAAGTGCCGTTGTCATGGATGATCCTTTCGTTCCTCCGGTTCCGGCGGCGGACGCAGCGGGGCTTCGGGCTGCACCTCGACCAGGACCAGGTGGGCGCCGCGGGGTGTGGAGACGACGGCGGTGACGGCGGCGGCCAGGTCGCTGGCGCGCAGCATGTAGGGATGGCGGGCGAATCCCCATTTCTGCCAGTCCTCCAGCAGCGGACCGACCACTTCGGGGGTGGCGTTCATACCCATCCCGGTCACGGTGGGGCCGGGACGGACGAGGGAAGCACGGATACCGGTGCCTTCCAATTCCATGCGCAACTGTTGGCCCATCGCTTCGACACCGGCCTTGGCCGCGCTGTAGGCGCCGTTACGTGGACGCGGCGTGGGCGCGCAGTCGGAACTGATCAACACCACATCCCCGCGACGCCGCTGCATCATCCCGGGCAGCACCGCATGCACCATCCGATGCTGGCCGACCAGATGCACCGTCACCTGATGCAGAAAAAGCTCCGGATCCATCTCCTGGATCAACCCGAATTCGATATCCCCGGCACCCGAGACGAGGATCTCGGTCGGCCCGATCGCCTCCTCGGCCGCCGCAACGAACGCGGTCACCGACTCCTGATCGGTCACATCGAGCCGATGCGCGAACGCCGTCCCGCCGTCGGCGCGGATCTTCTCGGCCAGCTCGTCGCAGATGCCGACACGCCGCGCCCCCAACGCCACCGGATGCCCGAGTTCGGCGAGGGCGACGGCGGTGGCGGCGCCGATCCCGGAGGACGCGCCCGCGATAATCGCCGGACGGCGTTCGGGATGAGGTTCGAAACGCGGCATCACGCCACCTCCACGGTGATCGGGAGCTTGGCGAAGCCCCGCACATTGGTCGAATGCACCCGCACGATCCCCTCGTCACGTACCCGGTACGACCGCACCCGGGAGGCGAATTCGCGCAGCGCGACACCGGCTTCCAGCCGGGCCAGGTGCGCGCCGAGGCAGAAGTGCACGCCGGCACCGAAACTGGCCAGGTTCCCCTTGTCTGCCCGGTCCAGCACATAACTGTCGGCGTCGGCGAAGACGTCGGAGTCTCGGTTGGCCGAACCGATCAGCAGCAGCACCTTGGCACCTGCCGGGATGGTGCCCCCGTGATAGTGCAGCTCCTCCACCGCGGTACGTGCCACCAGCTGGCTCGAGGTGTCGTAGCGCAGGGTTTCTTCCACCCAGTCGCTCACCAACTCCGGGTCGGCGACGACTTTCGCGTACTCCTGCGGGTTGCGGCCCGCCCAATACAGGGCGTTGCCGAGCAGTTTGGTGGTGGTTTCGTTACCCGCCACCACCATCAGGAACATGAAACCGATGATCTCGTCGTCGGTGAGCGCATCGCCGTCGATTTCGGCGTCCAACAGTGCCGAAGTCAGATCGTCGGTTGGGCTCTGCCTGCGCTGGGCGACCATATCGGCGTAGTAGACGACCAGGTTCAGCGACGCCTCGATCGCGGTATCGGGTACGTCGAGAACGCCGTCGTCGCGGTGCACCACCGCGTCGGCGAGCCTGCGGATCTCGGTGCGGTCGCCGCGCGGGACGCCGAGTAGTTCGGAGATGACGTCCATCGGCAGTTTGCCGGCGACTTCTTCGATCCAGTCGAAGTCGCCGCGTTCCAGCGCGGGTTCGAGGTATTCGAGGGTGATATCGCGGATACGCTCTTCCATCTCCGCGACCCGCTTGGGTGTGAAGCCTTTGTAGACCAGCCGCCGCATCCGCATATGTCGCGGGTCGTCCATCGCCAGAAACGACATCACCCGGTGCGCGTTGGGTCCCCACGCTGCCGGGTCCAACGACACTCCGTTGGCGCTCGACAGCCGGGCACTGTCCCGGAACGCGCCGGTCACATCGGCGTGCCGGGACAGCGCGTAGAAGTCCAGGTCCGGATTGTGGTACAGCGGCGCCTCCTGGCGAAGTCGCTGATACGTCGGGTACGGATCCTCGTGGAACCGGTAGTCGTACGGGTCGAATGTCACTGGCTGCGCGGACTGCGCGGACACAGCGTTCACTACATCCCCCTCTGCTTCGATAACGAGTTCTCGTCACGTCGAACGCGAGTGCCGCGAGACAGAGACACATAGCTGGACATGTGTCTGGACGGTACCAGCGCCAACACGGCCGGACAATGAATTCGCCGATTATCACGTGATCAGCAACCCTTACTCCGAGAAAGAAAGCGCAGCGAGGACCGGTCGCGTCCTGAGATCGAGAACCTCTGAAGCAACTAACGGAAACGCCCCAACTGCTAGAACCAGTTCTTGCACTCGGCGAGCAATCCGGACTATATTCCGTACACCTGTCCAGACAGTATTGGGGCCTTGCATGCACAGTCTTCTGCCCAACAACAGCTCGCAGCTGTTGATCGGCGGCAAGCTGGTCGCCGGCGGCAACGGTGTCTTCGAGACCGTGAACCCGGCGACCGAAGAGGTGATCGGCACCGCGGCCAACGCCAACGGGGCCGATATGGACACCGCGATCGCCGCCGCGCGGACCGCCTTCGACAACACCGACTGGTCCCGCGACCACGCCTTCCGCGCCCACTGCATCGACCAACTGCGGACCGCGCTACAGGCCCGGGTGGAAGAACTGCGTGCGATCACCGTCGCCGAAGCAGGGGCGCCGATCATGCTCACCAGCGGCCCGCAACTGGAAGGCCCCATCGCTGACCTCGATTTCGCCGCGCGGCTCGCCGAAAGCTACAAATGGGAAACCGATCTCGGCGTCGCCTCCCCGATGGGCATCGCAACCCACCGATCGCTGCGCCGGGAAGCGGTCGGTGTCGTCGGTGCGATTACGCCGTGGAACTTCCCACACCAGATCAACTTCGCCAAACTCGGTTTCGCCCTCGCCGCAGGAAACACCGTGGTGCTCAAACCCGCACCGGACACCCCATGGTGCGCGGCCGCGGTCGGTTCGATCATCGCCGAGCACACCGATATCCCCCCGGGCGTCATCAATATCGTCACCTCCGACGATCACGGCCTCGGTGCCCAGCTGACCAGCGACCCCCGCGTCGATATGGTCACCTTCACCGGCTCCACCGCCACCGGCCGCGCGGTGATGGCCAACGCCGCCACCACTGTGAAGAAAACCTTCCTCGAACTCGGCGGTAAATCCGCGTTCCTCGTACTCGACGACGCCGACCTCGCCAAAGCCGTCGGGTTCGCCGGTTTCTCGGTATGCGTGCACGCCGGGCAGGGCTGCGCACTGAACACACGACTGGTGGTGCCGCGCGCCCGCTACGACGAAGCCGTGCAGATCGCGGCCGCCACCCTGGGCGGCATCACACCGGGAGATCCGACGAACCCAGGCACCATCTGCGGGCCGCTGATCTCCGACCGGCAGCGCGCCCGGGTGGAACGCTACCTACAGATCGCCCGTGACGAGGGCGGGCGCATCGTGGTCGGGGGTGGCCGACCGGCCGATAAAGACCGCGGCTTCTTCATCGATCCCACCGTCATCGCCGATATCGACAACACCGCCACCGTGGCCCGCGAGGAGATCTTCGGGCCGGTGCTGTCGGTGATCGCGCACGACGGCGACGACGACGCCATCCGCATCGCCAACGACTCCCCCTACGGGCTGTCCGGCGAAGTCTGGAGCAACGACCCCGACCGCATCCGGCACGTCACCGATCGCGTACGCACCGGAACGATCGCGGTCAACGGCGGTATCTGGTACAGCGCCGATGCGCCGTTCGGCGGGTACAAACAGTCCGGTATCGGCCGGGAAATGGGCGTCGCCGGGTTCGAGGAATACCTGGAGACCAAGCTCGTGGCCACCTCTCAGTAGCCACTCTCAGCCACTCCCCACGAATCCGCCCCGAGCTTTCCCCCACAAAGGAGCACCCATCATGGCCCGTTTCACCGGCAGGTCGGCCATCGTCACCGGAGCGGCCCGCGGTATCGGCGCCGCCTATGCCGAAGCGCTGGCCGGCGAAGGCGCCTCGGTTGTCGTCGCCGATCTCAATGCCGCGGCCGGGCAGGCGGTCGCCGACAAGATCACCGCAAACGGCGGCACCGCGTCCTTCCACACCGTCGACGTCGCCGACCCGGATTCGGCCGCAGCGCTGGCCGATTACACCGTCGAGCAGTACGGCGGCATCGACCATCTGGTCAACAACGCCGCCATCTACGGCGATATGAAACTGGACCTGCTGCTCACCGTGCCGTGGGACTACTACAAGAAGTTCATGTCGGTGAACCAGGACGGCGCGCTGGTGATGACCCGCGCGGTCTGGCAGCACATGACCGCACGCGGCGGCGGCTCCATCGTCAACCAGTCCTCCACCGCGGCCTGGCTGTACTCCGGCTTCTACGGGCTGGCGAAGGTCGGCGTCAACGGCCTCACCCAGCAACTGGCCACCGAACTCGGCGGTTCCAATATCCGGATCAACGCCATCGCGCCCGGCCCGATCGACACCGAAGCCACCAAAACGGCCACCCCCGCTGCCATCGTCGACGACATCGTCAAGCGGCTGCCGCTCAAGCGGATGGGCACACCGGAGGATCTGGTCGGCGCGGTGCTATACCTGCTGTCGGATGAGGCGAGCTGGGTTACCGGGCAGATCTTCAATATCGATGGCGGCCAGGTGATCCGCTCATGAGCGCCGGGGCCGGCCTGCGGGTCGGTTTCATCGGTCTCGGGTCGATGGGGGCGCCCATGGCAAAACGCCTGCTGACCTGGTCCGGCGGCCTGACCGTCTGCGATACCCGGCCGGAAGCGGTCGAGCCGTTCACCGAGGCCGGAGCCGAAGCGGCAGCCACCCCGGCCGAGGTCGCCGCGCAATGCGAGCTCATCTCGATCGCTGTCGTGGACGATGCGCAGGTGCGTTCCGTGCTCACCGGACCCGACGGGGTGCTGGGTGCTGCCGCGCCGGGAACCGTTGTCGCAGTCCATTCCACGATCAGCGACGGCACCGCCGAGGAACTGGCCGACCGCTGCGCCGAACACGGCGCGGAATTCGTGGACGCACCGGTCAGCGGCGGCGCGCCAGGCGCAGACCAGGGCAGGCTGGCGGTGCTGCTCGGCGGCAGCGATACCGCGGTCGCGGCCGTGCGCGAACCATTCGCCACCTTCGCCGATCTGATCGTGCACGCCGGTCCCGTGGGTGCGGGCACCCGGATGAAGCTGGCACGCAACCTCGTGCATTTCGTCTCCTTCACCGCCGCCACCGAAGCGCAACGCCTGGCCGAGGCCGCCGGGCTGGATATCACCCAATTGGGCAAAGTGGTCCGGCATACCGATGCGGTCACCGGCGGCGCGGGCGCGATCATGTTGCGCGACACCACCGCCCCGATCGCCGAGGGCGATTTCTGGCTGCCGATTCTGCGCCACGTCCGTAATCTCGGCGAGAAGGATCTCGGGCTGGCGCTGGAGCTCGGCGGCAAGCTCGGAGTCGACTTGCCGCTGGCCGGGCTCGCCCTGGACGGTCTCGGCCCCGGACTGGGTGTCGGCACCGAGCGGCACGCACACAGCGATAGTGAGGAACCGTAGATCATGGCTGATGCCGCAAGCATTCGACCGCTGCCCGCCGCCGAAGTCACCTGGGACCGCACCGCCGATGTCGTCGTCGCCGGCTACGGCATCGCCGGGGTCTGCGCCGCAATCGAGGCCGCACGCGCCGGCGCGGACGTGCTGATCCTGGAACGCACCAGCGGCTGGGGCGGGGCCGCCGCGCTGGCAGGCGGTTTCATCTACCTGGGCGGCGGCACCCCGTTGCAGCGGGCGCTCGGTTTCGAGGACAGCCAGGAGAACATGGAGAAGTTCCTGCTCGCCGCCGTCGGCCCGGGCGCGGACAAGGCCAAAATCGCCGACTACTGCCGCGGCAGTCTCGAGCACTACGACTGGCTGGTCGACTGCGGTGTGCCGTTCAAGGAGGCGTTCTGGGGCGAACCCGGCTGGGAGCCACCGCACGACGAAGGACTGATGTACTCCGGCGGCGAGAACGCCGCCCCGTTCAACACCATCGCCACGCCCGCGCCGCGCGGGCACGTCCCGCAGATGCAGAACAAACGCACCGGCCAGAAGGGTGGCGGCTACATGCTGATGAAGCCGCTGGCCGAAACCGCCGAAAAGCTCGGTGTCGGCGTCGAATACGACACCCGTCTGCAGCGGCTCGTCGTCGACGGCGACCGGGTGGTCGGGGTGATCGCCAAACAGTATGGCAAGCCGGTCGCGATCCGCGCGCGGCGCGGCGTCGTGCTCGCCACCGGCAGCTTCGCCTATCAGGAACAGATGATCGAAGGGTATGCGCCGCGCCTGATCGGACGGCCCGGCGCCGCGATCGAAGAACACGACGGCATTGCCATCCGGGTGGCCCAGGCACTCGGTGCGGAACTGGCGCATATGGACGCCACGGAGGTCGCGTTCTTCGGTGATCCGCAGATGATGGCGCGCGGCATCATGGTCAACGGCCGTGGTCAGCGCTATATCGCCGAGGACACCTATCCCGGCCGGATCGGGCAGGCAACCCTGCTCCAGCAGGAGAACCAGGCGTACCTGGTGATCGGCGAGGCCGCCTACGAGGAGGCGCTCACCACCGAGACCTCCACGCCGTTCTTCCGGCAGCCGCCCACCTGGGCTGCGGAAACAGTGGCCGAACTCGAGACCGATATGGGGCTGCCCGCACTGGCACTGCAATCGACGGTGGACTGCTACAACCGGCACGCCGCAGAAGGCAAAGACCCGCTGCTCGGCAAGAAACCGGAATGGGTGAAACCGATCGAAGGCCCGGTGGCCGCGTTCGATATGCGTGGTTTCACCGCCGGTTTCACCCTGGGCGGGTTACGCACCGACCTGGATTCGCGGGTGCTGCATGTCGACGGTGCAGCCATTGCCGGCTTGTTCGCGGCGGGTCGCTGCACCTCCGGGATCTGCGCAGGCGGGTACGTCAGCGGCGCATCGCTTGGCGATGGCAGCTTCTACGGCCGACGTGCCGGCATCGCGGCCGCGAAGAACTGATCGGTAGGATCCAGACACATGCCCGAAGGTGATTCCGTGGCGGTGGAGGCGACGCGCCGTCGCCTCACCGCGAAACAGGCCGACACTGTCGACAAGCTGACCAAGGCAGCGGTGGAGGTGCTGGCCCGAGAGGGTTTCGCGGGGATGACGATCCGGATGGTCGCGGCAGCGGCCGGGGTGGGCACCGCCACCGCGTACACCTACTTCTCGTCCAAGGAACACCTGGTCGCCGAAATCTTCTGGCGGCGACTGATGGCCGCGCCGTCCCCGGCCAGCGACGATCCCGACCCTGTGGTGCGGGTGGTGGCCGAGCTGCGCAGTATCGCCATGCTGGTGGCCGACGAACAGGAGGTCTCCGGCGCGGTCACCAGCGCCATGCTCGGCCGCGACCCCGATGTCGCACATCTACGCGCCCGGATCGGCGGCGAGATCCGCAAACGGATCGAACGAGCCCTCGGCCCCGACGCCGACAACGACGTGGTGGTCTCCCTCGAACTGCTCTACGCGGGGGCGCTGGTGCGGGCCGGTATGGGCTATGCCTCCTACGCCGATATCGCCGACCTCATCGAGAAATCCGCCCTGCTGATCCTGCGCTGAAACACCCCGATCGGAAAGAACATGCCGAGCAGCCGTCCCAAGCAGCTGGATTCACCGCTGGTTCCGAAGTTCATCAAAGCGATGTCTGAGATCAACGTGTGGCTCTACCGCCGCACCGGCGGCCGGGTCGGCGGAAAGTGGCGGGTGGGTGCGGGCTTCCGCAACCCCGTCCCGACCCTGCTGCTGGAACACCGCGGCCGAAAATCCGGCAAGGAATTCACCGTCCCGCTGCTGTTCCTGCGCGACGGCGACGATCTCGTGGTCGTGGCTTCCCAGGGCGGCTTGGCGAAGAACCCGCAGTGGTATCACAACCTGCTGGCCCGCCCGGATACCACCGTACAGATCGGCAGGGAAAGCCTACCGGTCCACGCGCGCCTGGCCGGCGATGCCGAACGGGAACAGTTATGGCCGAAACTGGTTGAGTTGTACGCGGATTTCGACACCTACCAGTCCTGGACCGAACGCCGCATCCCCGTGTTCATCCTGGAACCGCGCACTCCCTGACCTCGCCGCCGACAGGACGGTCGCACCCGGCGACCCCCATCATCCCGGTGCCGGGATGATGGGTCCGCAGCGACGCAGCGGGGCCGGGCGCGGTGTGCCCCGGCGGCCGCGCTGCGCGGGCCACCGAGGGCATTCGACCCGAACGCGGATCAGGCGGGAGTTCCGAGGTTCACCGGGATCGACAGGGGTCCGATGGTGAAGAACGATGGGGTGTAGGGGATATCGTCCGGGTCGATCGCCAGACTCAAGTCGGGGAAGCGCCGGTACAGCGTGGACAGCGCGAGCCGGCCTTCCAGTCGGGCCAGCGGTGCGCCGATGCAGAAGCGGGGTCCGTGGCCGAAACCGAGTGTGCCCGCGTTGGAGCGGGTCATATCGAACTCGTTCGCGGTGTCACCGTGCTGCAGGCTGTCGACGCCGGCCGCTTGGTAGACCACGCCCACCGCGTTCCCCTTGGGGATCGGTACACCGGCGATGGTCACGTCCTCGAGGGTGAACCGGAAGCTGGTCATCATTACGGAGTGGCGGTAGCGTAGGGTCTCCTCGACCACATCCGCCCAGCGGTTCTCCGCCTTGGCGAGGGCGAGTTGTTCGGGATGGCGCGCCATCGCGACGACGGCGTTCCCGAGCAGATAGACGGTGGTCTCATGGCCGGCGATGAGCATGAGCCACAGGATGGCGACCAGTTCGTCGGTGGTGAGCCGGTCGCCTTCGTCGCGCGCCCGCACCAGGTCGGTGGTGAGGTCGTCGGTGGGGTCGTTCTGCTTGCGCTCGACCAGTTGGTACAGGTAGCCACGGAGATCGAGCTGAGTTTGGAACGCCTCCTCGGGTGTCGCGGTCTGCGACAGCGAGTCCAGAGTCCACTTACGCAGCTGGGCGCGTTCCGACTCGGGCACCCCGAACAGCTCGCTGATCACAGCCATGGGTAGGGCGTCACAGAAGGTGGGGACCAGGTCGACTCCGTCGCCGGCCGCCGCCACCTTGTCGAGCAGTTCGTCGATGAGCTGCTGAACCCGCGGTTCCATGGCCTGCACGCGGGACGGCGTGAAGCCCTTGCCGACGAGGCTGCGCAGCCGCCGATGATCCTGCCCGTCCTTGGTGGACAGGTGATCCCCCTGAACAATGGCCCGGAAAGGCCAATCTTCCGGGATCGAACCGTCGTACAGCGCGGGCCAATGCTTCGGGTCCCGCGCAAAGGTCTTGTTGTCACCGGCAAGGATCTCCTGCACGGCGTTATGGGTCAGAGCCACGTATGCGGGCACACCTCCCGGGAACTCCACTTCGACCACCGGGGCGATCTTCTGTAGCCGGATGCAGGTGTCGAGCGGTCGTTCGTCCAGAGCAGGGAAAGAAGGCAGGCTCGTCATAGCGATAGCCCTTCGGAGAGGCGCGACTTGTCGACGCGGTATCAATGAGAAATGTTGCGCGAGAGATCATGTCAGACCGAGGTGCCCTCATGAGAACACTTGGACGAGACTCGTTGCCGGATAGTTACCGTCACGCGCATCGGATACGACTTTCCGCAGGTAGTTATGCGCTTTCACGAATGTAACTCGGGGGCAATTTGTTCTGGGCCCGCATTCGATCCGACTCGCGTAGCTTCGTCGACGGCGTGCTGACCGCTGAGCACTGCGCTGTCACCGGCTCTCGCCGCGTCTCGGTCACGCCCCGCCGGCAACGCATCCCGGAATCACCTCGGTTTCCGGGATGCGTGCAGGGTGTCGGCTAGTTCTGGTCCGCGTTCGCCGGAACGTTCCCGCGTTCGGCGGCCAGCGTCGTATCCGGTCCGTGCCCCGTATGCACAACCGTCTCACCGGGGAGGGGGAAGAGACGCTCGTTGATGGAGGCGAGGATGGTCGGATAGTCCGAGTAGGAACGGCCGGTGGCGCCGGGGCCGCCTTCGAAAAGGGTGTCGCCGCTGAACAGTTCGTGCTGGTCCGGCAGATACAGGCAGCAGGAGCCGGGGGAATGGCCGGGGGTGTGGAGCACTTGTAGCCGGGCTGCGCCGATGGTGAAGACCTGGCCGTCGGACAGCGGACGATATTCGGCACCGGGGTGGGTTTGCTGCCACAGCACATCGTCGTCGGGGTGCAGGTAGATCGGCGCTCCGGTGGCCGCCGACAGGCCGGGGGCTGCGGTGACGTGATCGTTGTGGGCGTGGGTGCAGACGATGGCGGCGACGCGGCGGCCCGCGACGGCGTCGAGCACCGGCTGCGCGTCGTGCGCGGCGTCGATGATCAGCACATCGGAGTCGTCGCCGACGAGCCAGATATTGTTCTCCACATCCCAGCAGCCGCCGTCCAGACAGAACTGACCTTCGGTGACGACCCGCTCGACACGCGCGCTCACAACACCACCACCGAACGCAGCACTTCCCCGCGATGCATGGTCTCGAACGCCGTCTCCACCGAATCCAGCCCGATCCGTTCGGTGACGAACTTGTCCAGCGGCAGCCTGCCCTGCCGGTACAGGTCGATCAGCATCGGGAAATCGCGCTCGGGCAGGCAGTCCCCGTACCAGGAGGATTTCAGCGCGCCACCGTGGCTGAAGAAGTCGATCAGCGGCATCTCCAGCGTCATATCGGGAGTGGGAACACCGACCAGAACGAGGGTGCCTGCCAGATCACGCGCGTAGAACGCCTGCTTCCAGGTTTCCGGCCTACCGACCGCGTCGATCACCACATCCGCACCGAAACCGCCGGTGAGTTCCTGGATCTCGGCCACCGCATCCGCGTTCGAGGCGTCGATCGTATGGGTGGCGCCCAGGTCACGGGCCCATTCCAGTTTCTTCGGGTCGCGGTCGACCGCGATGATCTTCGCCGCCCCCGCCAGCCGTGCACCCGCGATGGCAGCGTCGCCGACCCCGCCACAACCGATTACCGCGACCGAATCACCGCGGTCGACGTTCCCGGTGTTCATCGCCGCACCCAGCCCGGCCATCACCCCGCAGCCGAGCAGCCCGGCCACCGCGGGATCGGTGTCCGGGTCGACCTTGGTGCATTGGCCCTCATGCACCAGTGTTTTATCGGCGAATGCGCCGATTCCGAGCGCGGGTGTCAGCTCGGTGCCGTCGGCCAGTGTCATGGGCTTGGAGGCGTTGTGGGTGTCGAAGCAGTACCAGAGGTGGCCGCGTTTACAGGCCCGGCACTGGCCGCAGACGGCGCGCCAGTTCAGCACCACGAAATCGCCGACCTCGACATGGGTGACCGCACTGCCGACGGTTTCCACGACTCCGGCCGCCTCATGTCCGAGCAGGAACGGGAATTCGTCGTTGACACCGCCGTCGCGGTAGGTCAGATCGGTATGGCATACCCCGCACGCCTGGATACGCACCACCACATCGTGCGGTCCTGGATCGGGGACGACGACCGTCACCAGCTCCACCGGCGCACCGGATCGGCGGGCGATAACACCTCTGACGTTCTGCGGCACGGCTTCTCCTTTCGCGCGATATCGGTGTGGGACCGACAGCGCTCAGGTTATCGGGCCGCGCCCGTGTCCGGGGGCTTCTGCGAAAGTCCGGGGGGGAGGTGCGATCGCCGGCTCGAACTCCCCTGGACGAGACTGCGGCGGCGGGACGAAACGTCCCGCCGCCGCGATACCGGCGAATGTTCAGATACCTCCGAACACCTCCAGGAGGTAGGCGAGGTCCGCGGCTATGCCCGTGAGCGTAGCCACCAGATCCAGAGCGGAAGATCCCAGGTCCAAGACGGCAGATCCCATGTCGAGCAGGTCCATCTCTTCCATCGGTCCTCCTAGGTCCGTGTTGCTCGCGCTATCAAAGGTACCGCCACGGGGTCGTTCAGCAAACCCCTGGAATACCTCTCACCGCTGCGGTCGGCAAGCACGGTTACGGCCGCACAGCCGACGACCGGGAGCGTGGGTTGTCCCGCTGGACGGACCGCCGGAATCCCAGCCGGGACAGTCGGCCTCCGGCCGGACGCGGATGGTTGTCCCGCTCGATCCCTCGGCAGGATCATCGCCACCGACGCGGCCGATCAGAGCGCGGCTAGAGCTGCGGCCACGTCGATACCGCACCGAGCCGTGCCCAAAGACTTTGCGACGCCCCAGCAACTACCGAACTCACGCCTGATGGCGTAGACGACGCATAACCGGGCACACTTCGTTGCCCTTTCCGCCGATGTCGTTACGACCATCTGCCACACCGCCGATAATCGACCGATCGGTACTCCTACCGGGAAGCCGGTAGCGACGACAGTGCCCGCACCCCGGCGGGCGTCAGCGCACGAAGGGTTCGAGCCCCCTGTCGCGCAGCTTGAGCAGGATCAGGCCCGCGGTGCAGGCCAGAATGAGTCCCGCGACGGTGATTTCGACGTGCAGGCCCGCTATGCCGAGAACGGCTCCCACCAGGCCGCCGACGAAGAACAACCATCCGCAGAGCCGAGCGACGACGACGGCCGCGCCGCGCCGCTGCGGACTGGGTTCGTCCGACTGCGGATTGGACAGGTCTTCCGGTGACTGCGCCGCGACTTCTGCCTGCTGCGCGTCGGCCGAACTGGCCGCCGATGACAGCTGGCCGGTCGACTGGTCTCCCATCATCCACTCCTCGATGACGCCGGCCCTGTGTGGTGCCGCGCGAACTGCGTCGATCGCGCTCGTTCAGGTTTCCGGCGTCGCACACGTAACTCAGGCCACTTACGCTACGACCACAACCTCACGATTGTGTCGCGACACGTGCCCGCGACACGCCGACGAAATCAATTCGATATCTGGATTGCGCTCTTTTCTGACCGTATCATTGCCGGTTCCCCACCGGTTTTCGCCTGTCACCACACCCGCCTGGTCGCGGCAGCCGCCCTGGATTATGGTGAGGCGACCCGGAGATCACCCAGGAGCAACAACCGATGGAGAGCAGTAGGACGAAGGTTGCCGGACCGCTGGCAGCCGCGGGCGCCGTATCCCTCGGCCTGATCCTCATCGGCGCCTGTGGAATCGGCCACGACGACACCTACGTCGCCCCACCGCCGATCAAATCCGGTCCGCGCGCGGCCACGCCGCCCCCGCGCGACGGCACCACCACCACGGTCGCGACAGTAGCCATCCCACCCTCCCCCACCTGGCGGATCGCCCCCGTCCCACCGCCGCGCCGCACCCTGCCCACGGAGTACACCACCGAACCCTCGGACGAGCGCGACAGCGATTACCCCGACACCGCACGCGGCACCGACGAAACCACCACTGCGTCCACCCGCCCCACCCCGAGCCGCGCCAGCACCTCGGATGAGGAAACCGCGCCCTACCAGCAGCCGGTCGAGGCCGAGCCCACCACCGGCCCGGCTGCGGCCCAGTTGCCGATCCCGGTGTTGCACCCCACCGAAACCCTCGCGCCCGCACCGGCCTCCCCCAGCGAGCAACCCACCGTCGCGCCGGAACTCACCGAGCCCACGCCCGAAGCCGGAAACACCGGCACCGAACAGCCGGGCACCACGGAAGCCACCGAACCGAGCCCCGCTGCAACCGTGCCGCTCACCGAGCTACCCGGCCCGACGCAAACCCAGCAGCCTTCCGCCGCAGCATCCGAAGCACCCGTCCCGACCACAACCGGCGAAACCGGGTTCTCACCGACCGACCTCGTTGCGCCGGTGCCGGCCCCGGCCATCGGCTGACCAACCGCTGGGTTCAGCCTGCGCCGCAGACAACCGGCTCGAGATGCCGTGCCGGGCGACCGAGCCGTAGACCCTGAGCAGTGCATCCGGGTACACAGAACAACACGCCCGGCTTGACGACGGCCTATCCACAACGACCGGTTCGGTTCCTTCGGCCTGGTCGAACTCCAGGAACCGAACCGCGCCGCTGCCCTAGAGTTCGACCAGCTCGTAGTTGCCGACCTGCTCGGTGAGCACCCGCAGGTGTTCCAGCCGGCCGCCGAGGGTGCACTCGATGGCGGTCAGGCGGGCCGCGTAGTGGCCGACCGGGTATTCAGCGGTCATGCCGATACCGCCGTGCATCTGGATTGCTTCCTGGCCGACGTGCCGCGCCGAACGGCCGACCTGCAACCGGGCGCGGGAGAGGATCACCTGGTCGGTGGAGCCGTCGGCCAGCGACGCGGTGGCGTAGTAGCTCATGCTGCGGGCCAGTTCCAGCGAGACGTACATATCGGCGGCGCGCTGGGTCAGCGTCTGGAATTTCGACAGCGTGACACCGAACTGTTTACGTGTCTTCAGATAGTCGGTGGTCAGCCGCAGTGCCTCGGTCATCGCCCCGATCGACTCCGCGCACAGCCCGGCCTGCGCGTGCGCGAGCACCGCGTTCACCGCTTCGGTGGCGTCACCAGCCGCGCCGAGCAGTTCGCCGGGGGCCGATTCGAATTCGAGCTGCGCGCCGCGCTGCCCGTCCATGGTGGAAAACGGGGTGCGAGTGACGCCGTCGGCGTCCGCGGCCACCAGGAAGACGCCGACACCGCCGTCCGGCAAGGCCGCGGTGACCACGAGATCGTCGGCGCAGTCACCGTGCAGCACCGGGTTTTTAATACCGGTCAGTACGTATGCGTTCTCGGTGGCGGTTGCGCGGGTGGAGACCTCGAGATGGGGCCAGCGGGTGCCCGGTTCGGCGTGCGCGAGAGCGAGCAGTTTCGCGCCGGTGGCGACCTCGGTCAGGATCCGCTGCCGCTGCTCTGCGGTGCCGACACGAGCAATGAGCGAACCGGGTGTCAGCACCGCATCCAGCAGAGGTTCCGGCGCCAGCCTGCGGCCGATTTCCTCCAGCACGAGCATGATTTCCACCGGGCCCGCACCCATACCGCCGTCTTCCTCGGCGAAAGCCAGCCCGAGTATGCCCAGCTCGGCCAGCTGCCGCCAGACATCGCGGCTCCAGCCGAGTTCGGTTTCGGTGACCTTCAGCCGCGATTCGGCGTCGTAGTTGCGGGCCAGCAGGTCACGCACGGTGTCGCGCAGCAGGACCTGTTCATCGGTGAGATCGAAATCCATGTCCTGGCCTCACAGTCCGAGAATCGTGGAGGCGATGATGGTGCGCTGCACCTCGTTCGAACCTCCGTAGATGGTTGTCTTGCGGGTGTTGAGGTAGCTGGGGCCGCTGTGCTGCGCCCAATCCGGGGTGGCGGTGTTCTCCGCACCGACCAGCAGTGCGTCCGGTCCCGCAACCTCGAGCAGCAGTTCGGTGGCCGCCTGCTGCAGTTCCGATCCGCGCAGCTTCAGCACCGACGACACCGGGTTCGGCTTGCCCTCGGCGGAATTGGACACCACCCGCAGCTGCGTCAGCTCCAGCGCGAGCAGTTCGTTCTCCAGTTCGGCCAGGCGAGCGGCGAACAGTGGATCATCGAGCAGAGTGGCTGTACCTACCGCCGCATTCGCTGCGTACTCTTTGGCGAGCCCGAGGCGGACTTTGGTGCGGCCGACGCCGGTGATCCCGGTGCGCTCATTGCCGAGCAGGAACTTCGCGTAGGTCCAGCCCTGGTTCTCCTCGCCGACCAGCTGATCGGCCGGTACCCGGACGTTTTCGAAGAACACCTCGTTGACCTCGTAACCGCCGTCGATCAACTTGATCGGGCGCACGGTCACCCCCGGCGATTTCACATCGAACAGCAGGAACGAGATACCGGCCTGCTTCTTCGGTGCGTTCGGGTCGGTGCGGACCAGGCAGAAGATCCAGTCGGCATACTGGGCCAGGGTGGTCCAGATCTTCTGCCCGTTGACGATGTAGGAATCGCCGTCGCGGACCGCGGTGGTGCGCAGCGAGGCCAGGTCCGAGCCCGCGTCCGGTTCGGAGAAGCCCTGGCACCACCAGATATCGAGGGCTCGGGTCGGCGGCAGAAAGCGTTGTTTGAGTTCTTCGGAGCCGAACTGCGCGATCACCGGTCCCACCATCGTGGCATTGAAGGTGAGCGGCTCGGGCACGCAGGCCAGCTGCATCTCGTCCTGCCAGATGTGGCGCTGGAGCGGTGTCCAGTCCTTGCCGCCCCACTCCACCGGCCAGTTCGGCACCGCGAGGCCGTGGTCGTCGAGGGTTTTGTGGGCGGTTACCACGTCTTCGCGCGACAATTCGTGGCCGCGTCTGACACGCTCACGGATCTCGGCGGGGATCTCGCTCCGGTAGAACCGGCGCAGTTCGTCGCGGAAGGCGACATCATCGGGGGAAAGGGCCAGTTTCATACGCATCTCCCTGCGTGTCTCGTACTTCCCGAGTCAAACCTACCCCGCGGTAGTCCGGCTGTGTCGAGTGGATCACACAGCGGCGGGCGGTAGCCGCGATTCAACCGAGGCGCAAACGGAGCGTGACCATCCGATGACAGACCGGTTCCCCCGGCCGCGACCTGGTAACTTGCTGGCGTGGCTGAGCCCGGCGACCCTGCTCGCGGTCGGCTCGGTGCCGTCGCAGCGGTTCGCAGATCCAGGGAGTAGCAGTGAACGACAGAACCATCGCACGCGTCGCCGTCTCGGCGGCCGCTATCGGAATCGGCGCGGTTCTGACCTTCACCGCACCCGCATCGGCGGCCCCCACCGCACCGGGAACCACCCAGCCCGCCGCACCGGTGCACGACCCTGCCGTCCTGGCCGGACTCGACGAACTCACCACCGAAACCGCCCACGACCCCGCCGCCCGCGCGGGCGTCACCGCCCTACGCGACTACGCCGCACTGGTCGACATCGCCGAGCTACGCGCCACCAACGGCGTATTCACCCCGTTCGCCTACCCGGCGCTGACCTTCGGCTGCGGCGGCAACGGCCTGATCACCACGATCTTCGCCGCAGGGACCGCCAACGGCCCCAGCAGCAATATCAGCTACGAGGCACCGGGCACGCTGACCTTCCACGCCACCCCCTCCCATCCCGGCGCACCGCTGTCGTCGGGGCTGGTGGTGGCCTGGCTCAACATCAACAACGGCCGCAGCGGCATCAGCGCGCTCGACGATATGACCGAGTACCACATGCCATCGCTGTCCAAGACCGTCGACAGCGGGCCCGGCACAGTGATCGCATCGATGTGGGGCACCATCAACTATCCCGGCGCGATGTGCGTGATGACACCCACCGTCGGCCTGTTCGGTGTCCCCGAGGCGCCGGTGCAGGCGCCGCCGCCCGCCCCGGCGCCGAACCCCGAGCCACAACCCGCCGCCCCGGGGGATAACACTCCGGGCCACCCCGCGCCTGACGGCTCCGCCCCCGCCCCGGCCACGCCTCCCGCCCCGCAGCCGGAAACCGCCCCCGCCCCGCCGTCGTCCGCCGCGGCCACCACCTCCCCGGCCCCCGCAGGCGTCCAGGTCGGGCGCTGACTCGACCCAGCCGTTCGACTCACCCCCACCGTTCGACGAAGGCGCGGATATCGGCCGCCTGCGCTGGACCCAGCCTGTCACCGACCGGGGTGCTGCCGACGGTGGTTTCGCGCATGCACCGCCCGATAACGCCTGGTGAGCACCGTCACCAGCAACGAGAACGAACCGCTCGCCGCCTCAGCTGCGCGCAAGCCGCAAGCGCTGCAAAAGGGGCAGCAGGTGTCCACCGGTTTCCGCGATAGCGCGGGACAGTCAGAGGCAGCGGGGCCGAGCATTCTAGCGGAATTTCACCAGCAATCGTGGGTTCCCACGCGCTGCCTGCTTCTTGGCAAGATCGAAAACCATGGGTTTTTTCGAAGGGGCACGTGGGAGGTTGCACTACCGGGAGTGGGCGGTCGAGCAACCGGTCGCCGGGCTGATACTGCTACCCGGGCTAGGACAGCACAGCGGGCACTACCACCGGTTCGCACGGCAGCTCAACGCCCACGACATCCAGGTGTGGGCGCTGGACACCGCAGGGCACGGGCTCAGCGAAGGCGATCCGGACCGGCCGGGGACACTGCGCGAACTGGTCGACGACGCAGCCCTGTTCATCGAATTGGTGAGGGTGGAGCAGCCGGATAGGGCGTTGGCGCTGATGGGCCATTCGCTCGGCGGGGTGACAGCACTCGCCGCGCTCGGAGCAGCAATACCCGCATCCGGGGACGATGAAGAAGAACCGGCCACCGACGCGGTCGCGGCGGACTACCCCCTGATTCCTACACCGATCACCGAGGCCCTGTCCGGTGTGGTGTTGTGCGGGGTGCCGAAACGAGCATTGGGCGGCGGTGCACCGAACGCACCAGGAACGCCGCTGCCGCGCGAGCTTCCGGTGCTCGCCGTGCACGGCGTCGACGATCGGCGGGCGCCGATCACGGCGATACGGGTATGGACTCGGCGCCATGAATGGGTAGATTTACGGGAGTACGCCGACGCCGGGCACGACCTGCTGCACGAGCCGGTACATGCGCGGGTCGGCGCTGACATCGCGGAGTGGGTGCGAAGCGTTGTGGGGTCGGTACGACACCGGTGAACCGAAGCTGCGCGGACAGCGGATCAGGGAAGGGGGACGGGATGCGGCCGAACAGTATTGCCGCGCTCGGCTCTGCGGTCGAGGACGGGCAGTTGTGGATCGACGGGGTGCTGGTTGCCGAGGGCGCACACGAACGGTGCGCGCAGCGCTATGAGCAGCTCGCCGATCAGGTCGAAGCGCAGATCCAGGCGCTGACCGCCGCCACCTCGCTGCCGGGTTTCGGCGGTTTCGATTCCGGCGCCGCGCTGCGTCGCGGTTTCGAGGACAAGGCGACCGGAGCGATCGGCGCGCTGCGCGAATATGCCGCGGGGGCCAGGGAACTCGCCCACACCTTCCGCGTGGCGGCCCTCGCCTACCAGGACACCGATGATGCGCTGGCGGCGACGCTGGCCACAGCGGGCGATACCGCAGTGGGCGTGGGAGCGGTCGATGCGTGAGATGCCGAGGGGTGCGCGGCGCGGCGAGTACGAACGCGTCGACCCCGAATACGCCTCCACCGTCGAGGTTTTCGACAACCTGACCCATCAGGAGATCCACGCCGGAGTCCAGCTGATGAACCCGGCGGTGCTGCTGTCCGGGCAGCAGTCCTGGCAGGGTGCCGCCACGGCCCTGGCCGATGCGGTCGGACAGGCGCACACCGAGATCGGCGCCGCCATCGCCGACGGCTGGCGCGGTGCCGCCGCCGGCGGCGCCGCCGCGGCGATCCGCGATTTCGAGCGGACCGGGCGGGAGCTCGCAGATGTGATGGCCGCGGTCGGTCTGCGGTTGAGCCAGGCCGGTGACGCCGCCGAAACGCTGCGTGCCGGTGTCGGTGAGCCGTCGGCTGCCGAACCCGATCTCACTGCCGCACTGCTGGATCCGTCGCAGGCCAGCGAGAACGCCTCCGTTGCTCGCGGCGCCGAGAACGCCAGGCAGGACGTGGTGCGGATGATGGACAGCGTCTACATCGGCGCCTTCGTTCCCACCGGGTCCGGGGTGCCAGCCTTCCCCGAAATCCCCGCCACCTCCGGCGCGCCCGCCTCGACTACCCCCACCGGTGCGCTGTCCACCGGTATCGCCAACCCCGAACCAGCGGCCGGGCAGTCACCGGCACGCCCGGCCGCCACCATGGTGAGCAACCCTGCCGCCGAACCCCAGAGCACCGCTCCGGCAGCGCATTCCCCGTCCCCTACTCCCACAGCTTCCCCGGCCACCACACCGACCCCCGCGCCGTCCGCACCCGCCCACACCACACCGTCCACGGCCACCACCCCCGCGTCCACCGCCCCTACCGCTTGGACCGCCACCGACCGTCCCGTCACCCCGGCGTCCACCGGCCCGGCCACGAGCGTTTCCGCGGCGGCCGCATCGGTTCCGGTGACAGCACCTGCCTCCTCCTCGGATGATCAGCGCAAACGCCAAGAGCGGCGCGATAATTCGGGCACTGAAGCCATCACCGGTATGGGTGCGGGTGCGGTCGGCGGGCTGATGGGCGGGGCGATGGCCGCCTCCGACACCCCGCGTTCCGGGCCGAGCGCCGCCGCACGCAACACCGCGGCCGCGGCGTCCCGCAACTCCGAGGCCGAAGACGAACTCGATGACGATCTGCACTTCATCGACGACGATTCGACTTTCCTGGAACCCTCCGACGAGCACGGCGAACTGATCGGCGCGATGGACCCCACCACCCCGCCCGTGCTCGGTGAATGGACCGAAGAGGATTGAACTGGACGCTCACCCCGGACCAGTTCGCGCTGGCCTGGGCCCGAACCGACGGCGACCGCATTCCCTACCCGCTTGCGGTCCGGCTCTCCGCCCGCGACACCGCCGAACGCGCCGCCCAGCTGCCCGCTCTGCAGCAATGGTGCGACGACACCCTCGACGCCGACCTGGAAGCCGCGCTGCGGGTGCTCGGACGCCCCGAGGTATCCGTGGAGGTGTTCGGACAGCACGGCGACGGCGCCGGCGTCACGCGACCCGTGCGGGTGCTCGGCGCCGCAGCAGGCAATATCGCGGTGGTCGCGGCGCAACGTCCCGGCCCCGCTCCGGACCGGGGCGCCGAACTGTGGATCAGTGTCGGCGCGGCAGTCTCACTCCCCGGCCGCGTGGTGCGCGCACTGCCCGCGAACACCGCGGGCACGCTGGCCCGGCTCAGCGCGCCGCTGGCGAAAGTCACCGAGGACAGCCGGGACCTGGTCACCATGCCGGTGGCCGGCCCGACCGTGCCCGCCCGTATCCGCAAACTGCTCAAACAGCGCCGAGACGGTATCGGCCAGATCGTGGTGTCGGTGCGCCGGGACGGACAGACGCGCCCGTTCGGCGTGCTGTGCTGGATTGATGTGACCGGCGACGGCCGGTACGCGATACGCACCGGCACCGACGTGGACATCGCCGCCGTCACCGCGGAAAGCTTCGCCGCCGCCCTGCGCCCGATGATCGCCGCCGCCCAGCGCTCGGTGTTCGTCGACCACTGACGAGCGCGTGTGCACGGTCGTCCCCGGGTAGCTTGCCGAGGGCTCTCCGGCCTTGGCTTGTTCTCCAACCCACTCGCGCCATGCCTCAGCTGATCGCCCGACCGCCGGGCGGACACGCTGTAGCGCCGGTTATCAGCGAGGCGCGGCCCGGAGCAGTTCGGTGACTTCGCTGTCGTCGAGCTGATGGAAGTCGCGGTAGGCGTTGCCGACACCGCCGAGGGTGTCGGGTACCAGCGGGCAGACCACCTCGTCGGCCTCGGCTTGCACCCGGTACAGTGCCTCCGGCGAGGACACCGGCACCGCGACCACGAGCCGTTCCGGCTGACGCAGCCTGGCCACTCGGCAGGCGACCGCCGTGGTCGCGCCGGTGGCCATACCGTCGTCGACGATCACCACGGTGCGCCCGGCCAGCGGTATGGCGGCGGTATCACCGCGCCACAGCACCCGGCGGCGCTCCAGTTCGGCGCGTTCGGCTTTCTCCAGCTCGGCCAGCCGGTCCAGGGTGAGCCCGGTGTGCTGCAGGATCACGTTGTTGATCACCTTCGCGCCGTCTTCACCGATCGCGCCCGCCGCCAGTTCCTGCTGCCACGGCACACCCAGTTTGCGCACCAGGAGAATGTCCAGATCGCCGCCGATCACCTCGCGCACCGCGGCAGCCACCGGAACCCCGCCACGGGGCAGACCGAGCACCAGCGGATGCGCCGCGCGCAGGTGCGTCAGTTCGCGACCCAGCGTACGTCCGGCCGAGACCCGATCGGAGTAGACCATCACCTCGAACGCTACTCCGCTGCACGCCCGCTGATCGTGAATCTGCGCAATGCCAGGCTGGGGTTGCGCTCACGTACCCGCGCCAGCTGGTCGAGGTCGATATCACCGAAGATGACGCCCGGCTCGTCGTCCAGTCGGGCGAGCACCGTCCCCGCGGGGTCGATGATCAGTGAGCAGCCCGCGCCGCGCGGCCCGCATTGGTCGGCGGCGGCGACGTAGACGGTGTTTTCGATGGCGCGGGCGCGCAGCAGCGTCGTCCACTGGTCGATTTTGCCCGGGCCGGGTATCCACTGCGCCGGTAGCAGCAGCACCTGTGCGCCCGCCGCGGCCACCCGGCGGCAGCCTTCCGGGAAACGCAGGTCGAAGCAGGTCTGCATGCCGAAGGTCACACCGTCGACGGTGAAGGTGGCGGGCTCATCGATGGGGCCGGGGCGGACGATATCGGATTCGCACTGACCGAACGCGTCGTAGAGGTGCACCTTCCGGTAGTGCGCGATCAGCGAGCCGTCGGGAGCGAGGGTGACCAGGGTGTTGTGGATGCGGTCGTCGCCCGGCTCTGCCGTCTCGGCCACCCCGGCGACCAGGTGCACGCCCGTTTCCCTGGCCAGCTCGGCGAGACCGGTGACGAACGGACCGTCCAGCGGTTCGGCCGCCGCCACCACCCGCCGGTCCAGTCGTGCTGTCGCGAACATCGAATATTCGGGCGCGACCACCAGCCGTGCGCCGCGTTCGGCGGCGGCACGGACGTGCCCGGCCAACGCCGAGAGGTTGGCCGAGACATCGGTATACGGCGCGAACTGCACCGCCGCAATGGTGAGCTGGGCCGAGCGCGGCTGCCCGGCCGAGGGTGATATGTCCGGTCCCATGGCCCTCACGGTATTGGGCCGGTGGCCGGGAGTACCAGCACCAGGCAGTAAACTGCTGCTCAATGAGCACCAAACAGGTCGACAGGGTTACCGGCGTTACCGGCGACGACGCTCCAGGTGACGACGGCACGAACACTGCAGGCCCGTCCTTCGCCGATCTGGGAATCGATGACCGCATCCTCGCGGCCATCGCCGATGTCGGCTACGAATCCCCCTCCCCCATCCAGGCCGCGACCATTCCCCCGCTGCTCGACGGCGCGGATGTGGTCGGTCTGGCACAGACGGGCACCGGTAAAACCGCTGCCTTCGCCATCCCGATCCTGATGGGTTTGCAGCAGGCCGAGGGCAAACATCCGCGCGCGCTGGTGCTCGCCCCCACCCGTGAGCTGGCGATCCAGGTTGCCGAGGCGTTCGGCCGCTACGCCGCGCATATGCCCGGCCTGCATGTGCTCCCCATCTACGGCGGGCAGAGCTACGGCGTGCAGCTGTCCGGGCTGCGCCGCGGCGCGCAGGTGGTTGTCGGTACCCCGGGCCGGGTCATCGACCACTTGGAGAAGGGCACGCTCGATCTGTCGAAGCTGCAGTACCTGGTACTCGACGAGGCCGACGAAATGCTGAAGATGGGGTTCCAGGAGGATGTCGAGCGCATCCTCGCCGACACCCCGTCGCAGAAGCAGGTGGCGCTGTTCTCGGCGACGATGCCCGCGGCGATCCGCAAGATCTCCAAACAGTATCTGCACCATCCGGTCGAGATCACGGTCAAGGCCAAGACCTCGACAAACACCAATATCAGCCAGCGCTGGGTGCTGGTCTCGCATCAGCGCAAACTCGACGCGCTCACCCGCATCCTCGAGGTGGAGTCGTTCGAGGCGATGATCATCTTCGTCCGCACCAAACAGGCCACCGAGGAGTTGGCGGAGAAACTGCGCGCCCGCGGTTTCTCGGCTGCGGCCATCAACGGTGATATCGCCCAGGCGCAGCGGGAACGCACCATCGGCCAGTTGAAGGCGGGCACACTCGACATCCTGGTCGCCACCGATGTCGCCGCACGCGGCCTCGATGTGGACCGGATCTCGCATGTGGTCAACTACGACATCCCGCACGACACCGAGTCCTATGTGCATCGCATCGGCCGCACCGGGCGCGCGGGTCGCAGCGGTGAGGCGCTGCTGTTCGTCGCGCCGCGGGAACGGCATCTGCTCAAGTCGATCGAACGCGCCACCCGGCATCCGTTGCTGGAGATGCAGCTACCCACCGTCGACGACGTGAACGCGCAGCGGGTGTCCAAGTTCGGCGATGCGATCACCGAGAACCTCAGCTCGGACAATCTGGCGCTGTTCCGCACCCTGATCGAGGACTACGAGCGCGAACACGACACCCCGCTGGCCGATATCGCGGCCGCGCTGGCGGTGAGCGCGCACGACGGCGACAACTTCTTCCTCGAACCCGAACCCGAACCGTCCGAACGTCCGCACCGCGAGCGCGACCCCCGCAGGTTCGACGACGACCGCCGCGGCGGTACGGCCCCGCGGGGGCGGGGCGGCGGCGACTTCGCCACCTACCGGATCAGCGTCGGCAAACGCCACCGCGTGGTGCCCGGCGCGATCGTCGGCGCTATCGCCAACGAGGGCGGGCTGCGCCGCAGCGATTTCGGGCATATCAGCATTCGTCCCGACCACAGTTTGGTTGAGCTGCCCGCACAGCTGCCGCCGGAGACGCTGGAGGCGCTGCGCAGCACCAGGATCAGCGGCGTGCTCATCCAGCTGCAACTGGATCAGGGGCCGCCCACGCACCGCGCGTTCAGCCGTGGTCCGCGCCGCGATCGCGACGGCGGGAAACGTCAGGAGCGGCGTAAGCCGCGTTCCTGATCGCCGCCAGGGTGGGGGTGGTGCTTCGAGATCGGCCCAGGTGACTACAGTGTTGCCGTCCGATGCGCGAGGAAGCGCACAGCGGTGCGGATGGACACAGGAGGGCCGCGTTTGTGTTCGTGTTCGGTGACCGTGTCGTCTGTGATACCGCAGATCTGATACGCGCCGCGCGCTGTGAGTTCGCACTGTTGCGTGCGCTCGACGCCGAACTCGGCAATATCGAACCGCAGGTTGTGCAGCCTCGAGCAGATGCCGACATAACGTGCCCGGATGCTCCGGCCCCCTTCCCGGGAACCGCAGGCGGTGCGCTGAGCGGCGCCGGGTATGAACACACGCTGTCCGGGTTCCTGGGCGCCTTCGGCGCTCGGGTCGCACAGGTGGGCGGGCCGGGAGCACCCAGCTACCCGCTCGCTGCCGGGGTGTGCGCCGGCGAGCGCCCCGCCGATATCGTTGCGCGCCTCGATGGGGCGCACACCGAAACCCTTGCGGCACTGCGGGACAGCGCTCCGGTCATCGCCGGGGCGACGTTCTTCGATGGTCGATTCGTCGCGCGGGCCGATTTCCTGGTGCGTGTCGAGCACCGTATCCGTTACCGCGTGCACGGCGGCACCAGCGACGACAGGCACGCTGTCGCGGCGGCAGTGGAGCTCGCGGGGGCGGGGCGCGCGCTGGAAACTGCGGGCGTGCCTGCCGATCCGCTGGTGTCGCTTCGCTTCGGGCAGGGGCAGCGGGGGCAGCGTTGTGGTCGGGTATTCGAACTCGACGATCTGCTCCCGGTTTTCCGTGCACGCCGCGCCCGGCTCGAGCGCATCGTCGAGGAAAAACTGAACGAGTTGCTGCCGGTGCAGTGGGGCGATCCGCGCTACCTGGCCTGTGCGCACTGCCCGACCTGCACACGCGCCGCCACCGAGGCCCGCGACCTGCTGCTGGTCGCAGGGATGGACGCCACGACCCGCGCCCGGTTGCGGGAAGCGGGGATCACCAGTATCGACCGGTTGGCGGCGGGCAGCGACGCGGTGGCGACGGTGTCCTCGCGGGTGGTGCGGCGGCTGCGGGAGCAGGCCGGAATCCAGTTGCGGCGGGAGCGTTCCGGCAAGCCCGAACTCGATATCGTCGACCCCGCTGCGCTGGCCGCACTGCCACCTCCGACGCCGGGTGATCTGTCGCTCACCATCGAACCGATCGCGCCGCGGCAGGTGCGTATCGCGCTCGGCGGCCGTAGCGCGGTGCAACTGCAGCGCGATATTCCGGTCGAACCGAACCCGCAGGCAGCCATTCCCCGCGAAACACGGGAGGCGCAGCGGCGGGCGCTCGACGAGGTGCTCGCCTTCGTCACCTCCCGGCAGCGAACGCATCCCGGACTGCGCGTCTTCCACTACACCCCCGCAGTCCGCTCGGCGCTGCTGAACGCGAGCGCACGCCTGGGCGCCGGAGAGGAGACAGTGGACGAACTGTTGCGGGCCGGCGTACTGGTGGACCTGTATCCGATTGTGCGCAGCGCGATCCGTATCGGCGAGGAAACCTATGCGCTGGAACGGATTCGCCGCGTACTTTCCCCTCCCGGGCACGCAGACGGCGAACCACCCTGCCTGACCGTGCTGCGGCTACGCGATCGCCTTCTCGACGCCGCGGCCGAACGCCGCATCAGCGCTTCCCACCCTAGCGCCCAACCCGCTCCGCACCACACCCAGCCCGGTCCCCCACCCAGGCCGACCTCGGTCGAAGCCGCGCTCGCAGAGTACGCGGAAAGCCGTCCGGAGATGCAGCGGATTGCCGCATTGATGGCTGCGGCGTCGGGTTATCACCGGCGGGAGCGGCAGCTGAGGTGGTGGGCGCATGCCGATCGGCTGCGGTATCCGGTGGAGGACTGGCCGGATGCGCCGGGGATGATGGTGGCCGACAACGCTGTGCTCGACACGAAATGGCATTTGAGTCCGCGCGGCGACAGCGTGCGCCGGTTCCTCACCTTGACCGGTCGCATCGCCACCGGCGGCCCGCTGCCTCCCGGCGCACCTGTCTACGTCTACTACGATCGGCCTGCCGGGGCCGCTGGGCGGGCGGTGGCTCTCGCGACGGTCCTCGGCTGTTCAGTGGATGCGAATTTCGACGACACGGTGCGATTGGAGGAAAGGCTCGATCCAGGTCGCGAGCCCTACGACGATCTGCCGGTTGCGCTCGCGCCGGGGCTGCCGGAGCGGGACGAAAGTGTGGAAACCGCAGTCGAATACGCTGCGGGCCAGCTGCTGATGACCTTGCCGAACCTGCCCGAGCAGGCGGTGTTCGATGTGCTCGCGCTGCGGGCGCCGCGTTTGCGTTCCCTGGACGAGCTGCCGAAAGTGCACGGCGATCATGCGGCCGCCATCGCCACGGCCGTGCACGACCTCGACGCTTCCTATCTGGCCGTGCAGGGCCCCACCGGCACCGGTAAGACCGCGACGATCGCCAGGGTGATCGAGCGGGTGGTCATCCGGGACGGCTGGCGGGTGGGCGTGGTGGCGACAACGGCGGGGGCGGTGGAGAACCTGCTGGACGCGGTGGTGCGGATCGGGGTGCTGCCGCAGCTGATTGCCAAACGGGACGCGGCGGCCGTCGCACCGGAGTGGTCGGTGATCGAGGCGGGCCGCTATCGGAGTTTCCTCGCCCACGCGATCAACGGATGCGTGCTCGGCGGTTCCCCCGCCGATTTCGCCGACGAACGGCTGGTGCCGCGCGGGGCGCTGGATCTGCTGGTGATCGCCGACGCGGGCCGTTTCGCACTGGCCGATACCGTCGCGGTTGCGGTGAGCGCCCGCAATCTGCTGGTGGTCGGGGATCCGGTGCCCCGGCCGCCCAACCACCGCAACCCCGCGATGTCAGCGGAGGGACCGCATCCGGAGCCGGTGGGGGGTTCGGTGCTCGGTTGGCTCACCGCGGGCCGTGCGACGCTGCCCACCAGCCGCGGCTACTTCCTCGATCGCACCTGGCGGATGCATCCCACGGTGAGCGCGCCGATATCGCGCTGCTATTACGAGGGCAGGCTGCGGGCCAGCGAAACCGTCACTCTGGCCCGGCATCTCGTCGGCGTTGAACCGGGTATCGGCACCGTGCTGGTGGATCATCACGGCAACTCCACCGAATCCGAGGAGGAGGCGCGGGAGGTGGTGCGCCAGGTCAAGGCGTTGCTCGGCCTGCCGTGGACGATCGGCGCGACGACGCGGCGGCTGCATCCGCACGACATCGTGGTGGTGACGCCTTACCGCGCCCAGGTCGCCCGGATCCGCATCCTGCTGGCGCGCGCCAGAGTCGATGACGTCCTGGTGGGCACTCCGGAGTTGTTCCGCAACCGGGAGGCCGCCGTGGTGCTGCTGTCGCTGGCCACATCCAGTCCGGTGGATGCGCCGTACGGTATGTCGTTCCTGGTGTCGCGTGCCCTGGTTCAGGGGGCGGTGGGCCGGGCGATGTGGAAGGCGATCATCATCCGCTCGCCGCTGTTGACCGAATTTCTGCCCGGTACACCGGAAAAGCTTTCCGAACTCGCCCGATTTCTGCGCCTGGATTGATAAAGCCGTTCAGCATTCGCAATATGGCGAAATGCTTTTTGCCTGTTCGTCTCCGTAACGGGAAAGGGTGGAAATCAACGGGATATTCGAGCGATTTCCCTGACCGAGCGTGCTCGAATTACCTGTACCGTACCGGTCGGTTTATGGCGAAAATCACTCTGCTACGGGTATTTCAGCGAACAGACGGCAACTGGTTCACCCGAAACACTTACCCTCACCGCGATACGTCGGCACGGCCGTGCGCCCGCCGTCCTCGTCGATCAGATACACCCGGTCGAAGCGTTCACACAGTTCCCCCGCCTTGGCATGCCGGAACCACACCCGATCTCCGGCGCGCAGCCCGGCCGACCCCGATAGCGGCGTCTGCACTTCGCCCGCCCCCTCGGCGCCGAGCAGCCGCAACCCCTGCGGCCACACGGGTTTGGGCACCCGTGACGCTCCCGCAGGCCCGGAGGCGATATAGCCTGCGGCGAAGACGGTCGCGATACCGCGGGCGGGATTGCGCAGCACCGGCATCGCGAAGAACAGCGCGGGCTTGCCGGTAAAACAGCGATAGTTGTCGAACAGGGTCGGCACGTAGAGGCCGGAGCCTGCGGTGACCTCGGTAACCGCCCGATCGGCGGTGCTGACCTCGACAGATCCTGTCCCGCCACTGTTCACGATCTGCAGCGCGTCCACCACCGATTCGACCGCCGTGAGCACCGCCACGCGCCGGTCGGCGATCTCGGCTGCCGACGCCCGTTTCATCAGCCGCACTGCGATATTACTGTCGGGCAGCCCGGCGATCTGGGCTTCGTAGGTCATCACACCGACCACCTCGAAGCCGCGTTGCCGCGCCGCCGCCGCCAGTTCGGCGGCCTGCCCCGGAGTGCGTACCGGAGAGCGGCGTACGCCCAGATGCAGCGGTCCGACACGCAGGGAGGCATCGATATCCAGGCAGACGCGTGGCCGCACCAGATCGGAGCCGAGCGCGGCGCGGGCCAGGTCGAGTTGATCGATATGGTCGATCATCAGGGTGATCGAGCGCAGCGCCACCTCGTCGGCGGCGAGTTCGGCCAGCGCCGCCCGGTCGACGGTGGGATAGCCCAGCAGTACATCGCGGGCCCCGAGACGTACCAGCCAGAGCGCTTCGGCCAGCGAATAGGACATGATTCCGGCGAAACCGCCTGCGGCGGTCAGCTCCGCACCGAGCACTTCGGAGAGCACCGCGCGGCAGCGCACGGATTTACTGGCCACACGGATGGGGGTGCCCCCGGCGCGGCGTACCAGGTCGGCGGCGTTGGCGCGTAATGCTGCCAGGTCGAGGGCGGCCAGCGGCGGATCGAGGTCCGCGGTGGCCGCGTGCAGTCGGGCGATCGGCGTGGTCTCGCGCACCTGGCTCACAGCGACCACTCAACCATCTAACTGGTCAAACGTCCAGCAGTTTGCCCGGGCTTAGACTGCCACGGCTTTGGTGGCCAGGCTGGACACCAGGTCGTCGAAGACGACCAGGATCGTCTCGTCGTCACAATCGGCCAGCCAGCGCAAGACCGTACCCTGGATCACCGACATCGAGTAGGCGGCGATGGAGTCGACCGGCTCCAGCCATTGCGTCCCCGAACGTTGCGCACACAACTCCAGGAATACGCAGATCTCATCACCCTTTGCCCGGAACTCGGCCGACGCCACCGGGTCGGGCACACCGTCGGGTGTGGTCTCCCAATGCCGGCGCAGCCTACGCACGATCTCCTCGTAGGCGAGCACCTGCTGCTCCGGGGACGACTGGATCAACGGCCAATACGCACTCAATCCGGCATGCAGCAACACGCGCAACGCGCGTACGCCGGTGATGTCCAGCGAAGCAGCCGCTTTTTCGACCGCATCGCAGATGGCCGGAAGCAAACGGTGCTCCAATATTTCTCCACGTGCACTCAACGACAGCTCCCTCGACAAACGTCTCGCGTTCCGGACCGAAAGCACAGGTCCGGCTGCGACCGCTGAACAAGACCAACAACAGTCGGGAAAGTTGCAGCCCAACAGTCCAACGTTCATCAATAGTAGAAGGTATTCGGGGATTAGGAATAGCTTGGATCGACAATTACGTACTTGAAGATTGTTTTGTTACCCAAACGGGACCACCCCGCGCCCTCGAACCCCAGCGGCACTCCATCGCCGGGCGACCGAGCCGCCCCCCTCGAGGCTCTGCCAACCCTTCCTGACGAAGGTGCAGGTCATCTTCTACTGTACGGCGCACAACGACCGCCCCGGCACCACCTGTGTCGTAGCCCACAAAGAAACGCCCCTCCCCGAACCGGTCCAGATCCACCCACCCTTCCGCACCTCCCAGTTCCCCCTGATCTCCCCACCCGCTCGGTTGGCCGCCCACACGGTACGCACCCCTGCTTGGTGGCCTCCCGCCCGGTTCACGACCCAGCTCGCGTTTCAGCCCTCGCAGCTAGGAGCGCCGGGGCGGACGAACGTCCGACCCGCACACACCAGCGCGCCAAAGACACAGCAAACCCGCCGCGCCGGAGGCGCGGCAATCACACAGAGCCGATCAGGCGTTCGCGCAAAGCTGTGCGCAGGTCTGGGGTCAGGCCGACAGCGGTCAGGTAGCTGTCGAACTCACCGTGTAATTCCACGACCGCGTCGGTGGCGCTACGCAGATACTCCTCTGATACGCCGAGCAGATCGTCGGCCAGGTGGTGATCCGGACCGAGCCGTTCACTCATCATGGCGCGCAGGGTGGCGACCGCACCGTTGCTGAGCAGATAGTCGGCCAGCACGTCGGCCTCGGTGACTTCCACTGCGCGCAACAGTGTGGCGATCGCCCAGCCGGTGCGGTCCTTACCTGCCGCGCAGTGCACCAGTACCGCGCCGTCACCGCGGACGATGGACTGGGCGATCGCAACAATCGCGGCATGAGCTTCGGGGCGAGCAGGAAACATCCGATAGACCTCGAGCATGTACCCGAGCGCGGTGTCGGTGCGCGCCTGATGCGGCGGAGCCGCGCCCATACCGGAGTCGAACGGAGTCACGGTAAGCCGGATATCCGGCGGCAACCGATCATGGCCCATATGCGCGATCTCGTCGGAACCGCGCAGATCATGCACATCGGTGACACCCAGCTCACGCAACACCGCGTGACCGGATTCGTCCAGCCTGCTCAACTGTGCCGAGCGCAGCAGCACACCAGAACGGACAGTGGCGCCATCGCGGGTGCGCAGGCCACCGATATCGCGATAGTTGAACGTGCCGTGGATCCGGAGGTGATCGACGAAAGGCGAAACAGACACCCGAGCAGTATCTATGGCGCGCTGACGCGCGCGGGTTTGCGGCCCCTTGGGACTCACGTTTCAGCCCTCGCGACTCGCGCCTGCGGTGCATGCGCGAGGGTCGGACGTTCGTCCACCCCGGCGCTCCCAGCGAGGGTCGGACGTTCGTCCACCCCGGCGCTCCCAGCGAAGGTCGGACGTTCGTCCACCCCTGCGCTCCCAGCGAAGGTCGGACGTTCGTCCACCTCTGCGCTCCAAGCTGCGAGGGCGGAAATGCGAGACGGGCCGGGCTGCATCCCTTATGTTCTGCCGCTATCGCTCGGGGGCTGTCTCTCGGTGCTGGTGCTTGCCGTGTTCGCAGCGCGCACGAGGCCGTCGGCGCCGATGGTGACCTGGTCGCCGGTGTGGAACCAGGTTCCGGTGAAACGGTCGGCGGTGGCTTGCGGATCGTTCCAGTAGCGGGGCGCCACGTTGGGCCCACGGCACAGCAGCTCTCCGTGACCGGTCTTGGCTTGCGGTCCCCACAGTGCCAGTTCCGTCCCGCCGAACGGGAAACCGAGTGCTGCACCGCCGTCCGGTTCGGCGGTGCGGTCGATGGCCAGGCCGATACCGCTGGTCTCGGTCGCGCCCCACACCGACCACTGCCGAGCGGACGGGAAGGTTCGCCGCAGCGCGACGGCCAGGTCGGCGGGGTTACGGTTCCGCTCCGACGGTCCGTTTCGGGGCGGAGGCGCGGCTTTGCCCGGTCCTGGGCGGTGGCCTGCGGTGCTGATGCGGGCGACGCCTTCCGTCCGCAGCCCCTCGGCCCGCTGCGCCGCCAGCTCCGGCAGGAGTCTGCCGAGGAGCCGCGCGCTCGCCGAGATGGTGTCGATCCGTTCCGCGACGATGGTTTCGGCGAGCCTGCCGTTATCCGGGGCGAGTACGACGGTGCCGCCGACGGCGAAGGTGGGCAATAGTTGGTCGACGCAGCCGCTGGCGTGGGCGAGGGGCAGCAGCACCAGGTTGCGCAGGCCGTCGGTGGGCAGATCAAGCGCCGAAACCATGGAACGGATCGCCGACAGCAGGTTCTCGTTGGTCAACTCCACCCCCTTCGGGGCAACCGCCGCGCCACCGGACGCCGAGATACCGCTGGTGTAGCAGAGCAGGGCGAGGTCGTTGAGTGAGGCGCCGTCGTCGATGAATGCGGCGCCGTCGGGGAGTTCGACGTCGCACGCTCCGCCGGCTCTGGTGGCGCTGCAGCCGCGGTCGCCGAGCACGAAATCGGCACCGCTGTCGGCGAGCACCCGCTCGGCCAGTGCTTCGGAGAGCCCGTCGTGTACCAGCACCGGCACCGCGCCACTGAGCAGCGCGCCGAGGAACGCCTGCACCCAGCGCGTGCCCACCGGCATGTGCACGGCGACGCGGTCGCCGTAGCCGATGCCGTGTTCCTGCAGTCCGCCTGCGATCCGTGCGGCGGAATGCCACAGCTGCCGGTAGGTGAGCCGGGGTCCGTCGATCTCGACGACCGCTTCGCGATTGGCGAAGGCGTGCACCTGCCGGTCGAGTAGTTCGGTGAGTGCCGGACTCAGATTGCCGTAACGCAAAACCCCGTCCGCTCCCCTGGCCAGCGGATCGCCCGGCTGGACGCCGGGTATCGGGTATTCGACGAGCAGCCCGGCCGGATCGACTGCCCCGTAGTCTCTTCCGGGTGAGACGCTTCCGGGCGGCCCGATGAGTCCCGTCGTGCCGTCTCTCATCGGACCTCCACGTACCTCGAAACCGCCGGGCACCCTGCACTATATGACGAAGGTCACAATTTCGCGGGAATAGTCGGCGAATGTTTCTGTCTCGTCATCGGCCTGCCCGCCCGGTCCCGCTCTCACCTGCCGGTATAGGTCGCCTTGCCCGGGCCGAGTTCCAGGAAGCTGCGCACCGCGCCGCGCAGGTCTTCGGTGCCGAACAGTTCACCCGACACCTGTGGGGTCACCGAATCCGCGTGCGCCACGCCCCCGGAGCGCCATGCCTCCACAATCCGCTTCGTTGCCGCATGCGCCCGCGTCGGCCCTTCGGCGAGTCGATGGGTCAGCGCGAGGGCAGCGGGCTCCAGATCCTCGTGCACCGCGTTGACCACACCCCAGTCGGCCATCGTGGCCGCGTCGTAGAGGTCGCCGGTCATCACCAGTTCCCGCGCCCGACCCGATCCGGCGCGTTCGGCCAGCCGCTGCGGGCCGCCCATGGACGGAGTCAAGCCGACCACGATCTCCACCAGTCCGAACTTCGCCTTCGGCGCGGCCAGGATGATGTCGCAGGCCAGCGCGATCTCGAACGCCGCGGTCAGGGTGAGCCCGTGCGCGGCGAACACCACCGGGCAGGGCAGCGCCTCCAGCGGATGACAAATCCGGGTGAACAGGTCGCGCCACAGTTGCGCACCCTGATCGGCAGTCAACCCGTCGAAGGTGTGCACGTCCACCCCACCGGAGACCACCTTGCCCTCGGCGCGCAGCAGCACCGCGCGCGGCGGGTTCGCCGACAGGTCGGCGATATCGGCAACCAGGGCATCGAACATCGCCTGGTCGAAGAGGTTCAACGGCGGGTTGGCCAGCGTCAGCGTGGCCACTTCGGCCCCACCTTCGGTGCTCTCGCGTACCAGCCGAGTCGGTTTCTTCTCGCTCATCCGGTCAGCCTATGGCGTGGATCTGCGACACTGGCACAGTGACCGAGACAGCATCGGACGCAGCCGAACACCAACCGGGCAAATACGTCGAGCCCGGCGAGTTCAAGCGCGACACGAACTACATCACTACCCGCATCACGGCCGACGGCCACGACGGATATCCGGTGGAGCCGGGCCGCTACCGCCTGGTCGCCGCACGAGCCTGCCCGTGGGCCAACCGCACCCTGATCGTGCGCAGGCTGCTCGGGCTGGAGCAGGCGATCTCGCTTGGCCTGTGCGGACCGACGCACGACCAGCTGAGCTGGACCTTCGATCTCGACCCCGGCGAGGTCGACCCGGTGCTCGGCATCCACCGGTTGCGCGACGCCTACCTGGCCCGATTCCCCGACTATCCGCGCGGGATCACCGTGCCCGCCATGGTCGACGTGCCGACCGGCCAGGTGGTGACCAACGACTACGCGCAGATCACCCTCGATTTCTCCACCGAATGGACCGCCCACCATCGCGAAGGCGCGCCGCAGCTGTACCCGGAACCGTTGCGCGCCCAGATCGACGAGGTGAACGCGCGCGTGTTCCGCGAAGTCAACAACGGGGTGTACCGCTGCGGGTTCGCGGGCAGCCAGGACGCTTACGACACCGCCTACGAACGGCTGTTCACCGCACTGGACTGGTTGTCGGAGCGACTGACCGACCAGCGCTACCTGGTCGGTGACACCATCACCGAAGCCGATGTGCGGCTGTTCACCACCCTGGTCCGGTTCGACGCCGTCTACCACGGGCATTTCAAATGCAATCGCAGCAAGCTGACCGAGATGCCGGTGCTGTGGGCTTACGCGCGCGATCTGTACCAGACCCCCGGCTTCGGTGACACCGTCGATTTCGGGCAGATCAAAACGCACTATTACGTGGTCCACACCGATATCAACCCGACCGGTGTTGTGCCTGCAGGACCGGACCTGTCCAACTGGCTCACCCCGCATGGCCGCGACGCACTCGGCGGCAGGCCGTTCGGCGACGGCACCCCGCCGCCGCCCCCATCGCTGGACGAACGCGTTCCGGCGCTGCACGGGCCACGGTGAGTCTCCGCTATCGGAACCATCGAGCTGGGTACTCCGTTCTCAGAACGAACTGATGGCCGCTGCGTTCGTTGCGCGGCGCTTGCGGGGGCTTTCCGCGGTCGCGCTTCGCTACCGCATCCGGGCCCGCCGCTCCGCCGCTGTGCCCTACAGTTCACCAGCAGAGGCCGAAGAGGAGGATGACGCCGTGTTGTTCAAAGGGGCGTTCGAAAAGTCCATTGTCGAACTGCTCGACACCGGTTCCCGGCTACAGGCGCCCGCCGTGGCGAAATATGTCGAGCGAATCCGGCGAGCCCACCCCGAGGAAAACCCGGCGCAGATCACTGAACGGCTGGAAAAGCAGTACCTGCTCGCGGTGACGGGCAGCGGCAGCGCGGTCGGCGCATCCGCAGCCGTCCCCGGCGTCGGTACGGTCGCCGCACTGGCGGCGGTCGGCGCCGAGACGGCGTTCTTCATGGAGGCCTCTGCACTGTTCACCCTCGCGGTGGCGGCAGTGCACGGCATCAAACCCGAGGAAACCGAGCAGCGCCGCGCCCTGGTGCTCGCCGTGGTGCTCGGCGACGCCGGTATGGAGATCGTGCAGAAGCGGATCGGGACATCGGCGAAGAACTGGGGAACCGCGTTCGCCGACCGGGTTCCCGGCCTGTCCGGGATGAACGACTCGCTGCTCAAGCGGTTCATCGTCCGGTTCATCACCAAACGCGCCGCGTTGATGGCCGGCAAGGTGGTGCCCGCCGGTATCGGCGCGGTGATCGGCGGCGCCGGTAACCGGGCGCTGGGTAAGGCCACCATCAACAATGCGCGCAGAGCGTTCGGCCCCGCCCCGGCGACCTGGCATGACAAAACGATCATCGAGGCCGACCCGCTGCCCGCGCTGGACCCATCCGTCTCGAACACCCCCACCGGCCCGCAGTGAGCGAGGCTCGACCGCAGGCGTTCTCGGTCCGTGCGCTGACCAAACGCTACGACGACACGCTGACCACCGCGGTGCACGAGGTGAGTTTCACCGTCAGCTCCGGCTCGGCCGCAGCCCTGGTGGGCCCGCCCGGAGCCGGGAAAACAACCATCCTGCGGATGCTGCTCGGCCTCGTAGAACCCAGCGCGGGCACCGCCTCCGTTGGCGGCCGCGGTTCAGGCGCCGACCGCGGCGGCGCGGTGGTCGGCGCGGTGCTGTCGCCGCGCGGTCTGCATCCCGCTCGCACAGTAGGTGATCATCTGCGGGTGTACGCGGCCGCGCTCGGTGCGCCCGCCCGCCGGGCGCGCGAGGTGCTGGAGATGACCGGGCTCACCGAGCAGGCGCGGCTACGTTGCGCCGAACTGACGACGGGGCAGCAGACCAGAACCGCCCTGGCGACCGCGCTGCTCGGAGCGCCACCGCTGCTGGTGCTCGACGACCCGGCCGTGGGCCTGGAATCCGCCGAACAGAACTGGCTGCACGAATTTCTGCGCGGCCACACCCGCCGCGGCGGCACCGTGTTGCTGACCTCGCAGAGCCTGGCGGCCGTGCTGCCGGTCGCCGACCGACTGATGGTGCTCAGCGAAGGCGCCGTGGTCTATCAGGGCACTCCGGGTGCGCTGCGCCGTAGTCATCCGGACCGGCTGGTGGTGGCTGTGTCGCCGCCGGCTTCACCGATCGCACTGGCGACAATGCTCGCCGCGCACGGCTTCACCGACGCAGTGATCCGGAGCGACGGGCGGTTGGCGGTGGCAAACGCCACCGAAGCACAGATCATCGCCGCAGCGGCGGCCGCCTCGGTGCGGCTGGACAGTATCGTCGCCGATCTGATCCACCCCGACCGCGTGCTGGCCTCGCTCACCAGGACGGCCACCGCACGCCCCATCGCCCCCTACTCCGGCCCCGCACCGGGGCAGCTGCCGCAGCCGTCCACCTCGATGCCGTACGGGATGCCACGATGATCGATATTGTTCCGGCGGAACTGCTCCCCGCGGTCGATTCCGAATACCGCAAGGCGGCCACCCTGCGCTCCACCCGGGTGCTGGGTGCGATGCTGATCGCGATCGCGATCGTCGCGGGTTCGGTCACCGCCATTCTCGCGGGCCCGCTCGACCCGGAAGGCCAACCGGTCACCGGCGCCGCCACGATCGGGCTATACCTGGCGCTGACCATAGTGATCCTGACGGTCGGCGCGTTCGGCGCAGCGAGCGCCGGCTCGGAATACCGCTACGACACCCTGGCGGTAACCGCGCTGTTCATCCCCGACCGCAACCAGCTGATCGCAGCGAAACTGCTCGTCACCGCCGGTGCAGCGCTGGCGGCCGCAGCCGCCGCCGAGATCGCGGCCCTCACCTGCCTGTTCTTGTTCGGCAGAGATAAATTCGAGGTCACCGGCTACTTGTTCGCCGCGCTCGGCGGCGGACTGTTCGCCGCCGTGTGCTGGGCGCTGATCGGCACCGGGATCGGACTGTGGCTGCGCTCGCCGAGCTTCGGTATCGCCACCGTACTCGGCTGGATTTTCGTCATCGAACCACTGATCTGGCTGGTCGTCGACGGTATCGGCCGGACAGGGCTTGCAACGCTGCTCCCGGTTTCGGCGACCATCAGCACCATCGCCGTCGGCTCCTTCCCCGACAGCGACCTACTCGCCCCCGCCCCCGCCGCCGTAGTGGTCCTGCTGCTGTGGGCCATCGGTTCCAGCGCCCTCGGCTGGTGGGCTGTCCGCAACACCGAGCTGTAACATGACCGCGCCTCCGGCGCGGCGGGTGTGCTGTGTCTTTGGCGCGCTGGCGCGCGCGGGTTTGCGGCCCCCTTGTGGCTCGCGTTTCAGCCCTCGCGATTTGCGCCTTCGGCGCGTGCGCTGCGAGGGCTGAAACGCGAGCCGGGCCGCAAACCGGCCGGGGCTGGGTGAGTGCGGGACAAGGCAGTTGTAGCTGGAGCGGTTCGGGAGTCTCCGGTGCGTATGTGGCGAGAGCTGAAACGCGAGCCGGGCGAGGCTGGAAAACGGGCGGAACAGGGGGACGATCAGCGGCTTGGGTCGATGGCTGAGGAGTGAGGGGAACAACCTGTGGTCGGTGGGTGTCGTTATGGTCGATGGCAGGTGATCTCAGGGGGCAGTCGAGGGGGCGGCACGGTTGAGCGGTTCGACGATGAAGCAGGAAGTGGTTGGGCAGGGCGGTGCGGTGAGCGGGCGTACGGCGAACCGCGCTGTTCCGGCCACCACCGGGAATCCTGGTCTGGAGCCGGCCAGGCCGGGTTGGCTCCGCAGGATCTGGGCCGAATGCCTTCGTCACCCGGGCACGCTCGCCGGGATCGGGATCGCGCTGCTCATCGGGACCGTGGCGCAGATCGTTGCGCCGCTGCTGACCAAATGGGCCGTCGATGCGGCAGGGGTCGGCGATACCGGTGTGATCGGTGTGGTGGCCTGGCTGTTCGTGGTGCTGGCCTGCGGGCGGTTCCTGGCGACGTTCGGGCGGCGGCTGCTTGCCGGGAGGCTGTCGTTGGATGTGCAGCATTCGCTGCGCGTGCAACTGCTCGATTCGCTGCAGCGGCTCGACGGCGCCGGGCAGGATGCGATCCGCACCGGGCAGGTGGTGTCGCGCTCCATCACCGATCTGCAACTGGTGCAGGGGCTGCTGGCGATGGCGCCGCTGTCGGGTATGGCGTTGCTGCAGTTCGTCCTGGCCGCCGCCGTGATGGTGTGGCTGTCGCCGCTGCTCGCCGGGGTGACGCTGCTGATGGTGCCCGCCGTCGCGGCCGTGGTCTACCTGATACGGCCGCGGCTGCATGCGGCGACCTGGTCGGCGCAGCAGCGCGCTGCCGAACTGGCTCAGCACATCGAGGAAACCGTCACCGGTGTGCGCGTGGTCAAAGGGTTCGGCCAGGAAGCGCGGATGGTCGATGTGCTGGAACGGCACGGCCGCACCCTGTTCGCCGAGCGGATGCGCGCTGCCGCGATCAACGCGCGCTTCACCCCGACCCTGGCCGCGATCCCGCAGGCCGGGCTGGTCGCGGTGATCGCGCTCGGCGGTGTGCTCGCGCTGCGCGGCAGCATCGGTCTCGGCACCTTCCTGGCGTTCACCGCCTATATCGCGACCACCACCGCCACCGTCCGCGTCATGGCCTCGGTGGTGATCCAGACCCAGCTGACCCGCGCGGCGGCCGAACGGGTGTACCAGGTGATCGATGCGGCGCCGACGGTAGCGGATCCGGCGCGGCCGCTCGATCTGCCCGACGGCCCGCTCGGTATCGAAATCGACGCGCTGACCTTCGGCTTCGACCCGCAACTTCCGGTGCTGCGCGAACTGGACCTGACTGTGCAGCCCGGCGAGACAGTGGCGATCATCGGTCCGGCTGGTTCGGGAAAAACAACGCTTTCGCTGCTGCTGCCCCGGTTCTACCGCCCCGATACGGGCAGTATTCGGCTGTTCGGCACCGGGGATTCGCCCGCCGATTCCGGTGTCGATATCGCCGACGTGCCCGCCGAGCAGCTGCGCTCGGCCATCGGCGTCGTCTTCGACGACCCGTTCCTGTTCAGCGACACTATCGCCGCCAATATCGCCCTCGGCAGCCCGGACGCCACCGACGCCGAGATCAGGGCCGCGGCCGGGCTCGCGGCGGCCGACGAATTCATCCAGCACCTGCCTGACGGCTACGACACCGTCGTGGGGGAACGCGGGCTCACCTTGTCCGGCGGGCAGCGGCAGCGGATCGCCCTCGCCCGGACACTGCTGGCGCGGCCGCGCATCCTGGTGCTCGACGACGCCACCTCCGCGGTGGACGCGGTCACCGAGGCTGCCATCTTCGCCGCCCTCCCCGACCCGGGCCGCCGCACCACCCTGATCCTGGCGCACCGGGAGTCGACCCTGGCCCATGCCGACCGGGTGATCCGGTTGCCCGCTCCGGCCGTGCACACGCCTCGGCCGGTGCTCGAGCAGCTACCGGCCCCGGCGGCCGAGTTGAGCGCCACACCGGAACTGCGCCGCACCATCGAACAGTTACCACCGGCAACCGAGAAGCCGAGTCTGGATCCCGACCGGCTGCGCGAACCGGACCCCGGTTTCCGGCTGATCCGGCTGCTGTGGCCGGTGCGCGGGCTGGTACTGGCCGTGGTGGGGTTGCTCGCGCTGGACGCGCTGATCGGCATCGGTTTCCCGCCGATCGTGCGGTATGCGATCGACACCGGGGTCACCGGCGCTCGACCGTCTGCGCTGGCCTGGGCCGCACTGCTCGGCGCACTGTTGGTGGCGGTGGGTTGGGTGGTGACGGCCGCCGGTACGAAACTCACCTCCCGCACCGGGGAACGGGTGCTCTACGGGCTGCGGGTCCGCAGTTTCGCGCATCTGCAACGGCTGGGGCTGGACTACTACGAGCGGGAACTGTCCGGCCGGATCATGACCCGGATGACCACCGATATCGACGCGCTCTCGACGTTCTTGCAGACCGGGGTGTCGACATCGATCGTGAGCGTGCTGACCCTGGCAGGCATCACCCTGGCGCTGCTGGTCATCGACACCTCGCTTGCCCTGGTCGTGCTACTCGGTGTGCTTCCGCCGCTGGTGATCGCCACCGTGATTTTCCGGCGCGTCTCCTCCGCCGCCTACACCGTCTCCCGGGAACACGTTTCCGCGGTCAACGCCGATTTCCAGGAGAACATCGCGGGCCTGCGCGCGGTGCAGGCCGCCAGGCATGAGCGGCTCGCGGCGCGCCGCTTCGCCGAATACTCGCTGCGGTACCGGCGTAGCCGGATGCGAGCACAGCGGGCAATCGCGGTGTACTTCGCGTTCGTCGGCTCCTGGTTCGATCTGGCGCTGGCCATGGTGGTGTTCGTCGGCGCACGGGAGGTGGCCACCGCAACCACCAGCACGGGAACCTTGGTCGCATTCGTGCTGTACTTGGAACTGCTGTTCGGGCCCGTACAGCAGTTGTCGCAGGTGTTCGACGGTTATCAGCAGGCCAGGGTGGGGCTGCGGCGCATCGGCGCGCTGTTGCGCACGCCCTCGTCGATCGACGCCGACCCGCCGGATGCTGTAGCGATCACCGCGGCCGGGCTGCGCGGCGATATCGAGTTCGACAAAGTGCGGTTCCACTATCCTGGCACCGAGCGTCCCGCCCTCGACGGAGTCGAACTGAATATCCCGCCTGGGACCACGCTCGCGCTGGTCGGCGCGACGGGCGCGGGCAAATCCACCATCGTCAAGCTGCTGGCGCGTCTTTATGACGTGCCGCGCGTGCCGCGCGTCGACACGGACACGGATTCCATGGGCGCGGTTCGCGCCGACGGCGTCGACATCCGCGACTACCGCTTGGCCGAGTACCGGTCGCGGCTGGGGATCGTCCCGCAGGAAGCGCATTTGTTCACCGGCGATATCGCAGGCAATATCGCGTTCGGGCAACCTTCGGCAACCGAGGAACAGATCGACGCGGCCGTACGGGCCGTCGGCGCCGCCGACATGATCGCCGGGCTGCCGATGGGTTTGCGCCAGCCGGTGGGGGAACGGGGGCGCGGGCTCTCGGCGGGCCAGCGGCAGCTGATCGCACTCGCCCGCGCCGAACTGGTCGATCCGGATCTGCTGCTGCTGGACGAGGCGACCGCGACACTTGACCCGGAAACCGAACACAAAGTGCTGGTCGCAACCAGATCACTGGCGAGGAACCGCACCACCGTCGTGGTCGCGCACCGGCTCGCGACGGCCGCGCGAGCCGATCGGATCGCCGTTGTGGAGCATGGCCGGATCGCCGAAATCGGCGCCCATGACGAACTGCTGGCCGCGGACGGGCCCTATGCCCGGCTCTGGGCAGCCGCAGCGAACACTGAGGGAATATTCTCGACAGAGGATGAGTCGTCATCTATGAGACCGGATACCACCGGTGGTGGGTAGGGTCGCCGATTTCCGGTTGGGCCTATCCTCGGAGGGGGGCAATCGGCGAGCGTCCGCTGATCCCCGTGCCGGGCACGTCACAAACGTCGCAGCGCGAAGAACGAAATGAGGCGAACACCTGCTGTGAGCAGCTCACTTTCCCAGTTCGGCCAGAACCAGTGGTTGGTCGACGAGATGTATCAGAAGTACAAACAAGATCCATCTTCGGTCGATGCAAGTTGGCACGAGTTCCTCGCCGATTACACTCCCGACACTTCGGGCGACTCCGGTAACAGTTCGGCCCCACCCACCCAGGCCGCGCCCGCCGAGCCCGCGCCCGCGAAGACCCCTGCCCCCGCCGAACGCGCCTCCGTGCAGGCCCGCGCCTCGGTCACCGGTGGGAGCACCGCAGAGCGCGCCGACACCGCAGCCGCGACGAACAACAAGACTGCTGCGAACAAGCCCGCCCCTGCCGCGACATCGGTAGCCACCACCCCCAAGAGCTCCGCCGCGAACGCTCAGCAAGCGCGCAAACCGCAGACCACCCCCGCGCCGAGCTCCAATGCCGCACCCACCTCCGGCGGCCCCAAGCCCGCCGCGGCCGAGGACCAGAGCAAGGTGCTGCGCGGCGCAGCCGCCGCCGTCGCCAGGAACATGTCGGCATCGCTGACAATTCCCACCGCGACCAGCGTGCGCGCCATCCCGGCCAAGCTGATGATCGACAACCGGCTGGTCATCAACAACCACCTGGCCCGCACCCGCGGCGGCAAGATCTCGTTCACCCATCTGCTCGGTTACGCCATCGTGCAGGCGGTCAAGTCGTTCCCGAACATGAACCGGCATTTCGCCGAGATCGACGGTAAGCCGAACGCGGTCACCCCCGCACACACCAATCTCGGCCTGGCCATCGACCTGCCGGGCAAGGATGGCAGCCGGTCACTGGTCGTCGCCGCCATCAAGGGTGCGGAGGATATGACCTTCGGGCAGTTCCACACCGCCTACGAAGACATCGTGCGCCGCGCCCGCGACGGCAAGCTGACCACCGAGGACTTCAGCGGCGTCACCATCTCGCTGACCAACCCGGGCACCATCGGCACCGTGCATTCGGTGCCGCGGCTGATGCCAGGTCAGGGCGCGATCATCGGCGCGGGCGCGATGGAGTACCCCGCCGAGTTCCAGGGCATGAGCGATGAGCGCATCGCCGAGATCGGTGTCGGCAAGCTGATGACGCTCACCTCCACCTACGATCACCGCATCATCCAGGGCGCGGAATCGGGTGACTTCCTGCGTACCATCCACCAGCTGCTGATCTCCGACGAGTTCTATGACGAGATCTTCCACGGCCTCGGTGTGCCGTACGAGCCGGTGCGTTGGCGCAAGGACGTCAAGGAACGCGGCGTCGACAAGAGCACCCGGGTGCTCGAGCTGATCGCCGCCTACCGCAACCGCGGCCACCTGATGGCAGACACCGACCCGCTGCGCCTGGTCAAGGACAAATTCCGCAGCCATCCCGACCTCGACGTCACCCAGCACGGGCTGACCCTGTGGGACCTGGACCGCGAATTCAACGTCGGTGGTTTCCACGGCCAGGAGCGGATGAAGCTGCGCGATGTGCTGTCGGTGCTGCGCGACTCCTACTGCCGTCACGTCGGCGTCGAATACACCCACATCCTCGAGCCCGAGCAGCGGCAGTGGATTCAGGACCGGGTGGAGAAGAGGCACGTCAAACCGACCGTCGCCCAGCAGAAGTACATCCTGAACCGGCTGAACGCGGCCGAGGCCTTCGAAACCTTCCTGCAGACGAAGTACGTCGGGCAGAAGCGTTTCTCGCTGGAGGGCGCCGAATCGGTGATCCCGATGATGGACGCGGTGATCGACCAGTGCGCCGAGCATTCGCTCGACGAGGTCGTCATCGGCATGCCGCACCGCGGCCGGTTGAACGTGCTGGCCAATATCGTCGGCAAGCCGTACTCGAAGATCTTCACCGAGTTCGAGGGCAATATGAACCCGGCCGCCACTCACGGTTCGGGCGACGTCAAGTACCACCTGGGCGCGCAGGGCACCTACCTGCAGATGTTCGGCGACAACGAGATCGAGGTTTCGCTGACCGCGAACCCCTCGCACCTCGAGGCGGTGGACCCGGTATTGGAGGGCCTCGTCCGCGCCAAGCAGGATCTGCTGGACAAGGGCGACGGCGAGGAAGGCTTCTCGGTCGTGTCGCTGATGCTGCACGGTGACGCCGCGTTCGCGGGTCAGGGTGTGGTCGCGGAGACGCTGAACCTGTCCGGACTGCGCGGCTACCGGACCGGCGGCACCATCCACATCGTGGTGAACAACCAGATCGGTTTCACCACAGCGCCGGAGAACAGCCGGTCCACCGAATACTCCACCGATATCGCGAAGTTCATCGGGGCGCCGATCTTCCATGTCAACGGCGACGACCCGGAGGCGTGCGACTGGGTGTCCCGGGTGGCGGTAGACTTCCGGCAGAAGTTCCGCAAGGACGTCGTGATCGATCTGATCTGCTACCGGCGGCGCGGCCACAACGAGGGCGACGACCCGTCGATGACCCAGCCGTACATGTACGACGTCATCGACACCAAGCGCAGTGTCCGCAAGAGCTACACCGAAAGCCTGATCGGCCGCGGCGATATCTCGCTGAAGGAGGCCGAGGACGCGCTGCGCGACTACCAGGGCCAGCTGGAGCGGGTGTTCAACGAGGTCCGCGAACTGGAGAAATATCCGCCGGAGCCGTCCGAATCGGTCGAGAACGACCAGAAGGTGCCCGCCACGGTGGTAACCGCCGTGGACAAGTCGGTGCTGCAGCGGATCGGCGATGCGTTCCTCAACGTCCCCGACGGTTTCACCGTGCACCCGAGGGTCAAGCCGGTGCTGGAGAAGCGCCGCGAAATGGCCTACGAGGGCAAGATCGACTGGGCGTTCGCCGAACTGCTCGCCTTCGGCACCCTCATCGACGAGGGCCGGGCGGTGCGACTGACCGGCCAGGACTCGCGGCGCGGCACGTTCACCCAGCGGCATGCGGTGATCATCGACCGCAAGACCGCGCAGGAGTACACGCCGCTGCACAACATCGGCAGCGCCAATCCGGGTTGGTTCGCGGTACACGATTCGGCCCTGAGCGAATTCGCCGCGGTCGGTTTCGAGTACGGCTATTCGCTGGGCAACCCGGATGCGCTGGTGCTGTGGGAGGCGCAGTTCGGCGACTTCGTCAACGGTGCGCAGACGATCATCGACGAGTTCATCTCTTCCGGTGAGGCCAAGTGGGGTCAGCTGTCGGAGGTCGTGCTGCTGCTGCCGCACGGTCACGAGGGCCAGGGTCCCGACCACACCTCGGGCCGTATCGAGCGGTTCCTGCAGCTGTGTGCGGAGGGTTCGATGACTGTCGCGGTGCCGTCGACTCCGGCGAACTACTTCCATCTGCTGCGCCGCCATATGCTCGACGGCATCCGCCGGCCGCTGGTCGTCTTCACTCCGAAGTCGATGCTGCGCAACAAGGCCGTGGTCAGCGACCTGCAGGACTTCACAGAGGGCCGGTTCCGCTCGGTGCTCGACGAGCCGACCTACGAGCAGGGCACCGGCGATCGCGATGCGGTGAAGCGCGTTCTACTGACCAGCGGCAAGCTCTACTACGAGCTGGCCGCCGCCAAGGCCAAGCAGAAGCGCGATGACATCGCGATCGTGCGTGTCGAGCAGCTGTACCCGGTGCCGAAGTTCCGCCTGAACGAGGCGCTGTCGGGTTACCCGAACGCCGATGACATCGTCTGGGTTCAGGAGGAACCGGCCAACCAGGGCGCCTGGCCGTTCTTCGGCCTGCACCTGCCCGAGATCCTGCCCGATCATGTGGGCAAGCTGCGCCGCATCTCCCGTCGCGCTATGTCGGCTCCGTCCTCGGGGTCGAGCAAGGTGCACGCGGTCGAACAGGCCGAGATCATCGCAGAGGCATTCTTGCCGACCAACTGATCGCTACCCGGTAGAAGGGGCCGAGTCCGTCGACTCGGCCCCTTTGTCGTCTGCACCGCCGCTCGGCAGCTCACCACCGAAACCGACCGAAGGACGGTGTTTTCCCTAGTTCTGCCGGGTTCTGTGCAACTTCTCCCCAACCTCCCCCTGCACCGTCTCCGCTGTGTTCATAATGCTGTCTGCTCGGGGCAGTAATAGGCATGTGATCTCGAGGAGGCAAAATGTCGGCAACTGTCGACGATCCCGCCAATCCCGGTAAAGATCTGCGTACGACATCCCGGTTGACCGGTGTTCCCGCCAAGCAGGCCCTCGTGGACCTGGCGATCTACGAACTCCTACAGTTTTCCCGGCGCCCCGCCGAACCCGACCACCCGCCTCTCGGCGACGAGTCACGCTTCGACCAGCAAGAACTCGGCGAACACTCGCAGCGGCCGAGCGGCATAGACCAGATGTGGAATTGAGCCTGTTGGCTCCAGGGGGCGTTCAGTCGCGGAATGCGTCGGCCAGCGCCGGGTTGACCGTATTCGTCAGCGCCAATAGTGATTCCATCAGCAGGTCGACGAGTTCGGCTCGGGTGATGGTTTCTTCGCGCAGCCACGACAGCGTGGTCTCTTCGGCGAACGCGATCCAGCCGCGCACCGTGAGCAGCAGCCGGGGCTGGTCTCGTTCTGCGGTCGGGACAGGGGCCGCGGCGAGGATGATGTGCACGATAGCGCTGCGGGTCTGGTCGACCATGGCCGCCAGTTCCGGGTTGGAGCCGGACGGGCCGCGCAGCAGCGCTTGATACGAGGTGCGGCTTTCGCTGGCGTAGTCGACGTAGCGACTCACCGAATCCCGCAGCATTTCCGATAGGCCCAGCGACAGGTCGGGGGTCACCCGCGTCAGTAGTTCGGCGTTGGCTTCGCGGGCGACTTCTAGCTGGAAGTCCTGTTTGGTGGGGAAGTAGTGGAACAGCAGCCCGCGCGAGATTCCGGCTTGGGCGGCGATATCGCTGACGGAGATGTCTTCGAGGGAGCGTTCGCCGAGCATCTCGAGACCCAGCTCGATCAGCTGAGCTCGGCGCTCTTGTGGATTGAGGCGGACTCGCTTGGCTGTTTCGGCTGAACTGGTCCTACGCACGCCCTCATCCTACTGAACGTCGGTCAATAACCTGCTGCCGACCTACTGAACATCGGTCAATACTATTGACCTCCACTCAATAGGGACGTACTCTGCGATATATGAGTCGCAAGGTTACAGACAAAGCTGTCGGCAACCGCCCCGTCCGGCATCTACGGACCATCATCATCGGCAGCGGGTTCGCCGGCCTCGGTCTGGCGATCCGGTTGTCTCAGCAGGGGCGCAACGATTTCCTGGTGCTGGAGCGTGGCCACGACGTCGGGGGCACCTGGCGCGATAACACCTACCCCGGCGCCGCCTGCGACGTGCCGTCACATCTGTACTCGTATTCCTTCGCGCTCAACCCGAACTGGTCGCGCTCCTTCTCCCGGCAGAACGAAATCCAGGGCTACATCCGCAACGTCGCCGAAAAGTACAACGTGCTGGACAAGCACCTGTTCAACTGCGACGTCACCGGGGCAAGGTGGAACAACGAGGACAGCCGCTGGGAGATCGAATCCAGCCAGGGCTCCTTCACCGCCGATACCGTGGTCTCCGCGGTCGGCGCGCTCTGCGAACCCGCGCTACCGGATATCAAGGGCATCAACGACTTCACCGGCGAAATCTTCCACTCCGCCCGCTGGAACCACGACTCCGATCTGGCCGGTAAGCGGGTCGCGATTATCGGCACCGGCGCCTCGGCGATCCAGATCGTGCCCGCCATCGCGCCCAAGGTCGCCCACCTCGACGTCTACCAGCGCACCGCCCCCTGGCTGCTGCCCCGGCTCGACCGCCCCTACCTGCTGCCCGAGCGGCTCGCGTTCAAATACCTGCCCGGTGTGCAGCGCCTGTCCCGCGCCGCCATCTACGCCGCCCGCGAAACCCAGGTCGTCGGCCTGGCGAAGTTCCCTCCGCTGATGCGCGGCATGGAGGCGCTGGCCAAGGCGAAACTGCAGTACGAGATCCGCGACCCGCAACTGCGCGCCAAGGTGACCCCGAACTTCCGGATCGGCTGCAAACGCATGCTGATCTCCAACGATTACTACCCCGCCCTGAGCCGCGACAACGTCGACGTGGTGACCGACGGGATCGCCGAGGTGCGCGAAAACGCCATCGTCACCAAGGACGGCACCGTCCGCGAGGTCGACGCCATCATCGTGGCCACCGGCTTCCACGTCACCGACTCGCCGACCTACAACACCATCGCCGGTAAGGACGGACGCACCCTGTCGGAGGTGTTCGACGCGATCGGCCAGCAAGGCTACAAAGGTTCCGCGATCGCCAACTTCCCGAACATGTTCTTCCTGCTCGGCCCCAACGTGGGACTGGGCCACACGTCGATGGTGTACATGATCGAATCGCAGATCAACTACATCTCCGACGCGCTGGCCACCTTCGATCGGCTCGGCCTGCGTACCGTTGAGGTCCGCCGCGAAGTGCAGGACGCATTCAACGCCGAATTGCAAGCCAAGCTCGTCAAGAGCGTCTGGAATACCGGCGGCTGCGCCAGCTGGTACCTGGACAAGCACGGCAACAACACCACCCTGTGGCCGGATTTCACCTTCGAATTCCGTAGGCTCACCAAGAAATTCGATGTCGCCGCCTACGAGACGACCACCGTCGGCGACACCACCTCCCCTGATCTGAAAGTGGTGACCGCACAGTGAGCAACGACGGCTACTTCCGCGGCAAAGTTTGCGTGATCACCGGGGCCGGTTCCGGTATCGGCCGGGCGCTGGCGATCAACCTGGCCCGCCGCGGCGCGAAGCTGGCACTGTCGGATATCGACGCAGACGGTCTCGCCGAAACCGTGCACAGCTGCGAGGAGCTCGGTGCGCAGGTGAAATCCGATCGGCTCAATGTGGCCGAGCGGGAAGCAGTGCTTGCCTACGCCGATGCGGTGAAGGCGCATTTCGGCGTGGTGCACCAGGTGTACAACAACGCCGGTATCGCCCACCACGGCGATGTGGACAAGACCGAGTTCAAGGATTTCGATCGGGTGATGGATGTCGACTTCTGGGGAGTCGTCAACGGCACCAAGGCTTTTCTGCCGCATCTGATCGAATCCGGCGCCGGTCATGTGGTGAACGTGTCCAGCCTGTTCGGGCTGCTGGCGGTCCCGGGGCAGAGCGCGTACAACTCGGCGAAGTTCGCGGTGCGCGGTTTCACCGAGGCATTGCGCCAGGAGATGATCGTCGGCCGCAAGCCGGTGCAGGTGACCTGTGTGCATCCGGGCGGGATCAAGACCGCCGTGGCCCGCAGCGCCACCTACGCCGAGGGAATCGACGGTAAGAACGCCAGCTCGATGTTCGACAAATACCTGGCCATCCACTCCCCGGAGATGGCGGCGCAGACGATCGTCGACGGTGTGCGCAAAGGTCGCGGCCGGGTGCTGATCGGCTGGGAGGCCACGCTGCTCGATCTGTTCGTGCGGGCGATCCCGTCGACCTATCAGCGCATCGCGGCCAACGTCGAACGACGCTTCCTACCCTGATCGCTCGGCCTGCCCTGCTCGAAAGAAGAATATGCGCGATATCGCGATCCCGTTGCCGATCGCACGGGCCCTGCTGAACCCGTTCTACCGGGTCGGTTTGAACGAACGGCTACCGTGGCGGGCGCAGCGGGCACTGCTCGATATCGGTTCCCGGCTGCAACCTGTCCCGTCCGGCACGGTCGTGCATCGCCTGCGCCTGGGTGGCCGCCCTGCCGAACGGCACGGCACGGCGGCCAGCGACTCCTCCGCGGCGGTGCTGTATCTGCACGGCGGCGGGTATGCGGTCGGTTCGACGGCCACCCACCGTTCGCTCACCGCACGGCTGGCGCACCAGACCGGCGTCCCCGTCTACTCGCTGGACTATCGGCTGGCCCCGGAGCACCCGTTCCCGGCCGCGCTCGACGATGCGGAGGCAGCGTTTGTGGAACTGGTCGACGGCCTCGGCCTGTCCCCGAGCCGGATCGCCATCGCCGGTGATTCCGCCGGTGGCGGGCTGTCGCTGGCCACCGCGCAACGCCTGATCGCCCGGCACGGGTACACCCCGGCCGCGCTCGGGCTGATCGCACCGTGGGCCGACCCGAATCAGATTCCCGATCGGCACCGCGACCTGGTCATCAGCAAGCCATGGTCACGAGCCTGCGCTGAGGCGTATCTGGGCGGCGGCGACAACACCGATCCCGGTTACGCACCGCTGCGCGGGATGCTGCATGGCCTGCCGCCGACCTATGTTCAGGTCGATACCGGCGAGCTGTTGCACAGCCAGTGCATCGAGTTGGCCGCGGCCCTGCGCGCGGCCGGTGTGACGGTCGCGTTCACCGAGAGCAGCGGGCTATGGCATGTGGCGCAGTTGCAGGCCGCACTGGTCGGGTCTGCGTCCTCGATTCTTCGGGAGCTGGCCGATTTTCTGTGCGAAGCCATATCTGGTGAAGCCATACCTGAGGCGCATCTTCGCGACCTAGGATGATCACTGACCGGCTTTGTTCGCGCGGGCCGGAGCGCGGACCGGAGCCGGTAACGGGTGGTCGAAGTCACGGCCCCTCCGCGGGTGCCGTAAATTACTGACGAGTTAACCCACGTGGAAGGGCCATGATGCGAGAGTTCGAAGCTCCGGCTTCCTACACCATTCCCGAGGACGCCAATAATTCCGACGGCGTCTTCCGCCATGCCCAGGAATCGCCGAACGCGGTGCTGTTCAACATCCCCGATGGCAAGGGCGGCTGGCAGGATGTGACGGCGACACAGTTCGCCAGGACCGTCACCGACGTGGCGAAAGGTCTCATCGCCTCCGGTATCGAGCTCGGCGACCGGGTGGCGATCATGGCACCCACCCGCTACGAATGGGTCGTCCTCGACTTCGCCACCTGGGCCGCGGGCGGCTGCACCGTGGCCATCTACGACAGCTCGTCGGCCGAGCAGGCCAAGTGGATCCTGCAAGACTCCGCCACCAAACTGCTGGTCGTCGACAACGCCAAACATCGCGCCGTGATCGACGAGATCGGTGAAGGCGCGCTGCCCGACCTGCGCGAGACGCTGCAGTTCGATACCGGCGCGATCGAGGAGATCATCGGCCGCGGCTCCGACCTCGACGACGAGGCCGTGCACAACCGCCGCAGCCAGGTCGTTGCCGCCTCCCCGGCCACCCTGATCTACACCTCCGGCACCACCGGCAGACCCAAGGGCGTCATGCTCAGCCATGCCAACCTGTATGCCGAATCGAAGTCGGACCGGATCGCGCTGGGTAAGTACGTCGCACCGGGCAAAAAGACCCTGATGTTCCTGCCGCTGGCGCACGTGTTCGCCCGCGCTGTCGGCCTAGCCGCGTTCGACGCCAAGGTCACCGTGGCCCACACCTCCGACTGGACGACCCTGGTGCAGCAGTTCGCCGAGCACAAGCCGCACTTCGTGCTCTCGGTGCCGCGAGTGTTCGAAAAGGTGTACAACGGCGCCAAGCAGAAGGCACACGACGAGGGCAAGGGCAAGATCTTCGACGCCGCCGCCGACACCGCCATCGCCTACAGCCAGGCGCTGGAGACCGGTGGCCCCGGCCTGGTGCTCAAGCTCAAGCATGCGCTGTTCGACAAGCTGGTCTACGGCAAGCTGCGCGCCGCGCTCGGCGGCAACTGCGAGGCCGCGGTGTCCGGCGGCGGCCCGCTGGGAGCACGCCTCGGTCACTTCTTCCGCGGTGTCGGCGTCACCATCTACGAGGGCTACGGCCTCACCGAAACCACCGCCGCCGTCTCGGTGAACACCCCCGAGCACATCCGGGTCGGCTCCGTCGGCCGCCCGATCGAGGGGCATGCCGCCCGGATCGCCGAGGACGGCGAGCTGCTGCTGCGCGGTTCGGTGGTATTCGACGGCTACTGGGGTAACGCCGAGGCCACCGAGGAGGCGTTCGACGACGGCTGGTTCAAGACCGGCGACCTGGCCACCCTGGACGCGGACGGCTTCATCACCATCACCGGCCGCAAGAAGGAGATCATCGTCACCGCCGGCGGCAAGAACGTCTCCCCGTCGCTGCTAGAGGATTCGCTGCGGGCACATCCGCTGATCAGCCAGGTGATGGTGGTCGGCGACGCCAAACCGTTCGTCGCCGCGCTGGTGACTCTGGACCCGGAGGCGCTGCCCGGCTGGAAGGAACGCAACGGTCTCGCCGCGGACACCCCGATCGAACAGGTGGTGGAGCACCCGAGCCTGGTCGCCGAGATCGATGCCGCGGTTGCCGAGACCAACAAGCAAGTCTCCAAGGCCGAGCAGATCAAGAAGACCCGGATCCTGACCGTCGACTGGACTCAGGAAACCGGTGAGCTCACCCCGAAGATGTCGCTCAAGCGTGCCGTGGTGATGAAGCAGTACGCCGCCGAGGTCGACAAGATCTACAGCTGATCGCCTGGACGAAGACGCCGGTAGCGAACGGATTCGCTACCGGCGCCTTCGTGTGTCATGCCCGGCTCAAGGAGTCAGGGATTCGGTCTTCGCTCGCTCCACGGGCGGCGTCGCTCCGGTTCGGGCAGATACCCCGTGCCGCACGAACAGGAACGAAGCCACCGCGCCCGCCAACAGGAACAAAGCGGGCAGATAGGTGGATTCCTCTAGCGCCGAGCTGAACGCAGCCTTGACCGGTTCCGGGATGGCGGTTGCGCCCACACCTTCCCCGACCGGGGCCTCGCCGAGGCCGCCTGCGTTCATGCGGGCGGCGACCAGGGCGCTGATCGCGGCGCTGCCGAGTACCGCACCCACCTGACGGGTCGTGTTGTACACACCCGCGCCCGCGCCCGCACGCTGCACCGGCAGATTATGGGTGGCGGTGGTCGCCAGCGGCGACCAGATGCAGGAGTTGGCGAAACCGGCCAGACCTCCCGCTACCAGGAACCAGACCAGCGCAGAGTCCGGCGTCATCAACTTCGCGAACCACATCACCGACAACGCGAACAAGGTGAACCCGGCGGCGGGAATCAAACGCGGATGCATCCGGTCGCTGAGCTTGCCGATGAACGGCGCGCAGATACCGGTCACAATCGCCATCGGTGCGAAGACCAGCGCCGACTCGGTTGGCGTCAATTCCCGCACAGCTTGCAGGTAGAAGTAGGTCGGTATCATCACCGCCGTCGACGCCGCGCCCATTGTCGCGATAGCAAGATTCGACAACGCGAAGTTGCGTTCCCGGAACAGGCCGAGCGGCACCAACGGCTCCCCGGTATTGCGGGCCTGATTCACCAGGAATACCGCGAGCACAACCACACCGGCGCCGATCAGCAGCCAGATCCGCAACGACCAGTCGTAGGTATTGCCTTCCTGGATGCCGAATACGAGCAAGAACATGCCGACCGCGCTGAGTACGACACCGGGGATATCGAACTTGTGCTGATTGGTGGGCAGCGCCGGAACCAGCCATACGGCCAACGCGAACGCGAAGATCCCAACCGGGACGTTGACGATGAAAATCCATTCCCAGCCGAGCCCATCGACCAGCACACCGCCGAGGATCGGGCCGACCAGCGTGGCCAGGCCCGCGACACCGCCCCACAGTCCCATGGCCGCCCCGCGCCGGTCCGGCGGGAAGGTGCGGGTGATGACCGCCATGGTCTGTGGGGTCATCAACGCCGCGCCGAGGCCTTGGACTGCGCGCGCCGCGATCAACATGGCGATCGTGCCCGACAGCCCACACCACAGCGACGCGGCAGTGAAGACTGCGAGCCCGAGCAGATAGACGTTCCTGGGGCCGAAGCGGTCGCCGAGCCGTCCGGTCACCAGCAGCGGCACAGCGTAGCCGAGCAGGTAGGCGCTGGTCACCCAGATGACGGCGTCGATATCGGTGTGCAGGCTCTGCATAATGGCCGGGTTGGCGACCGCGACGATCGTCGTATCCAACAGGATCATGAAGAACCCGATGACCAGCGCGAATAACGCCAGCCATGGATTACGTTGAGAAGACATCGTTTCCGTTCCTGATCGGAGGCACCCGAGACGCCGGGTTCGGTAGCGCCAGGTCAGCTGGGAACCGTGGTGCGTCCTGTGATCCAACGTCATCTGCCTGGGTGGCGATTCTCCCCGCTACAGGCCGTGGGCGTCCAGCCAGGTGCGTGCGAGCTCCGCCGGGTCGGCCGCATCGTCGCGGACCCGGCGCACCATGGTCAGCAGTTCGTCGGTGGTGAGTTCACCGGCGACATAGTTGAGTTTTTCCCACTGCCGTTCACCGAGCACATTCTTGCGGACCAGGGCCAGTACATTCTGGGCGGGCAAAGCGTATTCGTCGTCGGACAGCACGGTCAGCCCTGCCCCGCCGCCGGGCATCAGTTCGGCGGGACCGGTGAGTACGCCCGCCTGGGCCCGGCCCTCGGTGAGGGCGCGACGCAGTTCACCTGCATCGGGCAGCGTCAGGGTCGCGGCGAATTCGCAGCCGTCGATATCCGCCGCGGGCGCGGGCAGCGTGAGCAAGCCGGATACCGGGGCGACGGCCACGGTGAAGGCCGGGCAATGCGGCAGCAGATCGTCGATCGAGCCGATGCGGTACTGCCCGGCGGCCGCGTCGGTGAGCACCACCCGTGGGCGCAGATCGGTGCCGTCGGCGGCGTCGGAGACCACCAGTCCCGGCGGGAGCGACCCGTACAACGCTTCGGTCACCTTGTCGACGGTCCCGTCCTCGCTGTCGGCGCCGAGCGCGGCCAGCAGCGCGCCGTTGTGCTCGCCGACCAGCGTCACCTCGGCCGCGTCCAACACCGCCAGATAGTCGGCGCGGCCGCCCAGATCCGGTCGCACTGCGGTGACGATGCCGGTGCGCGCCAGCGCCTGCGCGTAAACCTCGGCAAGCACGCGTGATTCCGCCGAGTCCCCCGCACCCACCACGACCGGCGCGGGCGCATCATCACTTCCACAGGACACTGCCAGCGCGGCAGCCGCGGCGACAAGGACTCGGGCCAGCATCCGCCTCGACGCAGCCAGCACCATCCGGCGACACCAACTCTCCGTTAACCAGCGGGGCACCCATCAGGGCGGTATGGACGTCACAGAATGTACCGGTGCCTGCGAGCGCACCGATACCGGCTCAGACCCGGAACCGGACGCCCCGCTGGTTCGTCAGCTGACTACTGCTCAGGCAACGCCTTCGGCGCGGGCCACGGCGGCGACGGCGTCGGCGACCGCAGGCGCGACGCGCGGGTCGAGCGGGCTCGGCACGATCTTGTCGACGGCCAGCTCATCGGCGACGACACCGAGGATCGCGTCGGCGGCGGCGATCTTCATCCCCTCGGTGATCCGGCGCGCCCCCGCGTCGAGAGCGCCCTTGAAGACGCCAGGGAAGGCGAGCACGTTGTTGATCTGGTTCGGGAAGTCGCTGCGGCCGGTGGCGACGATCGACGCGTACTTGGCGGCCACATCGGGGTGGATCTCCGGATCCGGGTTCGACATGGCGAACACGATCGACTCCGGCGCCATCGACGCAATGAGCTCTTCCGGGATCTTTCCGGCGGACAGGCCGAGGAACACATCGGCACCGGCCAGCGCGTCGGCGGCGGAACCGGAAAGCCCGCGCGGATTGGTGCGCTGCGCCAGCTCGGACTTCACTTCGTTGAGGTCGAGCCGCTCACGGCCGATGATGCCCCGCGAGTCGAGCACGGTGACGTCCTTGATGCCTGCAGCGAGCAGGATATTGGTGCAGGCCACGCCTGCCGCGCCCGCACCGGACACCACGACCTTCAGGTCGGCGGGGTTGCGGCCCTGCACCTTGGCCGCACCGTTGAGCGCCGCCAGCACCACGATGGCGGTGCCGTGCTGGTCGTCGTGCATCACCGGGCAGTCCAGTGCCTCAACAACCCGCTTCTCGATCTCGAAGCAGCGGGGCGCGGAGATGTCTTCCAGGTTGACCGCACCGAAGCTGGGCCGCAGCCGGACCAGCGTTTCCACGATCTCGTCCACGTCGGTGGTGTCGAGCACGAGCGGAATGGAGTCGAGCCCGGCGAACTTCTTGAACAGTGCCGCCTTGCCCTCCATCACCGGCAGCGAGGCGCGCGGGCCGATATTGCCGAGGCCGAGCACCGCGGTGCCGTCGCTGACCACCACGACCAGCCGGTCGGTCCAGGTGTAGCGCTTAACCAGCGCCGCATCCTCCGCGATCGCGCGACTGACCTGCGCGACACCGGGGGTGTAGGCGATCGATAGGTCGCGCTGGGTGTCCAGCGGCGAGCTGAGCTCTACCGACAGCTTGCCGCCGAGGTGACCGGCGAAGATCTCCTCATGAGTGATCGCCGTCAGATCAGCGGCCTCATTTTTGCTGGCAGTGGCATTCGGTGCGTCAGTCACAGGTGACACGATTTCACTCCTGCTCGGTACGGTCGCAACCGGGGGACGGTTACCGCCGGGTATTGGGTGTTAGGTGCGTCATAACGCTCATCGGGTGCGCTGACCGGCATGTTTCCGGTGGGAGTCGATCCGCCGCGTACTCGCCGAAACGAGGTGAATACGAAGGCTCGGGGTAGCACTGATCCGGTGCAGCGGGAGCCGGACGGGTGGGCCCGGTAGAACTCGAGAGCAGGGCCGTCACCGGTCACGATGGTGCGTCGTGCAGCGGTAACAGCCGGTTATCCCCTGCCCGGCGGTGGCAACGGTCGGGAATCCGCAACATTCTGCCAGCTACCTCGGTCGATTTCCAAACCGGGCGCCTCATGCGTGTTGTGTTCGGTGTCGGTCCTGCCATCGACTCAGGGTAGGGCGCTGGAGTTATCCCCACGTAAGAAGAAACGCGCAGGAGGTTGCGCCTCGGAGGTGAGCTGTCACTCCCCCGCACCTTCCCGGCTGTGAGCCCCTGCCCGGCGTCCCACTCGAGGCAGGGTTCTCCTCAGCCCCACCATTGGGTCCAGAGTAGAACCCCAGCCGCCAACACCACCGCGGCGGAAGCGGCGAAAGCGGCCGCACCGCGTTGCCGATCCGAAAACACCTGCGCCGCAATAGCTATCGCCGCAATTACCACATGCCAGATCACCGAAACCCCGCCCGGCCCGGGAAACCCACGCCGCGCACCGAGAAACGCGGCACCCACCACGACGAACGCGAGCAACACCACCCCGGCGGCGACGATCCCGCTTATTCCGCGCGCCAATTTCACGAGCCGACCACCGGCACCCCGGTCGCGCGGCCGACCAGTTTCTCGAACTGCGCCGGATCGGTGGTGCATTCGCCGAGCCGGAGGGTTTTGTTGGTGCCGTGGTAGTCCGACGAGCCGGTGGTGAGCAGCCCGAGATCGGCAGCGAGCTCCTGCAACAGCAGCCGATCGGCTCGGCTGTGGTCGGGGTGATCGACCTCTAGCCCGCCGAGCCCGGCGCCCGCCAGCTCCCTGACCTCGTCCAGCGCCAACAGCCGGCCGCGCTTGCGGGCGCGGGCGTGAGCGACCACACTCACCCCGCCCGCAGCAGCGATCATCTCCACCGCGCGACGCAACGGTGTATCGGCCTTTTCCACGTAATAACGCCCGCGCGGGGCGAGCAGTTCGACGAACGCCGCGTCCACCGATGCCACTACACCGGCCGCGACCAGCGCGCGGGCCAGATGCGGGCGCCCCGCCGACGGGCCTGCCGAGGCCAGTACCGCGACCGGGTCGATGGGCAGACCGTCGGCCGCCATGCGCTCGGCCATCGCCCGCAACCGTTCGGTGCGTTCGGCCCGCAGCCGCTCACGCTCCTGCGCGAAACTGCGGTCGGCGGGATCGAACAGATAGGCCAGCAGATGCACCGCCACCGGCCAGCCGTCGTCGCCGCGGCCGACGCACGACATCTCCATACCCCGCACCAAGGTCAGCCCCGCAGGCCGGGCCGCAACCGCCTCGGCCCACCCCGAGGTGGTGTCGTGGTCGGTGATCGCGACGACGTCCAGACCGGCCTCGGCCGCCTTGCGCACCAGCTCGGCCGGGGTGTCGGTGCCGTCTGATGCGGTGGAATGGGTATGCAGATCGATGCGCACGCCCTCCAGTTTGGCAGTGCGCCGTCAGCGGACCATCAGATGCACCCACCAGATACGCCGACGGAGCATTCGTCAGCGAACCGCCAGGTGCGCCGTCAGCGGGCTGTCAGGGTGACCGCCCCGGCTGTCACAACTGCGCGACTCCCCGCCGCGGGTCACGCACATCGATCCCCGCTTCGGCCCACGCGTCGCGCAGCGCCTGGGCGCCCCTGACCCGCACCCACGCGGCCTCGGTGGCGGTCACCGGGGCAACGCTGAAATATCGCACCGGCTCGGCGGGTTCGGGCAGCCGGATCTCCGGAATATCACTCGCGCCGAGCAGTACCGCGGTGAACGGGGCATCCCGCCACAGTGGCTCGCCCAGATCGAGCAGGGCATCCTCTTGCAGCACAACGCCTTCCACCGCGGGTGCGGCGACAAGTACGCCGAGCGATTTGGCCAAACCGGAACTCGCGCCGACGCCCGCGCGCAAGGTCAGCACCAGCTCGGCGCGCGGCCCACGCACCGGGTCGGCGAGGACCTCGGCGGGGTCGCCCATCGGATGCCGCGAACCGCCCAGCGTCGCGTAATGCACCAGATCGTCGGATGCGATGCGCAGGATCTCGATCGATTCCAGCCCGAGGAAGGTCACCGAGGCGGCATCGACAGCGGAGGAGTCAACACCGAAGTGCCGCAGCACCCCGCCGCGTACCTGTTCGACCACGTCCATCGCCTAGATGGCCAGCCGGGCGAGCAGGTCCCGCGCCTGCTCGGCGGTTCTGGGATCGCACAGCACGTCGTAGCGGCCCGCGACCAACTGCATGGTCGAGGCGAAATCGCGCTGCCCGCGGGTCGCCGCATACGGGATGGTGGCGGAGATCAGCCCGAAGATGATGCCGCCGATCAGGCCGACCAGCAGCGGACCGAAGGCACTTCCTGCGGTGAACAGGCTCAGCAGCAGCCCGAGGAACAACCCGAGCCACGCGCCGGACACGATACCGCCGCCGATGACCTTGCCCCAGTTCAACCGGTAAAGAACTCGCTCGACCTGCATCAGGTCCACTCCGACGATGGTCACGTTCTGCACCGGGAACTGGTTGTCGGCCAGATAGTCTACGGCCCGCTGCGCCTCGGCATAGGTCGGGTACGAGCCGACCGGCCAGCCCGACGGGGGTGTCGGCAGGTTCTGCCTACCGCGATTGGCGTTCCCCAAGGGATTCGTCATGACTCCATTCTGCTATCCGATGCGGCCGCGACGCTGCAGCTGTGTCCGGTCCATCATCGGTATGCGGCCGCATATCAGTGGTTCACGCCGGCGGCGGGGTGAAAACAGAGGTGCGTTTCATACCGGCGGCCCGGCCCTTTTCCGCGATCACCGCAGCCATCTTGGCGCTGGCTTCGTCGATCATCTCCTCGCCGAGCATGACCGCGCCGCGGGCACCGCCTGCCGCCGAGGTGTGGTACGCGTAGGCGTCGAGGATCAGTTCGGCCCGGTCGTAATCGTCTTGACGCGGACTGAAGATCTCGTTGGCCGCGTCCACCTGACTCGGATGCAGCACCCATTTGCCGTCGAAACCCAGAGCCGCGGTGCGGGCGGCGGCGCGGCGAAATCCGTCGAGGTCGCGGATCTGCAGATAGGGGCCGTCGATGGCCTGCAGGCCGTGTGCGCGGGCGGTGAGCAGGATGGTCATCAGAATGTGATGGTAGGCGTCGCCGGGCTGGTAGCCCTCCGGCTGTTCACCGACCACCAGGGTGCGCATGTTGATGCTGGCCATGAAATCGGCCGGACCGAACACCAGTGCCTGTACCCGGGGACTGGCGGTGGCGATCTGGTCGATATTGCGCAAACCGAGCGCATTCTCGATCTGTGGTTCGATGCCGATGTGGCCGGGTTCCAGGCCGTTGGCCTGTTCCAGCTGGGTCAGCAGCAGATCCAGCGCGCGCACCTGACCGGCGTCGGTGGTCTTCGGCAGCAAGATGGCATCGAGGGCGGTGCCTGCGCCGTCGACGACCGAGATCACGTCGGCGTAGGTCCAGGCGGTGGTCCAATCGTTGACCCGGACCACCTTCAGCTGATCACCCCAGCCGGAATCGTTCAGTGCAGCAACAATATTCGCCCGCGCCGCGGCTTTTGCTCCCGGCGCGACGGCGTCCTCCAGGTCGAGGAACACCTCGTCGACCGGCAACCCTTTGGCTTTTTCGATCATCTTCGGGTTGCTACCCGGCACGGCGAGCACGGATCGGCGCGGCTTCATCAACTCTCCTTCTCGTCGGCCCTGGTCGGCCCGAACCCTCTAGCCTGACAGTCATGGCAGCTACCAGGGTGTACGTCGCCAGGCTGGCCGGCCTGGCGGTGCTCGGTCCGGATGGGGAGTCTATCGGCCGGATACGCGATGTCGTGGTGGCCATTCGCTACGACCGGCAGCAGCCACGGGTCCACGGGCTGGTGGTCGAGTTACCGACACGGCGGCGGATCTTCGTGCCGATGCTGCGGGTGACCTCGATCGAACCGCGCATGGTCGCCCTCAATACCGGCACGGTCAGCTTGCGCCGGTTCGCGCAGCGGCCAGGCGAGTTGCTGGCCTTGGCGCAGATCGTGGATTCCGCCGTCCGCGTCGACGACCCTGACCTGCCCGATCTGACCGGGGTCGACGTGTTCGTGGTCGATCTGGGGATCGAGCAGACCCGGACCAGGGACTGGCGGTTATCGCGGGTCGCGGTACGCGGGCATCGACGGCTTGGTAGGCGGCGCACCGTGCACGTGGTGGATTGGTTGCAAGTCAGCGGGCTGACACCGTATGAAATCGGTAGGCCCGGGCAGGATGTCACCACCTTGCTGGAGCAGTTCGAAGGACTGCGTGCGGCCGATGTCGCGTATCGGCTGCGGGAACTGCCGGAGAAGCGGCGCGTCGAAGTGGCGGTCGCACTGGACGACGAGCGGCTCGCGGATGTCATCCAGGAGCTGTCCTCCGACGAGCAGGTGGGTCTACTCGGCAAACTCGAGGTGGAACGCGCCGCCGATGTCCTGGACGCTATGGACCCCGACGACACCGCCGACCTGCTCGGCGGGCTGCCGGAAAACGAGGCCGAAGCGCTGCTGGCGCTGATGGATCCGCAGGAGTCCGAGCCGGTCCGCAGGCTGCTCGAGCATTCTCCCGATACCGCGGGCGGCCTGATGACACCGCGACCGGTGGTACTCACCCCATCGACCACCGTCGCCGAAGCGCTGGCCCGAGTGCGCAACCCCGACCTGACGCCGGCGTTGGCGTCGATGGTGTTCGTGGTCCGGCCGCCCACCGCAACGCCGACCGGCCGCTACCTCGGCTGTGTGCATCTCCAGCAGTTGCTGTGCGAACCGCCGGCGCATCTGGTGGGCGGCCTGCTCGACTCCGATCTGGCTACGCTGCGGCCCGAGGTACCGCTCGCCGCGGTCACCCGGTATTTCGCCACCTACAACCTGGTGTGTGGACCGGTGGTCGATGCGCAGGGGCATCTGCTCGGCGCGGTGAGTGTCGACGATGTGCTCGACCATCTGCTGCCCGCGGGCTGGCGCGAAGAAGACGAACTGCACGAGGGAGTCGGCAGTCATGACTGATAAGGGCACGGTGAGCCGGGCCGCCACGGCCGCCCGGCAACGGCTGGAGACGCCGGTCGAGTCGCGGTTCCGGTTCGACTGGGACGCCGAGGCATTGGCGCGCGGCAGCGAACGGATAGCCCGTTTTCTCGGTACCGGGCGGTATCTGGCGTTGCAGACGGTGGTGGTGGTCGTCTGGATCCTGTTGAACGTTTTCGTGATCGCGCTGCGCTGGGATCCGTATCCGTTCATCCTGCTCAACCTGGCTTTCTCCACCCAGGCCGCCTACGCGGCGCCGCTGATCCTGCTGGCGCAGAACCGCCAGGACAACCGTGACCGGGTGTCACTGGAGGAGGATCGGTTGCGGGCCGCACAAACCAAGGCCGACACCGAATTCCTGGCCCGCGAACTGGCCGCATTGCGGATCGCGGTCGGCGAGGTGGCCACTCGTGATTATCTGCGGCGCGAACTCGACGAAATGCGCGACGTGCTGGACCGGATCGAGGCCGCGAATATGCCGGGCACAGAGATAGCCTCGGACAAAACCAAGCATATCGAGCGAAAAACCGAACGCAGCAAATCCGCGGGCCGAAAGCAGCCGCGGGTTCCGGCTTCCCCGTCCAGCGGCGATCCAGCCGATGATTGACCCGGAAATCCCCGACACTGTACTGACTGCTGGGTAACCTGGATCACGTTGTCCTGAGCGGGTGACCGGTCGAATGTCCGAGACAGCTTGCTCACCAGCGACGTAGAGGATTGGTGCGGCCGAATGCGGATACCTACACCGATAGCGATGTCTGCTCTAGTGGTGGCGGGCCTGGTGGCCAGCGGTTCGGCGACCAACACCGTGACCTCGTCCGCCCCGCCCGAAGCCCCGGAGTCGCTGCTCACCACCGACCGCGACGGCACTACCGAAAACAACACTGCCAACGCCACCACCAGCGAAGAGCCGGTGACCCAGACACTGGGCATGTTGCCTGTCTCTCCCCAGCCTCCGCGTAACCTCCGGGCTTTGAGCCCACCCGCCGACGGGATCCCGCTGTTCGCGGGCACTGTTCCGCTGCACACCCTCACACTGCCCGCCGCGGGCAACGCACTCGGCATACCGGAGATCGTGCTCGCCGCCTACCGCAATGCCGAACTGGCGCTGGAGTCATCGATGCCGGGCTGCGGCCTGACCTGGAACCTGCTGGCGGGCATCGGGCGGATCGAATCCGGGCACGCGGGCAACGGCCGCACCGACGCCGCGGGGACCACCCTCACCCCGATCTTCGGTCCCGCGCTGGACGGCACCCTGCCCGGGAACGAGATCATCCGGGCCGCCGACGGCAGCTATGTGCGCGCGCTCGGCCCGATGCAGTTCCTGCCGAGCACCTGGAGCCGCTACGCCGCCGACGGCAACGGAGACGGGGTCGCCGAC
>NZ_MUKP01000024.1 GCF_002081715.1 Nocardia donostiensis | reverse complement strand
CGCTCGGCGACCAGCCGCTGCCGCTCCTCGACGGTGAGCCACTCCAGATCACCCACCGGGGTGCGCGGCGCAGCGACGATCTCACCGAGCAGGCCGACGAACCGGTGCGCGAAACCTTCGACCGTGCTCCGGTCGAACAGCGCGGTGGCATACGTCAGCACACCGCCGATACCCGCGGGCGCGCCGGTCTCGTCGTAGCGATCGGTGAGGGTGAGGTTCAGGTCGAACTGCGCTATCCGGGTGTCCACGTCCACCCCGGCCACGGTGAGCCCGGGCAGCTCCAACGCGGCAGCGGCCAGATTCTGGAACGCCAACCCCACCTGGAACACTGGATGCCGTCCGGTGGAACGCACCGGGTTGAGCACGTCGACCAGCCGCTCGAACGGCACATCGGCATGCGCGAACGCCTGAATGACGTTCTCCCGTTGCCGGGCGAGTAGGTCGGTGAACGACTCACCGGCATCAATCCGGGTCCGGAAGACCACAGTATTGACGAACATGCCGATCAGGTCGTCCAGCACGGCCTCCCCGCGCCCGGCCATCGGGGTACCGATCGCGATATCTCCGGTGCCCGACAATCGGGCCAGCAGCACCGCGAACGCGCTCTGCACCACCATGAACAGCGTGCCGCCCGCATCGTGTGCCAGCTCGGTGAGCGCCTGATGGGTGGCCGCATCGATCCGCAGGTCCACCGCGGCGCCCGCGAAGGACTGCACCGCAGGCCGTGGCCGGTCGGTGGGCAGGTCCAGCTGATCGGGCAGCCCGGCCAGGGTCCGCTGCCAGTAGGTGAGCTGCCCGGCGGCCACGGAATCCGGGTCGGCCTCGTCACCGAGGAGTTCGCGCTGCCAGAGGCTGTAATCGGCATACTGCACCGGCAGCGGCGCCCAATCCGGTACGCCACCCGCGGCGCGGGCCGCGTAGGCGGTCATCAGATCCTTGGTCAGCGGTCCGAACGAGGAACCATCACCGCAGATATGGTGCACCACCATCGCGAGCACGTACTCGGCGGGCGCTGCGCTGTCGGCGGTGGCGATCCGGAACAGCGCGATCCCGAGCGGGACCTCGGTGGTGACGTCGAAGGTGGTCGAGACCAGCGAGACGACCGCGGGTTCGATCTCCTCGGGCGCCACGGTTCGCTCCTCGATCCGCGGCAGCGCCTGGTCGAGCGGGAGGATCACCTGCGCGGGGCCCTGCTCGGTGCGCGGGAAGACCGTCCGCAGGATCTCGTGCCTGCCCACCACATCCGCGATGGCGGCACGTAACGCGGCCACGTCGAGTGACCCGGTGAGCCGCACCGCGATCGGCACATTGTAGGCCGTCGACCGGGTGTCGAACTGGTTGAGGAACCACATCCGCTGCTGCGCCGACGACAACGGGATATGGTCCGGCCGGGTCCGCGCGGTCAACGGCGTGCGGTGTCCCGTATCGGTCTGCTCGGCCAGCAGGGAGGCAAGCGCGGCGACGGTCGACGCCTCGAACAGCAGCCGGACCGGAACCTGGGTCTCCAGCGCAGCCTCGAGCCGTGCCGCGGCCCGAGTGGCGACCAGTGAGTTCCCGCCCAGGTGGAAGAAATCGTCATCGGCGCCGAGCGGCCGGGCGGGGCGGAGCAGTTCGGTGAACACCTCGGCGACGGCCTGCTCGACCCGGCCCGACGGCGCCCGGAACTGTGCGGTACGCAGCTGTGGTTCCGGCAGGGCACGCCGGTCGAGCTTGCCGACCGGGGTCAGCGGGATCTCGTCGAGCACGACCACCGCGGTCGGCAGCATATGCGCGGGCAGCGTGCGCCCGAGATCGTCGATCAGTGCTGCGGTGTCGAGACCCGCCCCGGGGGCGGGCAGCACATAGGAGACGAGAATGGTTGCGCCGGAGCCTGTTTCACGCCCGACCGTGACCGCGAAGTCGATATCCGGCCGGGCGGCCAGTGCGGCGTCGATCTCCCCGAGTTCGACGCGGAACCCGCGTACCTTGACCTGGAAGTCGTTGCGACCGAGGTATTCCATTACCGCCGCTGCGCCCGTGAGGCGATAGCGCATGAGGTCGCCGGTGCGGTAGAGCCGTCCACCGGGCGGTCCGTACGGATCGGCGACGAAGCGCGCGGCGGTGAGGCCGGGCCGGTCGTGGTAGCCGCGGGCCAGCTGGTCGCCGGCCAGATAGAGCTCTCCGGTGACGCCCTCGGGAACCGCGCGCAGCCTGCCGTCGAGTACCAGCGCGCGCATACCCCGGATCGGCCCGCCGATGGTGACCAGCTCGTCGGGAGACAACGGATCGCTGATATTGGTCATGATCGTGGTCTCGGTGGGCCCGTAACCGTTGTAGAACTCCCGGGTGCGCTTACCGGCGATCGGCTGGACCCAGCGCCGCACCAGATCCGGTGGGCACGCCTCGCCACCGGCGATCACCACGCGGAGCCGGTCCAGTCCCGCGGGGTCCATCGAGGCGAGTGCCGCGGGCGTGATGAACGCATGGGTCACCCGTTCGCGCCGCAGCAGGGTGGTCAGTTCGGCACCGCCGTACACGGTGGGCGCGACCACCACCATGGTCGCCGCGCCGCCAACGGCGAGCAGCAACTCCAGGACCGACGCGTCGAAGGACGGTGAGGCGAAATGCAGGGTGCGTGAACTGCTGGTAACGCGATAACGTTCGCGCTGTTCGGCGCAGAAACTCGCCAAACCGGCGTGGGTGACCACCACACCCTTCGGAGTGCCGGTGGAGCCGGAGGTGTAGATGGCGTAGGCGGGGTGCTGCGGACGCAGCGGTCGCGGCCGGTCGCGGTCGGTGACGGGGTCCGCCGACTGCTCGTCGATTTCACGCAGGAACCGATCGCTGTCGATGGCCAGCCACTCGACCTGTTCGGGCAGGTCCTCGCGCACCGCTTCGACCGTCAGACCCAGCACCGCCCGCGAATCGCTGACCATCTGCGCGACCCGGTCACGGGGATAGTTCGGATCGACAGGGACGAACCCGGCACCCGTCTTGGCGATCGCCCACACCGCGAGCACCGACTCGAGCGAGCGGGCGATACCCACCGCCACCAGGTCCTCAGGTCCTATCCCGCGCCCTATCAACAACCGGGCCAGCCGGGTGGACTGCTCGTCGAGTTCGGTGTAGTCCAGCTCCGACCATGTTTCGGAGGCGTCGGCGAAAACTACCGCGATCCCGTCGGGATTCTCCTCGACGGCGGCGTCCAGCAGATCCGGCAGCAGCGCGCCGCGCGGCTGTTCGACCTGATGAGTACCGATCTGTGCCGCTTCACCGGAGCCCAGCGCGTCGGCGCCGGCCGCGGAGATCGTTGCCTCGGTAGCCCCGTGCTGGGAAAACAGGAGATTGTGTGACCCGGAATGCTGGTCGCGATCTGTGGCAGTCATGCGGTGACGAGTTCACTCTCTAGCTCGATCCTGCTGCCCCGGCAATGGAGCCGAGGCGGAACCGCATACGTGTGAACCATAGGCCGGAGCAAGTCCGTCAGACATTAGCAACTCTGACTCGACTGTGTTCCACAGATGGGAAGTGATCGAGCCCTCAGTTCGACCGTCGATGACGCGAGCCCGCTACGCCGGGTTGTCTTTGGGGGGTCCCTCGTGTTGCTGATGGTTCCGGCTGGTGTTCGGCGGCGGATGGATGGTGTTCTCCGGCCGGATGCCCAGCGGTGGGGCGGCTTTGTTGCGTGTGTGTGGTTGTTTGGTGGTGAGACGGCCGCGGTAGCGCTGTGGCGGGCCCTCACCCGGTCCGTTGGTCCGCATCGGGGCGCCGATGATCACTGGGGCGAGTGCCGCGTAGCCGCTTGAAAGCCACGCTCAGCGCGAAGGCGTTGGCATAACCCACCTTCCGTGCGATCGTGCCCACGGTATGGTCGGTCTCCCGCAGCAGGTCCGTGGCCAAGGCGATGCGCCAGCCCGTGAGGTAGGACATCGGCGGTTCGCCGACCAGCGCGGTGAACCGCCGGGCGAGTGCCGCCCGCGACACCCCCACCCTGGCCGCCAGGTCCGCCACCGTCCACGGATGGGCGGGTGTACTGTGCAGCAGCCGCAGCGCGGTACCCACGATCGGGTCGTCCAGTGCGCGGTACCAGGCCGGGGCATCAGCGTCCGGGTTGTCGAACCAGCTGCGCAGCGCGGAGACCAGCATCAGGTCCAGCAGCCGGTCCAGCACCAGCTGCTGACCCGGCCGGTCTCTGGCGACCTCCTCGGCCACCATCTCCACTGCTGGGTAGGGGATGTCCGCGGCCGGCACCACCAGCACGGTGGGCAGGGCCTGCAGCAGTCGTTCGCTGAGCTCCCCCCGGCGCTCGAAAGCCCCGCTGACCAACACGGCGGCTTCTTCGGTTGGTGTTCCACAGATCCGGGCAGGCCCCGAGGCAGGCTCGATACCCTCGGCTCCTGGGCAGTAATCGGCGCTGGTCACCACCAGCGAGGGGGCGATCGCGGGATCGTTGGCCACTGTGTAGGGCGTGTCGCCGCGGACCACGACGATGTCGCCGACATCGATAGGCACCGGTTCACGCTGGTCGGGAACGATCCAGGCGCGGCCACGCAGCATCGTGGCCAGTGTCAGCGGGGCGCCACTGGCCATTCGTAGAGCCCAAGGCGGCTGCATGATCGTCTGCCGGAAGACAGCGCCACGCGCTCGGACTTCTGCCAGCAGTTCCGACACGGCATCCATGCCTTCAGAGTAGACGCACAGACATCAAATGGAGATCATTAGACATGGATCGTCTCGGCAATGCTCGGTTGACTGAGTTCATGTCTGAACACCCGATTCTGGTCACCGGAGCCACCGGTAAGTCCGGCCGCCGCGTCATCAGCCAACTGCGAGCCAAGGCGCTGCCGGTACGCGCGGCCGCCCGCCGTGGCGAGCACGTCTTCGACTGGACCGACCGCAGCACCTGGGATACCGCTCTAGATGGTGTGGGCTCCGTGTACATCGTGCAGTTGGACGGCACGAAGCTTGTTCGGCCGTTCATCGAGCGGGCGGTGCAGCATGGGGTGCAGCGGATCGTGCTGGCCTCGGGGCGCGGGATCGACAATCCGGACTACGCGGAGGACAGCAGCGGTGTCCGGGAGGGCCTCCTCGACAGTGAGGCCGCTGTGCGGGAGAGCGGTCTGAAATGGACTATCAGCAGGCCCGGCTGGTTCGCGCAGAATTTCAGCGAAGGCTTCTTCGCTGATGCGATTCGCGCCGGTGAGCTGCGACTGCCCGCCGGCGATGGGGCTGCCAGCTTCGTCGATGCCGAGGACATCGCCGCGGTGGTGGTTGCGGCACTGACCGAGGATCGGCACACGGGCCACATCTATGAGTTGTCCGGCCCTCGGTCGGTGACACTGACCGAGGCGGTTGCAATCATCTCCGAGGCTACCGGTCGCGAAATCCGCTATGTGCCGCTCTCAGTGGAGGACTACGTCGCTGAACTCGTTCAGCAGGGACTACCGCCCGCGGACGCCAAAGCCTTCGCGGACGTCATCGAGCCACTCAGGGAAGGCACAGACGAGTATGTCTCCGACGGCGTGCAGCGTGCCCTGGGCCGCCCGCCGCGGACCTTCGCCGAATTCGCCGAGTCCACTGCTGCCGCAGGCGTTTGGGCCTGACAGTTGGTTCCGGGTTCGGCTGTCGGGTCGAAGCTCGAGAAAGTTCCGCCATGTGGCGCCGGTCCAGGTGCCCCAGGTGGCGTCGAACCCAAGGATCCGCCACGGCCGCCGGGCAGGTCTCGGTTATCCGATTGACGCCCCCGCTGTAATGAAGGGGTGACAGATCTGGTGAATGCCGTGACGGACAGGGACGCAGCTACGGTCAAAGGACTGCTGGCCGCAGGCGTCGACCCCGATGAGCCGAACGAGGACGGGACGACTCCGTTGTATCGTGCCGCGGTAAACGGTTCCACCGAGCTGGTTCGGGTACTGCTGGCCCAGGGAGCGGACCCGAACCTGCCCAGCGGGGCCGCCGACGAAGGACTGCCGTTGTGTGCGGCGGCATGCTGGAATCATGCCGGAGTCGTCGAAGCGCTACTGGCCGCCGGTGCCGATCCCGATCTGCCCGAACCGCCGCACCCGGAGCAGACCGGTCCGGGCACGCCGCCCTTGCTGTGGGCAGTGCGCAACGGTCATCGCGAATCGGTGGATCTGCTGCTCGCGGCGGGCGCCGACCCGAACACTCCGGGTAACCCGCTGACGGTCGCCACTCGGGGTGGGAGATACGGGATCGTGCGTTCCCTGCTGGAGCGCGGAGCGAACCCGGCTTGTGCCGACGATACGGGCCGCACCGCCTCGGCTATCGCCATCGAGCTCGCCGACGCCGACCTGGTCGCCCTGCTCGCAGGGGAGTCGCTGTGGAAGGACCGTGCCTTCACCGTTGATCGCCGCCCGGCTGGGGACGGCAGCGAACTGATCACCCTGCGCTTCGGCCGTGACGGATCGTATGGTCAGGCTTCGATTCAGAACGGGCATCGCGCGATAGCGGCCCTACTCGAGGAAGTGCTCGGTCGCGGAACGGCGAGCCGGGACTCGTTGTGAGGTAGACGTGCTTCGGTAGGGGACCGAGTCGGCCATAGAACGTCATGCGGTTGCCGAGGGCCTGCCGAAGCCGCCGGTGAGCATGCGCAGTATCGGCCGGAGGCGCGTCGCCGCGGCCAGGGAGTTTTGTAGGTCCTTTTCCGGGTAAGCCGGCGAGTGGTCCGATAGCCCGGTATCCGAGCAGACAAGGAACACACGGCGTGGTCGACGTTGCGCAGGGAACGGTCGTGGTCTATACCGATGTGGCGTGCGGGTGGTCCACTGTTGCGCTCGATCGTTTCTATCGGCGCCGTCGTGACGTGGGCTTGGAGAATGCGGTGCTCGTGGACCTGCGCTTGTTCGCACTCGAGGACGTCAACCGATTCCCGATCCCGAAACGATTCCTCGATACCGAGATCCCGGTCATCGGCGGGCTGGTCCCGGATTTCGGCTGGAAACCCTGGCAGAACGATCTGACAACCTGGCCCAACTCCACCCTGCTGGCCAACGAAGCCGTACACGCCGCCAAGCGGCAATCGCTTTCGGCTGCCGAAGAACTGGATATGGCGATCCGCCGCGCCTTTTTCTGCGATAGCCGGCCCATCGATCTGCTGTTCGAACTGCTCGACATCGCGCAAGGGTGCCCGCTTGTCGATCACGATCGGCTGGCAACGGATTTGTCTACCGGTGCCGCCCGTGCCGATATGATGCGTGACTACCGCGCTCATCGGGACCAGGTGCAGGGCAGCCCGCATTTCTTCCTCGTCGACGGCAGCAGTGTGCACAATCCCGGAATCGAACTGCACTGGGTTGGCGAGCCGGGTGCGGGCTTTCCGGTCGTCGACTCCGACGATCCCGAAGCCATCGCCCGCCTGCTCGACCGCGCTGCCCAGTGATAGGGCTGCTGGGATGAGGCCGCTTGTGGTCCACCGATCAGGCTGGGAGCAGGTCAGGTTCTTCGATGCCGTACGAGCATTCCGTCGTGCGCTGGTCGAGGTTCGCCTTCACCTGCGCAAGTTCCCAGTTGAACGTGAACCGCTGCCCACTGCAATGCGACCGCAGCAGCTCCTCCTGCTCGGCGGTAGGAACCAATGCGAACCGGTACGCCCTGGATCACCGAACTCATCCGGCCGACTTTTGCGTGAGGATGGCCCCGATCGAAGCTGACGGACAGGCACGTGCTGATGGGCACTGGGTCCGAACAGCTCTGGTGCCCATCAGCAGGAAACGAGGTCAGACGACGTCGATGAGGTCGAGGATGGCGGCTGCGTAGGCGTGGTCCCCGGAAATCGTGACGTGCTTGGGCCAGGGGCTGCGTCGGGTTCCCCACAGCACGAAATCTGTTGCCGAGGAGCTGACGACCGTGTCAGAGGAACCGACCCCGGCGGATACCATGATCTGATCCTCGGCCGGTGTCAGAGTCCACTCACCTTCGCCGGGGCCGGTCAGGACGACGCCGAGCGGTCGGGTGAGCGCTGAGATGACCTGGGGACACATCTGCGGCAAGCCCGTCCACATCCAATCGACGGCTGCGCGTACCGACTGATGATCATGGGGTTCGACCGGACGATGCACCGGCCCCTCCGGCGCCAGGAGATCGACATACATGTGGCACCAGAGGTCGAAGGCGAATGCATCGGCGAGTTGGTGGGCGTCGTAGGTGCCGAGGTCGGTCAAGGTGATCGGGGCGGTAGCCATCTCGCCCTCCTGCATAGCTGCCAATGCCGCCAAGGCGCCCTCCATGTTCTGGAGGAACTCTTCGGCGACCTGGGGGGCAGACCAATCCCGTCGTTGTGCGACCAGAAGTTCCTGAAGTTCCTCTGCGGTCTTCGGTGCCGGCGCAGAAGGATCAACCGGGGTCGGATCGGTGAGAGCAGCAAAATTGGATCCGGTGTGGGCGACCAGATCCTTTACCGACCATCCGGCGCACCGGCTCGGGGCGGCCCACTCGTCAGCGCTGAGGCTGGTGACGACGCTGGCATAGCGCTCAGCGAGATCTCGTGTGACGGATAGTCCTGACGTACTCATTGGTATTCCTCGGTTTTCGCCTGTAGGGGTCGTTCGGCTGCCGCTGACGGAACCCCGTGAATGGTCCACCGGTGGCGAGAACTGGCTATCGGTGGATGCAGGCAGCAGCGTAGCTTGCGGAAGACTGTTAGCCCAGAGCCGAATGCCTGCTGTGGTGGTTGTAGTCGCTGATCGCGACCCGGGCCTGGGGCAGCGACCAGAAGCTGTTGATGTGAGGCAGTCGTCGCGTAACCAGCCTCTACCAGCGGTTGCGGTCGCCGCTACCGTCACCGATCCCGACCGGGCTATCGGCGATCGCCGAGGGCGCCGCCGGACGTCGACACGGGCAACGGGTAACCCGAGCGCGACAGCCCGATCGGGGCGTCGATGTCGGCGCATATCGCCGCCAGTGTCTCCCGCATGCGGTCGGCGATCGCCTCGATCGTCGCCCGCTCGAACAATTCCGCCGCGTAGATCAGGTCGCCACTGATACCGGCGGGACCCTGACCAGGGAGGTACCCGTCGCGCAGTTGAAGCAGCAGGTCGAACTCTGTGCGCTGCGGAGGTAGCGGCAGCAGGCGGGCCGTCGCGCCGCCGAAGGGGCGGTCCGTCACGACATCGCGATAGAACGTGGTGGCGACCTGGAACAGCGGGTAGTGGTGACGTGACCGTGGCGGATTCAGCAGGGCCACCAGGCGATCGAACGGGAATTCCTTGTGGTCGGTGGCGCCGAGCAGCCGGTCGCGCAACTGCCGCACCAGGTCGCGATAGGTCGGTTCGCCGGAGGTGTCGGCTCGGAGTACCACGGTGTGCACGGCGCAGCCGACCATCCGGTCGAGTGCGTCGTGGTCGCGGCCGCTCACGAAGACGCCGACCGGAATATCGTAGCCCGCCCCGAATTCCTCCAGAACGCAGACGAAAGCGGTGTGCAGGATCAGATAGGGACTGGCCGAGCACTCCTGGGCGGTTCGGGCGATCGCCCGGTGCAGCTCCGCATCGAACGCCACCGGCACCGTCCCGGCGCGATTGTCCACCCGTTGGGTGCGGGCGTGATCGGTGGGCAGCACCGGTGATTCGGGCAGACCGGCGAGTTCGGTCAACCAGTAGCGGGCCTGGGCCGTCGCGCGGGCCGCCGGATCCGATTCCTCGCCCATCAGCTCTTGTAGCCACAAGGTGTAGTCGGCGAACTGCACAGCGGGTACGGGCCACTCCGGGGCCCGACCTGCGGCACGGGCCGTATAGGCGAAGACGAGCTCGTGCGACAGCCGTACCAGGGATTCGACGTCACCGGCGATATGGTGCAGGACGAACAGGAACACATGCCGCGTCTCGGTGAGCCGGAACAACCTGGTGCGCAACGGCATCTCGACCTGAATATCGAAACCGCGGCGTAGTTCTGCGGTGAGCATCGCGTCGAGATCTTCCGCGGTGCAGGTGTCCACGCGGAAATAGGTGTCGATCCCAGCAGCTCCCGCCCCGGCACCGTTGTCCGCATCGATGACCGGAGCGGGCAGCACACGCTGGATCGGACCGGTATCGGCGTAGGGCAGTACGGTGCGCAGAATCTCGTGACGCGCGATTACATCCGCGACGGCCGCGCGCAGCGCCGCCGGGTCGACTCGGCCCTCGATCTCGACAGCCTGCGACATCAGATACCCCGCCTGCCCGCCAGACAGGTAGTTGATGGTCCACAGCCGCTGCTGCGCAGGTGTCAACGGAACGGGCCCGGTACTCCGGCGCGGGGTGAGCGTGGGTCTGCGCCGGGCCGGATCAGCCGCGTCGAGCCGTTGGTCCATACCGGCCACGGTGGGCGTTTCGAACAGATCGCGCAGCGTTATCCCGGCCTCGAAGGTGGCGTTCACCGCCTCGACCAACCGGATCGCCGCGAGCGAGTTACCGCCCAGAGCGAAGAAGTCGTCGTCCACCCCGATCTCGTCGATATCGAGTACACCGGCGACAATGCTCGCCAGAATCTGTTGGCGCTGCGTTCCCGCCGCACCCGACGACGAGTGTTCCGGACGCGGCAGGGCCGCGGTATCGATCTTCCCGTTCGCGGTGAGTGGTAGCTCGTCGAGGGGCATGATCACGGCCGGCACCAGGTAGGACGGCAGCGTCTCGGTCAGCCGAGCGCGTAACCCTGCCGGGTCGACCGGCCGCTCCCGGCCCACCACATACGCGATCAGCGTTTTCCCGGTTTTCGCCTGCTGCGCCGTGACAACGGCCGCGGCGATACCGGGTTCGCGCCGGATGGCTGCCTCCACCTCGCCCGGCTCGATCCGGAAACCGTTGATCTTCTGCTGCCGGTCGGCTCGGCCGAGGAAATGTACCCGGCCCTCCCGGTCCCAGCGCCCCAGATCGCCGGTGCGATACATCAGGGCGCCGGGCCGGCCGTACGGGCCCGCGACGAACCGCGCCGCGCTGAGCCCGGGTTTCTGCAGATAGCCGCCCGCTACGCCCGCGCCGTACAGATATATCTCCCCTGTCACCCCGGCCGGGACCGGTCGCAGCGCGGCATCGAGCACGGCGACTCCGGTGTTGTCGACCGGGACGCCGATCGGCACCGGTCGGTCGTCGATGGGTTGGTGCGGGATCCGGTGGGCGAGCGCGTACGCGGTGGCCTCCACCGGTCCGTACAGGTTCGTCACCGCGACATCCGGGCGAGCGGCGCGGACCCGGGCGACCGCCGCGGGTGCCGGCACATCGCCGGCGGTCGCGATGTGTTCCATGCTCGCCAGCTCCGCGGGGATAGCTTCGGCGAGTACCTGAAACAGCCCCGCCGAGACCAATAGCGAGGTGACCGAGCCCCGGGCGAGCACCACGCGGTAGTCGTCGGCGTCCAAGGGGCCGGGGGGTGCGATCGCCGCGCTGCGCCCGGTCAACAGCGGCATCCACAGCTCGTAGACGACCATGTCCCAGGTGTAAGGAGAATGCAGCAGCAACCGCCGGTGTTCGGCGCCGCGCCCGATCCGGTCGAGTGCGCGCGTCACGATATTGCGGTGCGTGATCCGCACTCCCTTGGGGGTTCCGGTAGATCCCGAGGTGAACATCAGCCAGGCCGGAGCGTCGGGGTGCACGGTCGTCCCGAGATTCGTCTCGGGCAGCGCAGCCGCGGCGCTCTCGTCCGGAGCGAGGTCGCGCAGGACCAGCTCGGTTCCGGTGTGGCGCAGCAGCCATTCGACGCGTTCGGGTGGGTAGCCGTCGTGGATGGGTAGACATACCGCGCCCAGTTTCAGCAGCGCAAGGAAGGCGACCACCAGTTCGGTGGAACGAGGCAGTGCGATTCCGACAGGAGTGCCGGTGCCCACCCCCCGTCGGCGAAGTCGGCGGGCGAGGCGGTTGGCGCGGGCGTTCAATTCGCCGTAGGTGGTCTCGGTTCCCGCGTTCCACAGCGCGATCCGCTCCCCGTGCTCGGCCGCCATCTCCTCGAAAACCTCGGCCACCGCTCGGTCCGCGATCGCTACGGGCGCGCCCGAACCCCACTCGAGCACCTCCGGTGCCGGCAGCCGGATCCGACCGACCGGCTCGTGTGGCCGGCTCGCGATGGCCGTGCACCACCCAGATATCACCGACCATATGTCGTCGGCAGTGCCGAACCAGTCCAGCTGGCCCGGGCGGACCGCCAGACGGAAACGCGGCACCGGCTCGGGAAATACGGTGACCGCCAACGGATAGTGGGTGCTATCGCGATGCTCGACCGCCACCACCGACAGCTCCGCCGTCGGATCGGCGAAGGTCGCCATATCGAGCGGAAAGTTCTCGAAGATCAGCGCGGTATCGAACAGTTCGCTGCCTGCCCCGGCGACGGCGAGGATATCGCTCAGCCCGAGGTGATCGTGTTCGAGCAGCGTCGATCGCCGAGCCTGGATGCGGGAGGCCAACTCGAGCGCCGTTATCCCCTGATCCACCCGCACCCGCAAGGGGACCGTGTTCATCAGCATTCCGACGACCTGTTCGGTGTCGATGCCGGTGTCGCGTCCGGAGACGGTCACCCCGAACACCACCTCGTCGCTGCTGGTGAGGTGCCCGAGCACCAGCGCCCAGACGGCCTGGATCAGGGAGTTGAATGTCAGCCCGTGTGCCGCTGCCGTGTCGGTGAGCACCGCGGCCACTTCGGGATCGAGTGGGTACATGTGCAGTTCGACGGGTTCGGCCTGCCCGGTGCGGACGACCCGGGTGGGTTCGATACCGCGGAGGTTCTCGGCCCATGCTCGGCGCGCCTTCTCGCGGTCCTTGGCCTCGAGGTGCTCGAGCACGGTCCGATACGACGGCGCGGGTTCGAGTTCACCCCCGTGATAGCTCTGGAACAGCTCCCGCAAGAAGATGACGGTCGACCAACCGTCGAGTAGCGCGTGGTGGAACGAGAACACGAGCCGCCACTGCCCAGGTCCGCTGTGGACGAGCGCGATCCGGAAGGCCGGAGCGACCTCGGGATCGAGCGCCCGCAGGTCCTCGCGGGCCGAGCGCTCCACCGTGTCTTCCGTCGCGGGGCCGACGGCCTCGACCACGCGCATCGGCGGCTCCGGATCGACCGGCAGCGCGAGTACGGGCTGATCGACTCCACGCACCACGAAGGCGCCGAGCAGTTGCGGGTGGCGACGCAGCACCATCGCCGCGGCCGCGCGCAGCCGGTCCGGATCCACGTCACCCCGGAGGGTGAGCAGAAGCTGCACGGCGTACGGGTCGGCTGCGGACTCGTAGAACGAGTGGAACAGCATTCCTGCCTGCATCGGCGTGGTGGGCAACAGGTCGGTGAACGCGCCGTGGTGCCGTTCGAGCCGGTCGAGCGTGTCCTGGTCGATCTGCACCAGTGGGAAGTCCGATGGGGTGTAGCCGCCGGTACCTGCGCCGCTGTGGTGGCGTGCGAAGGTGGACAACACTGCCGTCCACAGCTCGGTGAGTTCACCGACCTCGGTGCGATCGAACAACTCGGCGGGCCAGGCCAAGTGCGCGCACAGCCCGCCTTCGGCGTCCACGTAGACGATGAGGTCCAGCTCGTGGAGGCAGGTCGCTTCCGAGCCGGGCGAACTGCCGAACGATTCGAGCCCCGCCGTCGCCCCACCCGCGTCGAACCGGCCGAGGTAGCCGAAGCCGATGGGGGCGTCCGGACCGAGCTCAGTCCCGGCCTCGGTGCGCCGCAGCAACCCGTATCCGATGCCGTGGTTCGGCACGGCACGCAACCGTTCCTTGACCGTCCGTACCGCGCGCACCAGTTCCGGCCCCCCGGCGAGCATCTCGTCCCAGTCGGCGACGGCGGCGTCGAGTACCACCGGGTACATGACGGTGAGCCGACCGACGGTGCGGGAGACGTCCAGTTCCGGCGCGGTATCGCGGGCGTTCCCTTCGATGTCGACGAGGACCGGCTCCGCGCCCCGCCACCGTGCCAGGGCCACCGACAGCGCGGTGAGCAGGATCTCGGTGACATTCGCGCGAAACCGGTTCGGCACCGCGGTGAGCAGCGCCCGGGTCGATCCCGGATCCAGCCGCCTGGTCAGCCCCACGACATCCGCTGTACGGTCGCGCACCGGGTCGCGGCGACGTCGACCGATCGTGGTGGCCGCCGCCCCGGCGCTCGTGCGCCACCTTCGCGCTTCTGCTTCCGAAACAGCTTGCCTGGCCAAAGCTTTCGTCCAGGTGCGCAGCGATATCGGCACCGGGTCGAGCGGGCTTCCCGAGATCGCTCGTTCGAGATCGGGTAGGAGAATCTGCCAGGAGACATGGTCGACGACCAGGTGATGGATCAGCAACAGCAGCAGATCGCCGTCCGGCCGCTCGATCTGGACGGCCTGCAGCATGATCCCGTCCCGGGGTGCCAGGCGGCGTTGCGCGGTGAGCCGTTCGTTCTCCGTTTGTGTGACGCTGCCGTCACCATCGGCCCGGCGCAGCAGATCTTCCGCACGCACCGAACCGGGCTCGGGGATCTCCACCCGCCATTGGTCCCGTGGGGTCCATTCGGCGCGCATGCGCAGGGCGTCATGGTGGTCGATGAGTGTCTGCAGCGCGGCGAGCAGTACTGGTTCGGGAACAGCGGTGGGCAGCCGGACCACCGCGTACTGCGCGAAATCGTCGGTGACGATGCCCGTTTGGGCGAGCCGTTCCATGATCGGCGTGGCTGGCATCGCGCCGTACGCCGCGGCCGAATCCTCCGGCGCAGCCGAATCCGGTACCGGGACCGCGGTACCGGCCAGCGCGCGCACCGTCTGGTGTTCGAAGATGTCCTTCGCGCTGATCGCCAGCCCGGCTGTACGCGCCCGGTTGATCAGGCGGATCGCCAGAATGCTGTCGCCGCCGATGGCGAAGAAACGGTCGTCGACACCGAAGTCGTCACGGTCGAGCACTTCGGTGAACAACCGGTGCAGCCGGGTTTCCAGCTCGGTCCGCGGACCGTCGGTCGCGCCGGTGGCGCTGCTGGGCGCGAGCGCGAGCAGCCGCCGCTCGTCCAGTTTGCCGCTGCCGGTCAACGGCAGCTCCGGGACGGCGACAACGGCGGAGGGTAGTGTATGCGCCGGCAGGGACGTCGCGATCTGGTCGCGGATCACGCTGGTGTCCAGCTCGGAGACCACATAGGCGACGAGCCGGGGCGTGTCGTCGACCAGGACGGCGGCCGCGGAGACCTCCGGCAGCGCGTGCAGCGCGGCCTCCACCTCGCCGCGTTCGATCCGGAACCCGCGGATCTTCACCTGTCGATCGGCCCGGCCCAGATACTCCAGCACACCATCGATCCGGCGGGCGATATCACCACTGCGGTACATGACCGTCCCCGGCGGGCCGCCGGGGACGGCCACGAACCGGGCAGCGGTGAGACCGCGGCGGCGCAGATAGGTACCGGCCACGCCCGGCCCCGCGATGTAGAGTTCACCTGGCACCCCTGCCGGCACCGGGCGCAGGGCGGCATCCAGCAGGTACACCGTCGTATCGGGGATGGGACGGCCGATGAGATCGGCGCGTGTGTGCGCGTCGACCACATATCCGGTGCTGAACACGGTCGTCTCGGTGGTGCCATACATGTCGACCACCGGCCGCGCCGGGTGGCGCTCGTACCAGGCGGCCAACCGGTGCGGTTCGATCACCTCACCGCCGAGGATCACCCAGCGCACCGCGAGCTCGGCTGCCGGACACCGCATATCGGCCTCGACCAACATGCCGAAAGCCGACGGTGTCTGATTGAGCACGGTCACGCCCTCGGCGGCGAGCAGCTCCCGGAAGTCCGCGGGCGAGCGGGCAGTGTCGGTGTCGACGATCACCAGCCGACCGCCGTACAGCAGTGGGCCCCAGATCTCCCACACCGAGAAGTCGAACGCCACGGAATGGAACAGCGACCACACATCGTCGGGCCCGAACCCGAACCACTCCTGGGTTCGAGTGAAAAGCCGCACCACATTGGCGTGGGTGACGAGGACACCTTTGGGTTTCCCGGTCGATCCGGAGGTGTAGATCACGTAGGCCGGATCAGCGGGGCGCGGGGGGCGCACCGGCGCGGCCGGGATGTCCTCCCGCAGTTCGTCGACGGCCAGGACCGGCGCGGTCACGGCCGGCAGGAGCACCTCCGAGGTGGTGACGACGAGGGCGGGTGCGCAGTCGTGGAGGATCGTCCGGATCCGTTCGGCCGGGTTGCTCGGATCGACGGGAACATAGGCCGCCCCGGTTTTCAATACGGCCACAACGGCCACCACCAGCTCCGCCGACCGCGGTAGCGCGATGGCGACGAACGCGCCCGGCCCGGCCCCGGTGGCGGCGATCCGCCGAGCCAACAGATCGGACCGTTCGTCGAGTTCGGCGTAGGTCAATGTCTCGGCGCCACAGGTGAGCGCCGGAGCGGAACCGTGCGCTCGGACGCTGTGGGTGAACCAGGAAACGAGGGTGCGTTCCGCTTCGGGCTCGTCGGGAACGACCGCCGGAGAGCTCTGGCGGGCGGCCCCGCGGTGGTGCGGGGCGTGCGGGCCGTGCGATAGCACAGTCGAGACGGGCTGCGCCTGTTCATCGGACGCGATATCGAACCGCAGCCGCCCGACGGTCATCTCGTCGGGTGCCCGCGCCACCGCGCGCAGCGCCGAGAGGAACCGGTCGTGCTGGGCCGCGAGATCGGTTTCCCGGAACCGCGCGGTGGTGCTGTCGAAGGCGACGCGCAACCGTGGCTGCCCCTCGTACACGCTGATCGTGAAATCGTCGGTGCGACCGGCCGACATATCGTGCAGGGTCGCCGGGTAGGGGCCGAACATCACATTTCGCTGGTGGGGCAGGATATTCACCACCGGGCCCACGAGGCGGCGCTCGCCGCCGGCCGCGGAGGTGTCGGCGAGCATATCGGCCAGCCGATACCGCTGGTGACGCAACACGATCAGCGATTCCGCTCGCACCGCGCGCGTCAGCGCGGCCACCGTCTCGGCGGGATCGACATCGAGACGCAGCGGGACGACGTTGGCCGTCATGCCGAGCGCGGTGCGCGACCGCTTCGCCGGAACCGTGAGACCCAGCCCGACCGTGCGCGCACCGGTATCCGCGTGCAACAGCGCGGCCGCTGCCGACAACACCAGCGCGGGCCATCCGGCCCCCCACCGCTCGCCGCGCTCGCGCAGGTCCCGCCATGCGGAGGCGGACAGGTCCCCGGTGCGCCGGAGATAGGCGGGTGGGCCCGGCCGGACGGGCCCTTCCGCGAACATCGGCGGCTCCGGCACACCCGCCAGCCGGTCCGACCAGAACTCCCGGTCGGTGCGGAACCGCTCGGACTCGCGGTAGCGGTTGTCCTCGGCGATCAGAGCCTCCACCCGGTCGAACACCCCGCCGGTGACCTCGCGTCCGGAGCTCAGCTCGGTGTAGACCGCCGCAACCCGCCGGAGCAGCGCGGCGAACGCCGCACCGTCCAGCACGATATGGTGCGCCTTCACGAACCACAGGTACCCGGCATCACCCACATCCAGCAGTCGCTGTTCGAACAGCGGCGCGCGGCCGAGATCGAACGGCCGGTTCAGCTCGGTGTACAACCGCAGCTCCGCTTCGGTGACCGTACGGAAACGGTCGCGTTCCAGCGGCCAGTCGGGCAGTTCCTCGACGATCTGCGTATTTCCGTCGATGCGTACCCGCAGGGTTTCGCTGCCCGCGATGACGATCCGCACCGCCCGTTCGAAGATCTCGGTATCCATCCGCCCGTGGATGTGGACATATCCACCGACTATGGATCGCGACCCGGTGTCGTCGAGTTCGTGCGCCAGCCAGATCTCCTGCTGGCCTGCGGTCAGTGGCCATGCCGTCATGTGGTGATCTCCGGCCCGTACAGTGCCTCGAGGGTGGTGTGCGGGTCCCGCATGAGGGCGGTGAGCAGGTTCCGCAACGTCTCACCGATCGCGGCTACCTGCGCCTCGTCGAAGACGTCGCGCCGGTAGCTGAATCGGATCGCCAGCGCCGTGCCTGGATAGACGGTGAGCGTCAGTGGATAGTGGGCGGTGTCATGGAGTTCGATGCCGGTGCAGGTCACGCCGTCGATGGCGGAGGCCGACGCGGCGAGCCGCTCGGTGTCGACCGGGTACGACTCGTACGCCATGATCGTGTCGAAGAGAATGTGCCGTGTCCCCGCAGCGGCAATGATATCGGTCAGACCGAGATGGTGGTGCTCGATCAGCTCCGCTTGCTCGGCCTGCACCGAACGCAGCAGCGCCGCCACACTCGTGTCCGCGTCGAAGCGGACTCGCACCGGCACGGTATTGATGCACAGCCCGACAATGGACTCGACGCCGAGCAGCGCGGCCGGACGGCCTGAGACGATCGCCCCGAACACCACATCGTGGTAGCCGAGACGGCGTCCCAGCAGGATTCCCCAGGCGACCTGTAGCACGGTATTGACCGTGACGCCGAGTTCGGATGCCGTCACGCCGAGCGCGCCGGTGGTCTCGGCGTCGAGCGACCACCGGTATTCCGCAGTGAGGGAGGCGATCTCGCGAGTATGGCTCGGGTACGCGACCAGTGTCGGCGTGCTCACGTCCGCCAGGGCTCGCCGCCAGGCCGTCGCGGACGCCGCCGTATCGCGACCGTGGACCCACTCCAGGTAGGAGCGGAATGTTCCCTCAGGTGGCGGCAGCGGACCGTCGGTCGCATACAGCGCCAGCAGATCCCGCATCACCAGAGGCACCGACCATCCGTCCAGCAGGATGTGGTGGTAGGTCGCGATCAGGATGTGCTCCGAATCCGAGAGGCGGGCGAGGGTGAACCGCATGAGCGGCGGCGCGGCCGGGGAGAACCGGCGGGCGCGTTCCTCGGCGACGAGTTCGGCGAGATCGCTTTCCGCGGGCACATCCACATCACGCCACGGCAATACGACCGTCTCCGATACCACCTGCCAGGGCGCACCTGTGGCGTCGGCGACGAAGGCCGCGCGCAGGTTCGGATACCGCCGGAGCAGTTCGTGCGCGGCGCGACGCAAACGGTCGCGGTCGACCGGCCCGCGGAAACGCACCACAGCCTGCACGTTGTAGACGTCGACGGCGGCCTCGTCATCGGCGGTGACCGGCTCCGCGAGAACGGCGTGGAAGTACAGACCGGACTGCAGCGGTGCAAGCGGCCACACGTCGGTGAGTTGCCCGTAGGCACGCTCCCACTGCGTGATGTCGTCGCTGCCGACTCGGGCCAGTGGGAAGTCCGAGGGAGTGTGCCCGCCCGCGTGCGGGGTGCGGGCGTGAGCGGTGATCGCGCTGAGAGCGGCCACCCACAGATCGGCCAGCTCGCTCACGTCGGTGCCGTCGAGAAGGGTTTGCGGGTAGGAGAATCCGGCACGCAGCCGGGATCCCGCGACCAGCGCGTTGACATCGATGGTGGCGGCCGCGGGCAGGTCCGGGTCGGTGAGCGGTGTCGCGAGCATACCGGCGCCGTGATCATCGACTCGTCCCAAGTAGTTGAAGCCGATCTGCCCGGGTATCGGACCCGGCAGGCTTTCTGCGGTATCGGGGTTCAGGTATCGCAGCAGTCCGTAGCCGATTCCGTGATCGGGTATGGCACGCAACTGCTCCTTGACCGTCTTGATCACCGTTCCGGCCGCGTCCGCGCCGGCCAGTGCCCCCGTGAGGTCTATCCCGGTGAGATCCAGTCGCGCCGGGTAGAGCGAGGTGCACCAGCCCACGGTGCGGGACAGGTCCACGCCCGGCGCGATCTGCTCCTCGCGGCCGTGGCCCTCCAACCGGATCAGCGACACAGGTGCGGTCTCGCCGCGCCGCGCCCGCCACACCGTCAGCGCGACAGCCAGGGCGGACACCAGGATCTCGTCGACGCCCGCGTGGAACAGGGCGGGAACGGTCCGCACGAGCGACTCGGTGACCGTCTCGTCCACGGTGATCTCCACCGTCATCACCCGCGACGCGGTATCGATGCCCGCATCGAACGGCCGGGACCCGAGCAGGGGGTCCGGTGTCGCGCAGATGCGCCGCCACAGATCGAGTTCGGCGACCCGGTCCGGGGCGTGTGCCGCGTCGACCAGGGCGTGCGCCCACCGGCGCATGGAGGTACCGGGCGGTTCCCAGTGCGGCGGTGCGCCTTTCGCGGCCGCCTGTACCGCCGCGAACAAGTCGGGAAGCAGGATCCGCCAGGACACACCGTCCACCGCGATGTGGTGCGCGCAGATGATCAGCCGAGCGGGCACGCTGCGGTGCTCGGGTTCCAGCCAGACGAACTGCACCACCACACCGGCCGCCGGGTCGAGACGATCCAGCGCGGCAGCGAGCTCGACCGCGGCCACGGTCCGCATCGTGTCGGCGTCGTCGTCGATTTCGCACCGACGCAGCACCTGAGCCGGGTCGATCGTGCCCGGCGGCGCGGTTTCCAGCCGCCATTCGCCGGTGCCGTCGCGAAACAGGCGGCTGCGTAGCATGTCGTGCCGGTCGACGAGCGCCGCGATGGCGAGGGTCAGGGTGTCGTGGTCGATGCCTGCGGGCAGCTCGACGGTGAGGGTCTGGTTGACGCGGCGGAAGGTGCCGCCGCGTTCGACCAGCCATCCGACGATGGGTGTCAGCGGTAGCTCGCCGACACCGGCACCGGGCAGCTCCGGCAGCCGGGGCCCCCGCGCGTCCTCGGCCGTTGCCCGGGCCCGGGCCGCGATACCGGCCACGGTGCGGTGCTCGAACACATCCCGGGGCGTGAAGTGCAGGCCTCGGGCACGCGCTCGGGATGCGAGCTGGATGGAGGTGATGCTGTCACCGCCGAGGGTGAAGAACGAGTCGTCCACACCTACGCCGTCGACACCGAGCACCTCGGCGAATACCTCGGCTATCGCTTGCTCGGCGGGAGTGCGCGGCGCCTGTCGCGAACGTGGCCGGATGACGGGATCGGGCAGCGCCGCCCGGTCGAGTTTGCCGTTGGCGGTCAGCGGCAGCGCGTCGAGCACGACGATGGCGGCGGGCCGCATATAAGACGGCACCTGCTGGGCGATATGTGTTTCCAGTGCCGTCTGCTCGAGCGCCGCGCCCGGGGCGGACACCACGTAGGCGACCAGCCGCGGCGCCGGTCCGTCGGCGCGGGCCGTGACGGCTGCTTGTGCCACCGCGTCGTGCTCCAGCAGGGCGGTCTCGACCTCGGCCGGTTCTATCCGATAACCGCGGATTTTCACCTGCTCGTCCCCGCGTCCGAGGTATTCGAGCTGCCCGTCGGTGCTCCAGCGCGCAAGGTCGCCGGTGCGGTACATGCGGGTCCCGGGCGCACCGAACGGATCGGCGACGTATCTGTCGGCGGTGGCCGCCGCGCGGGCATGGTAACCGCGAGCGATCTGGTCCCCGGCGAGGTAGAGCTCCCCCGCCGCGCCGACCGGCGCCGGACGCAGGCGAGAGTCCAGGACGCGCACCATCATCCCCGGCAGGCCGCGCCCGATGACACTGGCCCGCGCGGAGCGAGCGCGCTCACGGTTCACCGTCAGCTGCGTCGCGTGCACTGTCGCCTCGGTGATGCCGTACAGGTTCGAGATCCGGGTCCTCGCATCCGGATGGGCGTTGTACCAGGTGTGCAGCCGGCGCAGATCCAGCGCTTCGCCGCCGAGCACGATATGCCGCAGGGTGGGGCCGGTGTCCCAGTCGGTGGCGCTGTCGAGCAGTGCGTAGAACGCCGACGGTGTCTGGCTCAGTACCGTGACCCGTTCCTTGGAAAGCAGGTCCGCGAACTCCGCCGGCGACCGCGTCAGGTCGGCGTCCACGATGACGAGGGTGCCGCCACTGGTGAGCGCCCCCCACATCTCCCAGACGGAGAAGTCGAAGGCGGGGGAGTGGAACATGGTCCACACGTCGGTGTTATCGGTGTCGAGCATTGCCCGGGCACCGGCGAGCATGGCGACGACATTGCGGTGTGTTACGCACACGCCCTTGGGGCGGCCGGTGGAGCCGGAGGTGTACAGCACGTAGGCGGTATTGCCCGGCCGCGGCGCCGCCGGTGTGTTGTCGAGTGGCATCGTCGTGTCGGCGAGTTCGCTTGTGCCGCGGTCGAGTACCAGGCAGGGCGGTCCCTCGGCAGGAAGCACCGCGCGATCGGCGTCCGTTGTGACGATGCAGGCCGGTTGTGTCTCGGTGAGAACGAATTCGATGCGCCGCTGTGGGTTGTCGAGGTCCAGCGGCACGTAGCCCGCCCCGGCCCGCAGTACGCCGAGCAGTCCCACGATCAGTTCGACCGACCGCGAAACAGCCACGACGACCAGCGATTCGGCTCCGACACCGCGGGTGCCGAGGGCACGCGCCAGCTTCTCGGACTCCTGGTCGAGTTCCCGATAGGTGAGGGCACGTTCTCCGTACCGCACGGCGACGGCGTGGGGCCGGGTGGCCGCATGCGCCCGGAACAGGTCCACGACGGTGGCCTCCGGCACCGGCCCACCGGGCCGCTGCCAGCGCTCCAACACCAGACTCCGCTCCGCCGCATCGAGCGGATCGATATCGGCCACCGCGCTGTCTGGATTCGCCGTAATAGCCGACAGCACCCCGATCAGTCGCTCACCCAGCCGGGTGACAGCCGCCTCGTCGAGCAGGTCCGGGCGCCAACTTGCCAGAACGTGCAGCCGGTCGGTCCGTCGGACGGTCAGCGTCAACGCATAGTGGGTCGCTTCCCGAGACCGTAGTCCGGTGATGGCCACTCCGGCGTTCGAGGCGGCATGTGCCCGCAGCCCCGCCCTGTCGAACGGATACGACTCCACGACCAGGAGCGTGTCGAACAGGCCGCGCTCACCGAGGTCGACGCGGGAAGCGATATCCGGAAGACCCAGATGGTGGTGCGCCGACAGATCGAACTGTTCTCGCCGCACCCGGCGCAGCAGCGATCCCACGGTCTCCTCCGTGGCGATCCGGATCCGGACCGGAACGGTATTGATGAACAATCCGATCATGGTCTCGATCCCCGGCAGGGCGTCGGGACGACCCGATACGGTGGCACCGAAAACGACGTCCGTGCGATCGGTCATGCGTGCCAGCAGGATCGCCCATGCGGCCTGCAGCACGACGTTCTCCGTCACCTCTAGTTCGGTCGCGAGGCGGGAAAGCCGTTGCGTCGTTGCCTCGTCCAGCACGAACTCGTGCTCCAGCGGCAGAGCGGCCGGTGCGCCACCGATAGCGTTGCCGGTCAGCAGTGTCGGCTCCGATACCCCGGACAGCGCCTCCGCCCACGCTCTCAGGGATGCCTGCCTGTCCCGGCCTGCGAGCCATTCCACGTAGTGGCGGTAGGGCCGTGGCGCTTCGACGGCCATATCGGCGTAGCCGAAGACGATCTGGCCCAGCAGCAGCGGAATGGACCAGCCGTCGAGCAATACGTGGTGGTAGGTGACGACCAGCTCGGTCCGGTCTGCACCACGGCGCGCCAACAGGAACCGCAGTAGCGGCGGTCGCGTGAGATCGAACGGTGTGACGCGTTCGGCGTCGAGCACGCGGTCGAATTCCCCGGCGGACGCTTCGGTCAGGGTGATCTCGCGCCAGGGCAGTTCCACGTCGTCGATGACGAGCTGGACCGGGAACCCGGTCTCGTCGACCGTGAACGCGGTGCGCAGGTTCGCATACCGCGTCAATACGGCGGTCGCGGCCGACCTCAGCCGGGCGGCGTCGACGGTCCCATCCAGCGTCAGCACCAACTGCACCGTGTACACGTCCACCGCGCCGGGATCGAACAGGGCGTGGAACATCATTCCGGCCTGCAGCGGCGATACCGGCCACACATCGGTCAGCGCGGGGTAGTGGGCTTCCCACCTCTCGATATCGTTCTGCGTGAGGTCGACGAGCGGGAAGTCGGAAGGGGTGTGCCCGCCGCGCGTGCGCGCATCGCGCGCATGCCGCGCGATGGCGAGGAGCGCCTCATGCCACAGCTGCACCAACTCGCCGCCCTGTGAGTCGGTGAACAGCGTTCGCGCATACCCGATGCTGGTCCTGAGCCGACCGCCGACGACTATGGAATCCACCTCCACGGCACCGAACGCGCCCCGGCGGGCATCGGGACGAATAGGCAGCGTGCTGTATTCGGGCGAGGGCAGCCAGCCGATGCCGGACAGCTCCTCGGGGATATCGGCACCGGTGATGTGCCCGAAGTAGTTGAACGAGATCTCCCCCGGCTCCTCGGACGGCAGCTGCGCCGCCGTCTCCTCGTTCAGGTAGCGGAGCAGGCCGTACCCGAAACCGTTGTGGGGAGTGGACCGCAGCTGCTCTTTGACGGCCTTGATGGCCGCGCCCATGGCCGGACCGCCGGCGAAGGCGTCGGTGATATCCACTCCGGTCAGGTCCAACCGTGCCGGGACGATCGAGGTGAACCATCCGACGGTGCGGGACAGATCAGCGCCCGGTACGGCGTCCTGTTCGCGGCCGTGGCCTTCGAGCCGCAACAGCACCGACCGCTCGCCGTCGCCGCGCCGGTACCGCCAGCGGACGACCGCGAGGGCGAGCGCCGTCAACAGTGCATCCGCCACCCGCGCCCGATAGTGGTCGGGTACGGCGGTGATCAGCGCGGCAGTGTCACGTTCGTCGAGTTCTATCGCGGTATGCGCCACGTGCTGCGCGAAATCGCGATGTGGATCGAACGGGCGGTCGCCGAACGAGGGCTGTGGCCCGGCCACGATCTCATGCCACACCGGCAGCTCAGCGACCCGCACCGGGTCTCGTGCGGCGTCGGTGAGTGCGTGCGACCACGCTCGCATGGATGTTCCGACGGAGGGTAGCTCGGGTGTGTTCCCCGCCGAGACAGCCGCCCACGCGGCGATGAAGTCGGGTAGCAGGATCCGCCACGAGACGCCGTCGACGGCGATGTGGTGTGCGGCCACGATGAGCAGTCCGGGCGACCGGCGGTCCTGCGGGGTGAGCCAAACGAACCGTAGTACCGCACCGGCGGCGGGATCGATCCGGTCCACGGCGGCATCGAGTTCGGCGGCGGCGAGCTCCGCGAGTGCGGCGCCGTCGAGACCGGGACCGTGGACAACATGGTCGATAAGCGTGTCGACGTCGACGCTACCGGGAGGTGTGACGAGCAGATGCCACTCGCCCTCCGCGTCGCGGTAGAGCCGGGACCGCAGCATATCGTGATGGTCGACGACGGCGGAAATGGTGGAAACCATTGCGGTGCGGTCGATTCCGTCCGGAAGCTCGAGCGTCATCGACTGGCAGAAGCGGTGGAAGTTGCCGCCGCGCTCGACCAGGAACCGGATGACCGGTGTGAGGGGAAGCTCCCCGACGCCACCACCCGGCGGTTCGGGCAATCGCGGTACGTCGCTTCCGCCCGCGGCTTCGGCGATCGCCGCCAAACGCGCCACACTGCGATGCTCGTAGACCTGCTGTGCGGTTATCACGATGCCGTGTGCCCGAGCGCGAGAGACGAGCAGGATGGACATGATGCTGTCACCGCCGAGGGCGAAGAAGGACTCGTCGACGCCGACGGTCTCGCGGCCGAGTACCTCGGCGAACACGGCGGCGAGTTCCTGCTCCGTCCTGGTGCGCGGGGCGCGGAAGGGCACCGGTCGCACGACCGGCGCGGGCAGCGCCGCACGATCGATCTTGCCGGAACGGTTCGTGGGCAGCGCCGTGAGAGCGACGATCGGCGAGGGCACCATATGCCGTGGCAGGACCTCGCCCAGCTGCTGCTCCAGGGCCGTCGGATCGATGCGATACCCGGTCGCGGGCGTGACGTAAGCGATCAGTCGATCGCCCACCGACCCGTCCCCGCGGTGGACGACCGCGACCGCCTGTGCCACGGACTCCTGCCCGGCCAAGACTGCCTCGATCTCACCGAGTTCGATCCGTATACCGCGCAGCTTCACCTGGAAATCAGCGCGACCCAGGTATTCCAGCTCGCCGCGCCCGGTCGAGCGCACGATGTCCCCGGTGCGGTAGAGCAGACCGCCCGCGCCGCCGAACGGGTCGGCGACGAACCGTGCTGCGGTGAGTCCGGGCCGGTGAACATACCCGCGGGCCAGGGCCGCGCCGCCGAGATAGAGCTCGCCGGGCATGCCCACCGGGACCGGGTGCAGGCAGGGATCCAGCACATAGGCGTGCGTGTCCCAGGACGGTGCGCCGATCGGGACCGTGTCGATATCTTCCCGGCCGATCTCGTGCCGTGTGACGGCGACGGTCGCCTCCGTCGGCCCGTACAGGTTGTCGTATCGCGCACCGGGTGCGATGGTGGGTAGCTGTGCGACAAGGGTGGGCGTCATGGTCTCACCCGCAACGAGTACGCGGCGCACGCTCGCCGCGAACGGCTCGGTCACCGTCCGTCGGTGCGCGGTCAGGGTGGACGGCGTGAATTGCACGGTGGTGACGGCGTGTTCGGCGATCAGACGTGCGATCTCGACCGGGCCGCGGTGCGCGTCGGGCGCGCCGACAACGACCCGTGCACCGGCAGTGAACGGCCACAGCACCTCCCACGCCGACACATCGAACGACAGCGCGGTCTTGCGCAGTACGACATCCGTGTCGTCGAGCCCGTGCACGTGCTGTATCCACCCGAGGTGGGTGCTGAGGGCAGCGTGTGTGACGCCGACCCCCTTCGGCCGTCCGGTCGACCCGGACGTGAACAACACGTACGCGAGGTTCTCCGGTCGCAGCGGGGCGATACGGTCGGCATCGGTCACCCTCGCGGGCGACTCGCCGGACAGGTCCAGCTCGTCGAGGTGAACAACTCGCGTACCCGGTGGCGGGTCCCATGGGTCACGCCGGGTCGTGAGCACGCACACCGGTCGGGTGACATCGAGCAGATAGGTATGGCGGTCCCGGGGGTGTTCCGGGTCGAGCGGTAGGTACGCTCCGCCTGCCGTCAGGACCGCGTGCACCGCGAGGATCTGATCGATCGACGGACCGATGGCCACGGCCACCGGTTGCTCCGGTCCCACCCCTATGCGGATGAGCCTTCGCGCCAAGCGGTTCGAGGTAGCGTGCAGGTCCGCGTAGGACAGGTGGCGCTCGTCTTCGACGAGGGCGACAGCTTCGGGAGATCGGGAAGCCTGCTCCGTGAGCAGGGCGGCCACCGTGGGGGTGGGCTCGGCGAGTACAGCGTCGGCACGCCGGACCACGAGGTATCCGGTGTCCGCGGACTCGCCGAGGCCTGTACGGCCTATCGGCATGTGGGCTGCGCGGACGAGCCGGTCCAGCAGCGCGACAATACGCTCCCGGTGCCTCCGCTGGTCCACGCCGACAACGGCGAGGCCCCGGCCTGCCGCGGCGCGGTCGTCGACGCAGACGGTGAGCTCGGCGCCTACGCCGGCGGACGCGGTAACGGCGGATCCACCGATCCGGTCCAGGGCGGCGGCGGACAGCATGCGCACCGTGATCGGCCACTGCCCGTGTACCGGCGATTCGGACCATGGGTCGTCGATATCGGAGAGGTACCGGTGTCGTCGCGTTCTGCGCAGTTCCAGACCTACTCGCTTGGCGAGCGCGTCGAAGGTCAGATGCGGCCGCACCGACAGTCGCAACGGCACGGTTGTTTCCCCGTTCGAGACCGCGATGACCAGATCGCTCGTCGAGGTCAGCCGGGATATGTATATGGCCACCGCCGCCAGGACGACGGCGGGAGCACCGCCGCCGCAGGCCCGTGTGATCCTGGTGAGTTCCGGCGACGCCGCTATCTCGGTCCATGGACCACCGGTCGCTCGATCGGCGCCATGGCTGCCCGCCTGTACCGGAAGTGGTCGGGGCCGCGCGGCATCGGCCAGATATCGCTCCCAGTAATCGCGGTCGGCTGCCCACACCCCCGATTCGCGGTAGCGGTGCTCGTTCTCGAGTCGGTCCGATACCGCACCGAACGGCGGAGTCGGGTCGAGGGGCGAGGGCACGTCGTCCAGCACGTCGCGCACCCTGGCGGCGACGGCGAGCATGCCCGCCTCGTTGTTGACGAGGCGGTGGTAGCGCTGATACCAGCCGAGCCGACCATCCGCGAACCGGATGACCACCTGCCGGTACAGCGGCCCGTTGGCGATATCCAGGGCGCGTGTACGCTCCCGCTCGATCCAGTCGGACACGAACCGGCCCGGGTCCGCGATGTCGGCGGCGATCGTTTCGGCCGGAGTGCGAATCGTCTCGTACACCCGCACCGCGCCGGCGTCATCGACGCGAAACACGCTGTGCAGCACGGGACATTCCGCCATGGCGGTGTCGACAGCAGCGCACACCGTGTCCGCCGTGGCCGGGCCGCTCAGCTCGAGATACAGGTCCACGCAATGGTCGCCCGCCGCGAGTGCCGCGCGTTGCGCCTCGCCGACGGCCCACGCTTCGGTCGTCTCGACGGTGGTCGTCTCAGCGGTAGTCATGGAATCCCCGTCCGGTCTTGCGGCCGAAGTGGCCGGCGTCGACGAGCGTTGCGAGGGTGGCCGGCACGCGATAGTGCGGCTCGCCGGTTTCGCGCCGCAGCACCTCGAGGGTGTCCGCCACGTTGTCCAGACCGATCAGATCAGCGGTGCGCAGTGGGCCCATGCGGTGGCCGAGACAGCGTTCGAAGAGAGCGTCCACCGTGGCCGGGTCCACGCCGGTGTCGAGGGTGGCAGCAGCCTCGGCGATACACAGCATGAGCACTCGATTCACCACGAATCCTGCGCGGTCGCCGACGACGATGGCCTCCTTGCCGAGCCTGGTGAGCAGGTCATCGGCCCGCGCCAGGGTTTCCGGCGAGGTCTGCTCGCCGCGCACGACCTCGACCGTGCTCGTCAACGGCGCCGGGTTCATGAAGTGCAGACCGAGCACTCGGTCCGCGCGTCGGGTAGCGGTGGCCAGTCGGGCGATCGGGATCGCGGAGGTGCACGACGCGAGGACGGCGTCCGCGGGACAATGCCGGTCGAGTTCGCCGAATACCCGCTCTTTCAGCTCGATCCGCTCGGTCACACACTCGATGACGAACTCGGCTTCGTTCAGCTCCTCGAGACGCTCCACCCACCGCACTCGCCGGCCGACAGTGGAGGCCGTCCGGCGGTCACCGCGCCCCAACAGCACCGCCAACCGCACCGCCTCGGCGAGACCACGGCGCGCCCGCTCGGCGGCGTCACAATCGGGTTCGACGACGACGACCTCGTACCCCGCCTGCGCCAGACACTGCGCGATCCCGGCGCCCATAACGCCCGCCCCGACCACTCCGACGACATCGCTCATCGAGCCACCTCCACTCCTGCGACACAGCGCAGCGCAATATCCGGCACCGGGTCGTGCGGTGTTTCCGACAGGCCGTGCCACAGCCGGAGCAGATCCGCGAGCATGCCCCGTGCTGTGGATTCATCGAAAAGCTCTGCTGCATAATGCAATTCGACGCCAGTACTGTCATCGCTACGCGACAGTTCGAGCGCAAGCTCCATCGTCGGCCGGGTGTCGCGGTAGCGGATCGCCGGATCACCGTCCCGGCACGGCGCCGCCAGTACCGCTGTGCTCCGCGCGATCAGTTCGGCACCATCCGGTTCGTCGGCGAGGTCGATCCGGGCGGCGCCGGTCGCGAGACCCACCTCCACCGCGTCAGAACCCGAATACCAGGACAGCAGCGCGACCCAGGCGGCGAACAATGCCGCATCGGCGGGTTCGACGTCCAACCGTTCGTGCACCATCGCGGGCGTGTACTGCACCGCACCGGTGCCGCGTGGCCGATCCGCCGGAATCTCCAGTACCGCCAAGGGGCCCGACGAAGCCGCGGGGGCGACGACGAGTTCATCGATCGAGCGGTCGGGTGCCGACTTCACCAGATCCGCGAGGACGTCGAGATAGGTCGTTGCGAAGCCGGCGGCGGTGCGCCGGGTGAACAGCTCGGTGCTGTACTCGAAGCAGGCCAACATGTCTTGGTCGTCCCTGCGGTCGTAGGTGATGAGGCTGAGGTCGAATTTCGCGGTGCCGGCGGGCAGCCCGCCGAACGCGTTCTGTATCGAATGCTCGAGGTCGAAAAACTCCATAGCACCGCCACCGATCGGGTTCGCCGTGCCCGGGAGTTCCTGGTGGACGTACAAGACGTCGAAGAGCGGGGTACGTGACAGGTCCCGCTGGTCGTCGAGGGCGTGGACCACCCGCTCGAAGGGGATCTCCTGGTTCTCCAGTGCGCCCAGCACGGTCGAGCGCACCAGCGCGAGAAGATCGCCCAGTGTTCCCGGCCCGGACAGGTTGGCCCGCAGGGCGACCGTGCTGTTGAAGAAGCCGATGAGCCCTTCGAGCTCGCGGCGGGGCCGGCCGGTGGTGGGGGTACCGATGACGATGTCGCGTTGCCCGCTGCGGCGCGCGAGCAGGATGTACAAGGCCGACAGCAGGACGACGAACAGCGATACCGATTCCCGCCTCGCCACCGCGCGGGCCCCTGCCATCAGCTCACCCGGAACCGTGAAGGGCTCCAGATCACCGACGAACGTCTTCCGTGACGGCCGCGGAAAATCAGTGGGTAGTTGCAGTTTCGGCGCGTCGCGCAGTAGGTGCACCCAGTATTCGAGTTCTTGGTCGAGAGCTCCGGTGTCGACCATGTCGCGATGCCAGCGCGCATAGTCCCGGTATCGGATCGGCAGCGGTTCGAGCGTGGTGGCCCGGCCCTCCTGCCGTGCGGCGTACAGCTCGGGAATCTCGCGGGCGATGATCCCCGGCGTGGCACCGTCGGTGACGCAGTGGTGGCAGGTCACCTGCAGTACGTGCTCGTCGGGCGCCAACATCACCAGCAGCACCCGGACCAGTGGGTCTTTCGCCAGGTCGAACGGCCTGACCGCGGCATCGCGAATCAGCTCGCGCGCGGTGGCGACGGGATCGGCTTCGCCGGCCACGTCGACGACGCGGAAGAATTCGCCGAGCGACGGCCGGATCCGGACTGACGGTTTCCCATCGATCTCGCCGAGGTTGTAGCGCAGCGGCTCGTGCCGTTCGGCGAAGTCCTCGAAGGTCCCTTTGACCACGACGGGATCGATGGGCCCGCGCAGGACATTGACCACGGGGTAGTTGTAGAGAGTCGTGTCCGGCACGAGCTGGTGGTGGAACCACATACGCTCTTGCCCAGGCGACATCACCAGTTCGTCGGTCCTCGTGATCGGCGGTGTGGCCATGGTCGCGGGGGCGGAATCGCCCGCCTCCGTATCGGCGGCACTGCGCAGCAGCGCGGCGAAGTCGGCGACCTTGGGCCGCTCGTAGACGTCGAGCAGCTTGGGCCGGAACCCGTAGGTATCGGCGACTCGCTCGACCAGCTGTACGGCAATGATCGAATTGCCGCCGAGATCGAAATAATCGTCGTTCACCCCGATCTCGGTCTCGGAGTGCAGTAGCTCGCGCAGCACGGTGCGCAGCCACTCGGCCGGGTCCTGCGGCGCGCCGGATTCCGGTCGGGGGGCAGGGGCGGGCTCGGCAAGGGGACGAGCGGGCGTGGGCAGTTCGACCCAGCACCGGCTGCCGTGCAGCGGATGTCCCGGCAGCCGCACGCGCCGGCCGTCGTCAGGGCCCACCTGTGCCCAATCGAGGTCCACTCCGCGTTCGTAGAGGTGGCCGAGAATGCCGAGCAGACCATCCGCATCGGCTGTGCCGAAGAGAACCTCCGCCTCAGGCCTGCCTGCCAGGTCCTCGGCAAGATACCGGCCCAACAGCCCGTCCGCACTGGGATCGACGAAGACGACCGGGCCGTCACGTAACAGCGTCTGCGCCGCCGCGAGCAGCCGTGACCGATCCACGGTCGGCGCGGCGGCAGCAGCGGCCAACTCCTCGGAACCGACAGATGCCGACGATCCGAGAAGGTACCGCGACACGAACCGTGACGCTCCCCCGCTGAGGAGCGCGGCGAAGCCGATCCCGCACGCACGCAGCCGCTCGTGCACGGCGATCTGCCCGGCGAGCACATCGGCCACGGCTCCCGTGGCGGGCAGCTCGGCGGGCAGCCGGGCGGGTTCGACCCCGGCGGGAGCAGCGCCGGGCGAGAGCAGCAGGGCCACCCGCGGCGGAACCGGCCGCTCCCGCTCGATATCGATCCCGGCACCGCGTGTGGCGAGCGCATCGACGAGATCCTCGGTGCTGCCGACGCGTACCGCGATGCGATGCCCGAAATGGGTGCGGCCCCGGCCGAGCGTGAAGGCGATATCGGCAAGATTCTCCGCGTTACGGCGCAATGCGTCGGCCAGCTCGCCGCACAGCTCGGCGAGCGCCGCCGGCGTCTGCGCCGAAACACCGACCAGCCAGCGGCCCGGCTCGCGGTGTCCTCGTGCCACGGGTTCGTCGGGTGCCTGTTGCACCACACAGTGCGCGTTCGAACCGCCGAGGCTGTACGAGCTGACTCCGGCGAGCCGCAGCCCGGTATCGCCTGGCCACGGCCGCCGCTCGGTGACCACCTCGATTCCGGCGTCCGCCATATCGAAATCGCCTGCGGGCCGGTGGAAATGCAATGACGGGTACAGCTGTCCGTCGGCGACGGACAGTACGGCCTTGACCAGCCCGGCGACGCCGGCGGCGTGATCGAGGTGCCCGATATTGGTCTTGACCGACCCGATGGGCAGGGGCTGCGACCGCCCGGTGAAGGCGGTGCGTAGGCCCTCGAGCTCCACCGCGTCCCCCAGCCGAGTGGCGGACCCGTGTGCCTCGAGGTATCCGGCATCCCGCGGATCGGCGCCCGCGGTGCGCCAGGCGGCGTCGATCACCTTGGCCTGCGCGGCCGCGCTGGGAGTGCTGATGGTCGCGGCGGAGTGCCCGTTGTGCAGTACCGCACTTCCCCGGATGACGGCGTAGATGGGTGCACGCTCGGCGCGGGCGCGGGCGAGTGTGGTCAACAGCAGCGCGGCACCGCCCTCACCGGGCACCGTGCCGTCGGCGTCCACGTCGAATGCACGACACCGTCCGCTGGGGGAGGCGAGTTCCGTCATGGTCTGCACCGCCCATTCGGGCGTACCGTGAGCGCGTACGCTGACTCCACCGGCGAGGGCGTACTCGGCCGCACCGCAGGTCAGCTCGCGACAGGCGTGGTGGATGGCGAGGAGTGAGGCGTTGCAACCACTGTCGACCGCATAGCACGGTCCGGTCAGGCCCAGCAGATGCGCGATGCGGGCCGGGGTGGCGAACGGTAGATTGCCCAGCATGCTGAGCGGGCTGGGATCGACCGCCATGGCATGGTAACTCGACATCGGCGCGCTGAACACCACCGCGGTGGTGGCCTGCCGCAGAGTGGCGGACGCGTACCCGGCGTCCTCGATCGCCCGATACGCCAACTCGAGCGCGATCCGCTGTTGCGGATCCATCAGGGAAGCCTCGCGTTTGGACAGCTCGAAGAATGCGTAGTCGAAGGTGTGGATATCGGCGAGATGCCCCATGGGCAGGTAGCCGACAGTACGGTCCAGTGCCGTCGCCTCGGCCCGGGCATCCGGCATCGGTCCGATCGAATCCAGGCCCGCCGCGAGGTTCGCGCGGAATTCGTCGAGATTCGGCGCGTCGGGGAACCGAGCACCGATTCCGATGATCGCGATCTCGTCTGCTGTGTTCACGGTCACGGTTCCCTTCACACCTCGAAAGCCAACGGCGAGTCGTCCGTCGGCTCGGGCTCGGTTCGGGTCGGCGAGTTGGGCGACAGCGCCCCCGCCTGCGCCACCACGGTGTCGAGGTCGAACAGCATCCCCACCGAAACCGCGTCCGGCCATCTGGCTTGCAGACGCATGTGCAGTGCTACCACTCGATGGGAGTTGCCGCCGACGTCCAAGAATCGGTCCTCGCGGTCGAAGTCGTCGTGCATGAGCACCTCCGACCAGATTTCACCGATCGCCCGCTCGGTCTCGGTCCACTGGCCCCGTGACGGGGCCGTGTGCCGTTCCGGGCGCGAGTGCAGCAGCGCGCGCAGCGCAGCGTGGTCGAGTTTGTTGCTGCCGGTCGCGATCGGCAGAGTATCGATGGCCACGTACCGACTCGGAACCGATTCGGGCGCCAGGTGTTCGGCACAGTAAGCAGACAGTGCGCCGGTGGTGGGCCGCGGCGCGGCGGTGTCCACGGGTATCCAGAACGCCGCCAGGTACACCGAGCCGTCGGAGTCGGCCGCGTCCAGCACGACCGCTTCGCGGACGGCCGGATGTCTTTCCATCACTGCCTCGACCGCACCGCGCTCGATGCGCACGCCGCGGACCTTGATCTGGCTGTCGGCTCGCCCGTGGAACTCGATATCGCCGCGCCCGTCGATTCGGGCGAGGTCGCCGGTGAGGTACATGCGGGCACCCGGCTCGGTCGAGAACGGGTCGGCCACGAACCGGGTCGCGGTCAGGCCGGGCTGGGCGGCGTAGCCGTCCGTGACCTGCCCACCGCCCAGGTACAGGTCGCCGCGGGCGCCGGGACGGACCGGCCGCAGCAGGCGGTCGACGACATAGGCCGCCGTACCCTCGGTCGGAGTGCCGATCGGCACGACGGTCGGGGGCGTCTCCGGGAGGACGTGGCAGATACAGGTGACGGTTGCCTCGGTCGGGCCGTATTCGTTGTGCAGTCGGGTGGTCGGCAGGTGCTCGCGGTGCTCCGCGACGAGGCGAGCAGGTATCGCCTCCCCGGCGAGTGCCACGACCCGCAGTGTCGGCGCGAGGTCGGTGAGCCGCGGCAGCAGCAGGCGGTAGAACGAGGGGGTTGCCGCGAGGTGCGATGCGGCCCACCGCGCAGCGAGCTCGGCGACCGCGGCGACGTCGGGGAGCCTCCGGGCGTCCGGGAGCACGCTGGTGCCGCCGACGGTGAGCGCCCAGAGCAGCTTCATCAGGGAGCCGTCCCAGACCAGGCGCATGGCCGAGAAGGTCACGAGCTCGCCGTCCGTGTACGGGTAATTCCGTGACTTGATCAGGGTGGCGAGGTTTGCCCGCGATACGACAACAGCCTTCGGCTCTCCAGTGGAGCCGGAGGTGGTGATGACATACGCAGGAGCCCGCATGGGTGGCTGTCCCGGTAGCGCCCACGCGGCCGGCCCGCCGTCGTCTTCGCCGATGTCGACTACTGTCGGCTCAGTGGCCGTTTCCGTCATCAGTGCGGCCACCTCATGGCACGGTGTGAGCGGATCGCTCCCGTCCACAAGCACCGCGGCGCAGTTCACGGCGTCCGCCACCACCTGCAGGACGGGCCCGGAGCGCCCGGGCTCGACCACACACCAGGCCGCGGCAGCGCGCAATGTCGCGATCATGCCGATCACGGTGTTCAGGCTCTGATGCTGGAACACGATGACGGTCTGCCCGGGACGCACGCCGGCAGCGACTAGTCGGCGCGCGAGACGTGCTGTGGCGGTATCGAGTTCACGATAGGTGAGCGTTCGCTCGCCCACCACCAGTGCGGTGCGATCGGGCACCCGCTCGACCTGGCGGAGGATGCCTTCCAGGAGATCGACGCGCCCACCCGCCGCCCGGCCATCACTCCTCGTCGAATCGCTACGTAATGCCGTGCTCATCGGATCACCTCGATATGGCCGGTTCCGCCGATGCGCTCGGGTGGCACCGTGCAGGCCAGCAGGATGCGGTCGGCCTCGGACTCGATCACCTCGAATCCGGCGAATCTCAACGCCACGAGCATGACCCGGTTGAGCGGTGTGGGCACGAATTCCGCGGTCGGGCGCCGACCCGACGTGCGGGCTCGCCGGACGACTTCACGGATGAGTGCCGCCCCGGCGCCGCGCGATATCACCCGGCAGGACATGAGCAGCAACAGCAGCACTGAGTCGGAGCCGCGGATTTCCGACACCGCGAGCCCGATCGTGCCGTAACCGCCGAACCGGTCGCGCAATGAGGCGACGAGCACCTCGTGGCCGGGTGAGGTGCACAGTTTCCGCAGTTCCTCGGCGTCGAAAGTAATTCCGGTGGTATTGAGCTGGTGAGTGCGCACGGTCAGCTCGTGTGCCCTGACGAGGTCCTCCTCTGCGGCGGTACGCACGGTCATGACCAGGCCAAGTGAGGCAAGGAAGTCCGCGTCGGATCCGGTGAATTCGGCCGCGCTCTCCTTGCGGGCCCGCTCCGCGCGATAGTAGGACCGGCGATGGCGCGCTTCAGGTGTCGTGGTCTCGGGTGTGAATTCCGGGAGGTCGGGCAGGTGCGGGATGCGATCGGCCGGATAGCAGCGGATCTCCGGATACGAGGCCGCCACCTCGGCCAACTCGACCGGATCGTTGTCGACGAAGGCCACGGTGTCGCGGCCGATGTTCAGCGACTCGGCGATACGGCGGATGGCATCCGATTTCGGACCCCACCCGACCTCGACTGCGGAGAACATATCTTCGATACCGTGCAGGCGCAGATGCGCGAGCGCGGCGGAAGGCTCGCCGCGGCTCGCGACGGCATGCAGGATGCCGCGTTCGTCGAGGATCTGAATTGCCTGCAACACCTCAGGTTTGGGGGAACCGCCGTCCGACTCCAGCACGACGCCGGACCACACCGTGTCGTCGAGATCCCAGACCAGGCACTTCACCGTCTCCGGTTGCGCCGTCATACCCTCACATCCGTTCTCCGCAGCACCGCCGTGCTCCACGCCGCCACCGGGCTGCTGTTGAGCAGCAGGGCGGTAGCGCCGGGCGCGAGGGTCGCGGCAGCGTCGTCCATATTGACCAGTACGTCCACCGAGCCGAGATGCCCGTAGCGGGCGAGGTTCTCGCCGCAGCTGGGGTGGATCGGCTGACCGAGGGATTCCGACCAGAAGGCGAGCGCCCCCGCGGACAGGTTCTGCATGAGCACCGCCGAGATGTCTTCGGGGCTCAGAGCATTGCGTGCCAGTACTTCCGTGTTGATCGCGGTGAACCGTTTACTGCTCTCCACCGCGAGCCGGAAGGAATAGGTCGGTTCGTCGGCGCACTCCTCGACCCAGTGATCGCTGGGCACGTCTCGATAGTCGATACGGAACAGGTCGGCGTAGCGGCCGTCGCTGTGCACGGTGATGTCGACGAGCTCATAGCGGCTGTCGGCGCCGTCGGAGCTCAACAGGACGGCCGCCGCGCCGTCGCCGAGCACGGTCATGGGGCTGCGGTAGCGGGCGCGGGTCGGGGTGCGGGCCGCGGCGGCCACCAGCACGGTCCGGCAGCGGGGATCGCCGCGCAGCAGCGCCGCAGCGAGCCGGAACGCCGCCGACACCGAGACACAACCCAGCTCGCCGACACCCGCGACGAACGCGCGTTCGGCGCCCAGCGCCTGCTGGAGCCGGGTCGCCTCGGAGGCGAGGAGATACTGCGGTGCCCGGCCCTGTACCAGGAGCAGCGCGTCCAAGGCGGCGGCATCGAGCCCGGCCCGCCGCAGGGCCTTCCGAGCGGCCTGCTCGGCGAGCTCGGTCTCCGTCGCTCCCTGGGCGCAGCGTACGGTATCGATCCCGAGAGACAGCGCGTGCTCGCGCCGCGCGGACGGCAGTTCGGCGAGTTCGGGCAGGTCCGCAACCCGAAGCGTATGTTCTGGAAACCATGTGGACACGGGCCCGAACCCGATCACGACTCCACGCCTTTCTCCTGTGCCACCTCGGTGAGCAGTTGGTCGCCGAGATGCAGTTCGGCGACGTCGCGGGAGCCTTCGATGATCTGCATGACCTTCGCGTCCCGGAAGAAACGCCCCACCCTGCTGTCCGGAGCGCAGCCGGCGGCACCGAGCACCTGCACCGCGTGTGCGCTGACGTCGGCCGCCGCCTCGGCCGCGGCGTATTTCGCGGCCACTGTCGCCATGATCGCGGCCGGGTCGGCGGTCGCCCGATACCGCGCCGCGCGTTCGCACAATGCCTGTGCCGCCTCCACCTGCACCCGTGCGCGCCCCAGCGTGGCGCGGATCTTCTCGTGCTCGGCGAGCCGGATACCACCCTGGGTCCGCCGCGCCGCATGCACCGCCGCGTCGTGCAGGCAGGTGCGTGCCATCCCCACACATCCCCAGGCGACGGTGTACCGGCCGTGGTCCAGCGCGGTACCCACCACATGGCTGAGGCCGAAACCGGCCGGCGCGAGGAGTTGCTCGCGGGGTACCCGGGCCCGGTCGAAGGTGATGTGCGCGAGCCGCGCCCCGCGCATCCCCAGCTGGTCGACCACCGGCTCGACGGTCACATGAGGCTGGTCGGTGGCCACCAGCGCAGCCTGTAGCCCACCGTCGGCCCGGCCGAGCACCAGCAGCACATCGGCCACCGCGCCGAAACTCACCCAGAGTTTGCGCCCGGACACCCGCATCTCGTGCCCGGTGTCCTCGAAGACCGTCTCGACCCCCGCGAGCTCTGTACCGGCCCTCGCCTCCGTAGCCGCCAGTCCGGCGAGCAGCTCTCCCGAAGCCAGCCGCGGCACCCAGTCCGCCCGCTGCGCGGCCGTGCCCCAGCGGTCCACGGCCGCGCTCACCATGCCGCCGACGGTGAGCAGGCTGCGCAACGAGGTGCACACCGTACCGACCCGGGCGGCGATTTCCCCGAGTTCGTGCGGGTCGAGGCCTTGACCGCCGCGCTCCCGTGGCCGGTCCGCACCGAGCAGCCCCGCCCGGGCGGCCGCGCCGACGATATCGTCGGGCAGTCCTCCCCGATCCCACTCGGCAGCGTCGGTGCGCGCCATCGAGAGCAGTTCCCCGATACCGGTCAACGGTCCGCCACCACTTGCTTCTTCGTTACGAACGCGGCTACCCGCGCGGCGGTGCGGAAGTTGTCCAACTCCAGATCGTCGACGTCCACCTCGAGGCCGAAGGTCCGTTCGACATGAGCCACGATCTCCAGCGCCCGAAGGGAATTCACCAGTCCGAGTTCGAAGATATCGTCGTCCGGTCGTAGTGGGGTCGCTGTCAATGCACTGAAGTAAACGCGCAGTTGTTCCACGAGTTCGGGTGGGGCGCTGGTCTTGCTGAGATCGATCGGTTGGGGCACCCACCGATCCGATCACGGCCGCACAACAGCCTCAAGGCCATGGTCTTAGGGGCAGAAAAAGACCTGTCTCCACAGGGCGGTGCACCCGCCATGCAGGCCCGAATGCGACTCCACTTCGTCGTCCATGCTCCGTTTTGGACCGCTATAGCCGCGAGCTGCTGCGCGGTGGAGACGGCCATGCCGCCTCCGCAGCCCGGCTTGTGAAGACCATGGGGTGTAAACAGCTGCTATGGCCCGTTCAGCGTCGTCTTCTACCAGGGCGCCGGCGTAGCGGATCGCGGACCGCCGCTTCGGGCAGGGATGAGGGGTAGTGTTTGGGGGTGACGGCTGTGGAGTTGTCTCATCGGATCTCGGATGGTATGGCCACCTGCCCGGGTTTGCCTGGACCGCGAGTCACCATGCAGTTTTCGTGTGAGCAGCCGCCTTTGATCGAGACGGCCCATGGCGTCGCGTGCGTGGATATGGTCGGTAAGACCGGGACTTATATCGATGCTCCGTTCCATTTCCATGCTCATGGCGCAGATATCGCCGAGCTGCCGCTGGAGCGGCTGTTGAATGTATCGATCGTCGTGATCCGCGTGGTAGGGCTGCGTGTAGTCGGGCCGGATGTGCTCGGCGACCCGGCGCGATTGTGGGGGAAGGCTGTGCTGGTGCACACCGCATGGTCGGCCCGGTGGGGTTCGTCCGCGTACTGGGACCTCGGGCATCCGTTCTTGGTGGGCGAGGTCGCAGAAGCGTTGATCGCCGCCAATGTGGCGCTGGTTGGAATCGACTCGCTCGACATCGACGACACATCCCTGCCGACGCGGCCGTGTCGCCACACGCTGCTCGGTGCGGGAATCCCGATCATCGAACAGATGACGAACTTGGATGCGGTCCCTGACACCGGTGCCAGACTGGTTGCACTGCCTGCGCCGGTGCGCGGGATGGGCTCGTTTCCGCTGCGTGCTATCGCCTGGACCGATTACGGCGCCCAGAGTTGGTCAGCCGAATCCACGTCGAAAGCGCCATGAGCAACCGTCTGCGATAGCACCTGCGCGATCTTGAACTCTCACTCCCCGCGGCCAGGCGCTGAACAGCGTGAAAGCGTTGGACACACTGCAACAAGCGCTCGCGGATCTGGGCACCGCCTACCGCAACTTCTTCGTCTCGATCGCGGGTAAACGTAAGAGGCGCGGGGCAACCCGCTGCGGTTTCGGTCCCGCCGGATAACCATCAACCGATCCGGTTCCCCCGCAACGCCGAGTGTAGCCATCCCCATCGTTCACGATGGCCGGAGAAAGTCAATTCAGTTCGGTTCGGGCTTGGTCGAGGCAGGCCTGCCAGAGACTGCGATCCATGCGATGGAATCCTTCGGCACCTTCGACGAAGGCGCTGGAGATGACCACGTCAGGTTGCACAGTGGCCAAGGTATCGAGTGCTGCGCGCAACCCGGCCTTGTCGCTGTAGCCCGGCACATAACCTGCACGCCACACCCCGTCGTCGTACCGGAGCAGGGTATCGCCGGTGAACAAGTAGGTCAGGCCATCGTGACCCGGCACCACATAGCAGGTGCTGCCCGGCGAATGCCCAGGAGTGGGAACCACTTCGACACCGGCGTCGTCGACCCCTCGCTCGGAGAGCAACACATCAATCGGGGCGAATGACGAGATCTGTGCGGCCTCTGCCGCGGGAGCGTGCAGGCGGCTCCCGAAGCGCTCGGCCAGCGCGTGCAGCATCGGTCCGGCCTCGTCCTGGTGACTCAGGTACTGACGGGCCACGCCGCCGAGCTCGTGCAGTTGATCGAACTCCTCGTCGTTGCCGGGGGAGTAGAACAGGATGTTGCGCCCTGATGGCGGTGTCCACAGGTAGGCGTGGGTTCGTGGGCCTTGGGGCACGACGAAAGCCCGTGTTTCCCACAGGTCCGGCAGTATGCGCCGCATAGCCACGTTCGACCGGTTCTGATCTTGCGGTATCGATTCGGTAGACATATCACTACGCTAAAAGCTCAACCTCACTCGAGGTCAAGCCTGTCGGTGGAAGTACGGGAGTGGGTCAGCGATGATCGGTCAGGCGTTGTTCTCGGTCGCGGCGCCCGCGACGGTGGCGACATGGCTATCATCGACGCGATGCATGTCGACTTGATGCTCGATTCCCTGGATGGGTTGTCCGTGGGGGACGCGTTGGGTGCGGAATTCCCCGTCATGGGCCGCTCGATCCCGGATCTTCGGGCAGGCAATCTCCCGGCTGGGCAGTGGGGGTGGACCGACGACACCGAAATGGCCTGCACCGTGGTCGCCGAACTCGCCAGTCATGGTGAGATCGACCAGGATCGGCTTGCTGCAGCTTTCGCCCGGCGGCTCGATCCGCGCCGCGACTACGGCTTCATAACGGTCGATACATTGCGTCGGATCCGCGACGGTGCACCGTGGCGGGATGCGGCCGGATCCGCATACGATCACCAGGGTTCCTGTGGCAATGGTGCGGCCATGCGGGTCGCCCCGCTGGGTGCCTTCTACGCCGGCGACCCGGACAAAATTGCCGCCGAAGCGGTTCGCTCGGCACAGGTGACGCATCTACACCCCGAAGGGGTGATCGGAGCGGTCGCGGTGGCACTCGCGGCTGGTAGGGCCGCTCATGCTCGCCTGATCGGGACCCGGCCCACAGCAATGGAATTCATTACCGCCGTCCTCGACCGCATCGACGACAGCGATACGAGCCGACTGATTCGCCACGCCCGCACTCTGCTCGGAGCCTCCGTCGAAAAGGCCGCAGCTGAACTCGGCAACGGTTCTCTGGTAACCGCGCAGAACACCGTGCCGTTCACGATATGGGTCGCGGCAACACATCTGGACGACTACCCGGCCGCGATCACCACATGCATTGCGGCAGAAGGAGACATCGACACCACCAGCGCCATCGTCGGTGGGATCGTCGCCGCCTACACCGGCAGCCGCCCCGGCCCGAACGTCGGGGTGCCGCAGAAGTGGCTTGCCGCGCGAGAACCGTTGCCCGGCTGGTTCGAACCGGTCCGCCGAGCACGCCGGCGCAAGAACTCTGGACCCGGACGTGTTCGACGATGGTTATCCGGCGCGTCGTAAAGAAAGTTATCGTCCCGAAAGCGCCGGCCCGAAAACCGGTTCCAGTCCCGGATACCACAATCGTGGTTCACTCCGAGAGTCGGACCAGCGCGCTCCGAGCCCGGGCAGTCCGAGGCGCCCACCTGCGCGATCGAGCGACGACAGAACTGCTGTTCGTCGCGTCGCGAGCGACGTGGGCGAATCAGGTTGGCTGAACCGGGATCTGGTGGGCTTCAATGTCGATGCGCGCTGCGTGCCGCCCACCAGGCGGGGGCGTCGACGAAGTGGTTGTCGAACTCGTCTTGGGTGGCAGCGAGTTCTGTCATCGCGGATTCGCCCGCGGCGATCCGCTCCAGCAACCGGAAGTACTCGAATCGCTGCACGCCGGGCGTGAGTGCAATCAGGATTCGTGCTGCGCTGTCCGGGGCGGCGCCGAAGGCGTGCGGCATGAACTTCGGGACCACGACCGTACCTCCTGCGCCGACGGTGACGATCCGATCGCCGGTCAGCAGTTGCAGTTCGCCTTCGGCGATGTAGAACAGCTCGTCGGAACGGGTGTGATAGTGCGGCGCCGCGCCGTCCGCGCCGCGATCCATGCTGACCTCGAGCGTGCTCGATCCGCCGCCCGCTTCTTCGGCGTCGATCAGCAGCCGCAAGGTGACCGACTTCGTGTGCAAGATCTCCGCCTCCTGCGGCTGCCGGATTGCCACGTCCTTACGTGGGGCAGGAATGCTCATCATGGGCTCCATGTGGTTCGCTGGCAGATAGTTTGTTATCGAACTATATGCCACCGAATAGAATCGTGTCCATGACCGAGCGGAAGACCGATCCCGTAGACGCGATCGTGGCGCAGTGGCGGCGCGAACGACCGGACCTCGATCTCGAGGCCATGGCCGTCATCGGCCGTCTGGGTCGGCTGTTGCTGGTCGCGCAGCGCGAGATCGAGACTGTATTCGACGGACACGGCCTGCGACAGGGCGAGTTCGATGTGCTTGCGGCGCTACGTCGTTCAGGGGAGCCGTTCGAACTCAACCCGTCGATGCTCGCCGATACCCTGATGCTCTCCCGGGCGGGCATGACCGGGCGGCTGGACCGGCTGGAGACGGCGGGACTGGTGCGACGCGTCGCGGACGCGCACGACCGCAGGGCGATACGTGTCGCCCTCACCCAGGCGGGGCGGGAACTGGTGGACACCGTGGTTACCGAACATACCGCGAACGAGACCGAGATGCTGTCCGTGCTGACCGCCGATGAGCGGCGGGAATTAGACCGGCTCGCGCGAATTCTGCTGAGCAGCTTGGAACCGGACGCGTAGCAACGGTAGCTTACGCAGCTGCTGCGACACCGGTGAGCCGCCCAACTTCGACGCCGACGCCCACAGGCACGCTGCACGACCTCACGAAACTACTCGGCAGCAGCCGTGGTTCGGCTCGCTCGACGGTATCTGCGCCACTCACTTCCTAGAGCGACCTTGCCAGCCCGATAAGCATCCTGATAGCGATGCCGCAGGCGAGCAACGATCTGCTCGCCTGCGGCGGGACTGCCACCACTGTCCGAGTGTGGCTACGGTTCGATCAGGGTGGTTGGTGAGCTCCGGTCACGAAGCCCCGACAGGTTTGTCGGCCAGGTGCGCTTCGATGGTCTCGATGATGCGGGGGCGCAGTTCGGTGGGGCGAATGATGGCGTCGACCGAACCGACCTCGACAGCGCGCTGAATATTGTGCACGCGGTCGAATTCCGCGGCTACTTCACCGAGCTTTTCCGAGCGGACCGACGACCGGACCTCGTCGAGTTCTGCGGCCAGGGCCGCGCGGTCGGTGCCGGTTGCGTTCGCGACGTCTGCCTCCAGCTCCCGTACCCGCGGGTCGGCCGCGGTACGTGCGTTGACCTCGCCGGCGAACACCACCGCAGCGGCCGGGGCGCCGCCGAGTACCGAGGCGAACGAGCCTTCCACCGCGAGCACGGTCATGTTCGGGTTCAGCGTCTTCGAGAACACCACGAACGCGCCGCCGTGGTATCGGGAGATGACGCAGAACACGATGGGGCCGCGGAAGTTCACGATGGCGCGGCCGATCTCGGCACCGTACTCCAACTGCAGCTTCCGCATCGACTCCGGCGAGCCGTCGAATCCGGACAGGTTCGCCAACACCACCAGCGGCCGGTTGCCGCTGGCCGCGTTGATCGCCCGGGCGGCCTTCTTCGACGACAGCGGGAACAGCGTGCCCGCGGTGTAGGTGTCGGGGCCGTCGGTGGATGTGAAGCCGCGCCGCGGCACGCTCTGTGACTCGATGCCGAGCAGGCACACCGGGATACCGCCGAGCCGTGCGTCTTGCACCACGGCGGTCTCGGCGTCGGCCATACCCGCCCACCGTTCCAGCACCGGATGGTCCTGATCGGCCAACGCCCGCATCACAGTCCGGATGTCGAAGGGCTTTTTGCGATCCGGGTTGGCGGTGGCGGAGAAGATCTCTCCGACGGTGGTGAAGTCGCTGTCTGCCGACACATGCGGGAAATCGGAGACGTCGCGATCGACCGGGTCGCTGGTGGGCGACCGGCGCGGCGTCTGCTCACCTGGCGCGATGTAGGTGTGGTCGTAGTGCGACATCAGCAGGTCCCGTGCGGCGGTCAGGTTCGGCGCCCAGTACTGCGCCTGCCCGTTCGGGCCCATCACCCGGTCGTAGCCGCCTATACCGAAGTTGTCTTCGGCCGAGACGCCGCCGGAGAAGTCCAGCGACTGCTTGCCGGTGAGCACCATCGCCGACTCCGGGGTCATCACCAGGATGCCCTTGGTATGCATGAGCATGGTCGCCTCGGCGTTCCAGTACGGCTGGGCGCCGACGTTGATGCCCGCGACGACGATGTTGATCTCGCCGCCGTCCTGGGTGAACTCGACGATCCGTTTGAGCGCGGCGGCCACCCAATCCATGTTCTCGGTGCCGGACTTCATCGAGATCCGGGCGCCGGAGGACAGTGCGTACCATTCCAGCGGAACCTGCATCTGTTCGGCCAGATCCAGAGCGGCGATCACGCGGCGGCATTCCGGCTCGGACAGTGCGCCCAGCGATTTGGTCGGATCGCCGAGCAGCACCACTCGGGTGACGCCCTGCGGGTGCTGCTGGGTCGCCGTGGTGACCACACCGGCGACGATCGCCGCCGTGTTACGCCCCTTGGGCCGGTCGACCGGGACCAGGGCGTGGCCGGCATCGAGGTCGTACTCGGTGAACTCGCCGAGCAAACCGGTCAGCTCGTAGGGGTAGACGGTATTGCGGCTCGCCGCCCGCAGCACTTTCTGCCGGTACTCGTCGAGTGGCTCGACCGGGTCGTCGGTGCGCTCGCCGATCGTGACCTTCGTGCCGGTGGCGTCGAAGGAGATGTTCACGGCGACCTTGACCAGTTCGCCGGTCTCCGGGGCGCGGTGCCGGGCGATGAGCAGGATCTCCTCCAGCCCGGCGCCCAGGGTGATCGGCTGGATGCGCTCGACGATGGTGTCCAGTTCGGCGCGGGTGATGTCGACCGGTGGCCAGATGTACATCACGATGCGGTTGGTGTGGAAGCGGGCGGCCGACGACCGCAGCGACCGTGCCCGGCGGATCGAGTCCAGGCAGGCGGCGACGGTGTTCTCCGCCGTCGGCAGCGCGAGCAACCGGCCGTCCTGGTCGCGCAGCGCGGTCAGGTCACGCACCTGCGTGAACGCGACGAGGCGCTCGTCGGCCGGGTTTTCCTTGGCCACACAGCGGAAGAGGTAGACCTCCTCGTCCGAGGACGGCTGCCGGGTGAGGGGTCGAACTTACGCAGCCGTGTCATCTGCATTCGCTGCGCGATGTACGGATGCAGGCCGCGGATCAGCCGCTCCTCGGCCATGCCGGTGGCCGACGGGCGGAATGTGAAGTGATGGTGCATCACCGCGCCGTTGCTCCCGGCCACAGTGGCGGTGATCCGGTGCACCTGGTTCGGCAGGGGGCGCGCGGCGAGCACCTCCTGCAGCGCGGCGGCCATCGCGTCGAAGTCTTCGGGCTGTTTCTCCCAGCTCAGGTAGATATCGGTTTCGACAGACGATGCAGCCGCGCCCGCGCCTGCCAGTTCGGACAGACCGCGCAGCACGGTGTCGAGGGCGTCGAACCGCACCGCGGCCGAGACCAGGCTCGTGCCCTTACGTTCGGCGATCACGAAGGTGCAGCCGCCCGCCTGCTCGGTACGGACACTGGTGAGCCCGGTGTTGCCGTAGTAGCGGCGGGTGAGCACCTCCAGCATGACGGTGTTGTCCACGCCGTCGCGCATCAGACGCTGGCCGAGCAGCCGCACCAGCGGCTCGGTGCTGCGCACCATCTCGGCGACGCGATCGGCGCGGTCGGGAGTGTCCGGGTGTGCGTCCAGGTGACGCAGGTGCCTGCGGACGGTGGTGTAGACCTCGGCGCGGTTGCGCCGCAGCAGCGGCTGGCCGTACCAGGCGTACACCAGGCCGCGGGCGAGGTCGGCGATCACCGGGAAACGCACCTGTGTCGCGCCGACCAGCCGCTCCAGCGCCAAACCGACGGGCTCGCGCAACGCCCGCTCCGGTACCGGCTCTTGCAGCCATTCGCGCAGCAGGGTGGTGATGACCTCGGCGGTGTCGGACGGTCGTTGCTGGGCGAGGAAGATCCGGAAGACCGCGGCCTCGAGGTCGGGGGTGCGTTCCAGATCGGTGACGCCATAGTGCTCGAGCGCCTTGGCCAGCTTGGCCCGGTACGACTCCGGCAGCCCGGCCCGCTCGACGTCGAGACTCCGCATGTAGGTGTGGAAGTACTCGCGGGCGCTGTGCACATGGCTTCGGCCGCCGCTGTCTTCGTCCCATGAGCGGTTGTGGCTCAGCTCGGCGAGGTCGGCGAACACCTGCACGAGTTCGACCTCCTCGGCCAGCGGCCTGCGGTTGTCCGCCACGGCCGCCCGGCGCGCGGTGAGGTAGTCGCCGAGGACGCGGCGGTCGTCGTGCGGGTCGACGTCGAAGCCGAGCAGCAGGCTGCGCAGGTCCTGCAGGCCGCGGACCACTTGTTCGTGCGGCTGGGCAGGTGCGGGCGCAATCGGCAGGTCCAGTTCGACCGTCTCCACGGCCGCGTCGCTGTTCTCCTCGCCCTCCTCGGCGAGCGGTTCCAGCCGCAGCAGCGGCGCGCCGGTCTCCACCTGGGTGCCGACGGAAACCGCGCACTCCTTCAACCGGGCCCGGAACGGTGCGCGCAGCACCGTTTCCATCTTCATGCTCTCCAGCACCAGCACGGGCGCGCCCGCCTCGACTTCGGCGCCGACCTCCAGCGGCGTGGCGACGACCAGCGCGGGCGCGGGGGAGCGGACGACACCCCCCTCGTCCCGACTGATCCGATGCGCCACACCGTCGACGTCGATCAGGTGGATCGGCCCGTGCGTGCCGGTGGTGAGGCGGTACCGGGTGCCGTTGACCACGATCTGCCCGGTGTGGTGGTCGAAACGTTTCAGCTCGACGTCGGCGGTGCGCAGTTCCCCGCCCGATTCGACACCGACCCGGAACCGGTGCGCGCCGACGCGCGCGACGCGGACACGGTAGCCGACCCCGCGCAGCTTGAGATCGTGCGGCCGCCCGCTCTGGTGCTGCACCTGCGGGCGCCCGCCGGCCGCCGTGGACAGCAGCCGGTCCCGCTCGACCTGCTCTTCCTCCTCGTAGGCGTCGATGGCGGCGGCGGCCACCGCGACGGTGGAGTAGCGGTGCGATACGAGACGGCCTTCACCGCGCACCCGGTCGATCCAGCCGGTGTCGGCGCTGGCGTCGATCACTTCGGGCTGGTTGAGCAGGTCGAGCACGAAGCTCTTGTTGGTGGCGCCGCCCTCGATGACCACCCTGGTCTGCGAAACCGCCCGGCGCAGTCTGCCCAACGCTTCGTCGCGGTTGCGTCCGTAGGCGATGATCTTGGCGATCATGGAGTCGAAGTCGGCGGGGATGGTGTCGCCCTCGCTGACGCCGGTGTCGACGCGGATACCGGGCCCGGCGGGCAGGTCGAGCCGGGCGATGCGGCCCGGGGCGGGTGCGAAGTCGCGATCCGGGTCCTCGGCGTTGAGCCGCGCCTCGATGGCATGGCCGCGCTCGACCGGGGGCTCGCCTTCGAGCCGGCCGCCGGAGGCCACGTGCAGCTGTGCCCGGACCAGGTCGAAGCCGGTGGTGGATTCGGTGATCGGGTGTTCGACCTGCAGTCGAGTGTTGACCTCTAGGAAGGCGAACAGCTGGTCACCGGGGTGGTAGAGGAACTCGACGGTCGCCGCGCCGCGGTATCCGACCGCGATGGCCAGCCGCTCGGCCGACGCCTTGAGTTCGGCGGTCTGCTCGGGGCGCAGCACCGGTGACGCCGACTCTTCGATGATCTTCTGGTTGCGCCGCTGCACCGAGCAGTCGCGCACGCCGAGCGCCCACGCGGTGCCCTGGCCGTCCGCGATCACCTGCACCTCGACATGGCGAGCGCCGGTGACCAGCCGTTCCAGGAAGACGACGCCGCTGCCGAAGGCTCGCGCTGCTTCCTGGCGGGTGCGTTCGTAGGCGTCGACGAGTTCGGCTTCGTTGGTGATCACCCGGATACCGCGACCACCACCCCCTGCGGTCGCCTTGAGCATCAGCGGGTAGCCGATCTCGGTCGCGGCGGCCAAGGCGGCGTCCACGGATTCGACCGCGCCCCGGCTCCAGGGCGCGACCGGCACCCCGACCTCCTCGGCGATCAGCTTGGCGCCGATCTTGTCGCCGAGCTTGCGCATCGCCTCCGGGGCGGGCCCGATGAAGGTGATCCCGATCTGCTCGCACAACTCCGCGAACGCCGGGTCTTCCGCGACGAAACCCCAGCCAACCCAGGCGGCATCGGCTCCGGTGGCCACCAGAGCGCGTTCGAGCGCCTTCAGGTCCAGGTAGGGACGGGCAGACGCCGGACCGAGATCGTAGGCGATATCGGCCTCCCGCACGAACGTCGCGTTCCGGTCGACATCGGTGTATAGAGCGACGGTTTCGATCGGTCGCGCCGTCTCCGCCGCCAAATCCCGGACGGCGTGGATGAGGCGCATCGCTGCCTCTCCCCGGTTGACGACGGCAATGCGATTGAACACTCGCCTGGCTCCTTCCATCTCCAATGCGCCGGCCCGGTCGACGGGATGCCGATCGCGGCTCTGCGTAGTGTGCACCTCCAGCCGGGATATGTGCACAGCAGTTGGGTATTACTCGCCCGTATACGTGCTCGCCAGTCTGCTGCCGGCAGGGATCACGTGATGGCGGTATCAAGAGCTTCCAGCTGTCGGCACAGATCCGGCCCCGGCGTCTTTCGGTTCACCACCTGCTCGTCCTCCAGTCGCAATTCGTCGGTTGGGCGCCGACGGCGAGAATCGCGGCCTCCGGCGAGTTGATCACGGCAGTGAAGTGTTCGATACCGTACCCACCCAGGTGGGTACGGTACAGGTGCCGGTGCCCATTTCGTCGGAGCGACAACTTGCGGTCGCGGCGCTCGGGCTCGTCTCGGCTTTCCGTGGCGATGGAATTCGTCGTGAGCTACGCTGTCCGGTCGGCCAGTTGGTCGGCACGGTAGCGGTCCGGTCCCAGTGGAGAGTGTCCGACTTCTCGGAGCCGGCCCAGCAAGGGCACATAATTATACGTAGATATGCGAATTTAACTATAGAAATTGCCCGCCGGAAAACGCCCACTCGAGCGTCTTCCGAATGCAGTCAATGGCGGGTCTCCAGGTCACCCAACTTGTGAATTCGCAAGGTCGTCGGCCACCTGGTCGGCTGAGGCGAGCGGGATCGGTTCGAACATCGCAGGTTCGTCTTCGGCGAAGAGCGCTGTCGGACCGTAGATCCAGTCGGTGAACGAGTAGTCGTGGACGGCTCGCGAACGAAGAAGCACGTTACGTTGCTCGCGCTGCAGGTCGTCGAGGTGCCACAGTTCACCCCACGTGCGGGCCGTGAGAACCACGCGGCGGCAGTGCTCGGGCCGGACGGCTTGGTAGGCCGCGAGCGCACCCGCCCAGTCGACGACACCGTCGTCCGTGCGCAGGCGACGCACGTGCTCGGCGAGCACCCAACCGTCCTCGATCGCCATGATCGCGCCTTGGGCCATGTACTGCAGCGGCGGGTGGGCCGCATCGCCGAGCAGGGCTATCCGACCGTCGACCCAGGTGTCGATCGGGTTGCGGTCGTACATCCGCCACCATTTGTCCCGCCACATGTGCGGCAGCCGCTGCCGGACGAAATCGCAGGTCTCGGCAAAGGCGGCATCGAGCTCGTCAGGAGTGCCCCAGTCTGCGAGCCCGGCGCGTGCTTTGGGGGATTCGAAGACCGCGACCTGGTTGAGCAGATCGCCGCCGCGGAGCCCGTAATGGACGAAATGACAGCGTGGGCCGACGTACACGACGACCTCGGAGAGGTCGACCGGACGATCCACCTCCGCAATCGGCACCGTGCCGCGGTAGGCGACGTAGGCGGAAGAAATCGGCTGGTCGTCGACGAGAAGCTGACGAGCGACGGAGTGGAGCCCGTCGGCCGCGATCACGACATCCGCCTCGTGGGCCGTCCCTGCTCCCGTTGTCGCGCAGGCCTTGTGAGCGTTCTGCGTGTACGAGGTGACCCGCTGCTCGGTGAGCAGTTCGACGCCCGCGTCCCGGCACGCCTCCACAAACAGTGAGTGCAGGTCGCTGCGGTGGATGACCAGGTATGGGAAGCCGTACTTGCGCGCGAGGTCGCGCAGGTCGAGCAAGGTCAGGTCGCTCCCGTCGATGGCGTCGCGCATCACCATCCGGTCGGGTACGACGCCGCGGGACTTCGCCTTCTCCAGCAGGCCGTAGTCGTCGAGGATACGGGTGCAGTTGGGGGCGAGCTGAATGCCGGCGCCCACCTCGCCGAATTCCGGAGCCTGTTCGAGGACCCGCACCTGCAGGCCGAGGCGCGAAAGTGCGAAGGCGGTGCTCAGCCCGCCGATTCCGCCGCCGACGATGACGACGTCAGGGATGCTCATGTGGCAGCCTCCTCACAGCCAGGGGCCGATGTCGGGGACATCGACGAGGGAATGGGAACGACCGGCGAGGTAAGCGGCGACCTCGGGTAGCGGCCCGTCGGGAACCTCGCCGAGACCGCGCTTGGCCTGGATGTCCGTCACGAGCGCGGTGAGGAACTCCTCGGCCAGATCCGCGAAAGTCAGGCCCGTGCCGAGATCGACAGCGTGGACACATACCTCCCGCGCCCGCAGCCAGGGGATCTCCGTGGCCGGTACCGTCCGGCCCTGGGCAGTGACGACCTCGGCGCGCCATTGCTCCTCGGTCAGGTCGTTCATCGCAACGGCCAAGGTGTGCGTTGCCCGGTTCGTCCATGCCGTCAACTGGGACGCGGAGAGCTTCGCGCCTGCCTCGATGTCGGCGTTGCGCTGCTCCGCCGAGGAGTACATCGGCGTGCGCTCACCGGTCTCGGCCCAGTGCACGAGGTTGCCGAGCGCGTCGGCGTTGGCGGCGACGTGCGCCATGAGGTGCTTGCGCGTCCAACCTGGCAGGGCGCTCGGCTCCGCCATCTCCTGCTCTTCCAGCTCGGCCAGCTGCGCGGTGAACAGCTTCGTCCCGTGCTCGACCCACTCGAGCGAGTCCCTGTGCGTGCGCATCGTCACTCCTCGACGACCCGGTTGGTGCACGTCCCGAGGCCGGCGATCTGTGTCACGACGGTTTCGCCGCCGACGAGGTAGACCTTGGGATCACGGGCGTGGCCGACCCCGGCGGGCGTCCCGGTGGCGATCATGTCGCCCGGGTTGAGCCGGATGACGGTCGAGATGTACTGCACGAGATGCACGGGGTCGAAGAGCAGTGTGCCGGTGTCGTCGTGCTGCATACGCCGGCCGTCGATGAGCGTGGTGACCTCGAGCGCGGGGCGGACGCCGCCGACCTCGTCGGGGGTCACGACGTAGGGGCCGACCGGGGTGGAGGAGTCCCAGATCTTGCCTTGGGTCCATTCGATGGTCCGGAACTGCCAGTCGCGCACCGACACGTCGTTCATGACGGTGAAGCCCGCGATGGCGGCGGCGGCCTCCTCTTCGGTTGCCCGGCGGACCGGCTTGCCGATGACGACCACCAGCTCGACCTCCCAGTCGAGGGCGTCGGTCTCAGCGGGCTTCACGATCGGGTCGTTCGGGCCGATGAGGGTGTCGGCGAACTTCGTGAACAGGGTCGGGTAGCTCGGGAGCTCGCGACCCATCTCCTTGATGTGGTTGGTGTAGTTGTGACCGACGCAGATCACTTTCGACGGGTCGGGTACGACGGCGGCGAGGTCGGCGCCCTCGGCCGGCCAGGTCTCACCGCTGGCGTCGGCGGCGATCGTGGCCCAGTCGTCCTGGGCGAACAGGGCACCGAGGTCGTCGTAGCCGAGGTCGACCAGGACGTTGTCGTCGAGGCGGACGGCGCGGGTGCCGCCGGCGACGCGGAGGGTGGCGAGCTTCATCGGATGGTCTCCTGACGGTCGAGTCGGAGCGCCTCGAAGACAGGCGCGTCCGAGAAACGGAAAAGGTCGAGTGCGCCGGAGTCGGAGTCGGTGCTGCCGGCTTCCGACCTGGCTGCGAAGGGCTCCCATGACGGGACGACGAACAGGTCACCGCGGGTGACCGACCAGGTCTTGTCACCGACGGTCACCGTGCCGGATCCGTCGAAAACCTGGTATACCGACGACCCGGTCTCGCGCACCGGCGCGGTTTCCGCACCGCGGGTGATCCGGTGGAACTCGGCGCGGATAGTCGGCAGTACGTCGGTTCCGTTGTGCGGGTTGGTGAACCGGACGGCCGCATGACCGGTTTCGAGGGTGCCCCCGTACCCCTCCTTCTCCAGCTGCAGCTGGTCGTTCAGGGCGGCGTCGGTGTGCTCCCACTTGTAGGCGAGCAGCGGCGAGCCGGGGGCGACCTCGCCCACCGAGAGCGGCCGCAGGCCCGGATGACCCCACAGGCGTTCGGAGCGCGAGCGCTCCGGCGTGGTCCGCTCGGCCGCACTGATCTCCGTGCGGCCGAACTGGAAGAACTGCGACTCGAGGACGTATTGGAAGGGGATGTCCAGTCCGTCGATCCATGCCATGGGCTCCGAGGTCGCATTGTGATGGGCGTGCCAGTTCCAGCCCGCTTGCGGCAGGAAGTCGCCGCGGCGCATCGGAACAGCGTCGCCGACGGACGTTTCGCCGCTGCCGCCGACCACGGTCCACACGCCTGAGCCCTCGACCACGAAGCGGAACGCGTGCTGAGTGTGGCGGTGCTCGGGGGCGTCCTCGCCGGGCATCAGATATTGGATCGCCGCCCACAGCGTCGGGGTGGCGAACGGCCGCCCGCCGAGGGACGGGTTCGCCAGCGCGATCGCCCGACGTTCCCCGCCGCGACCGACGGGGACGATGTCACCCGCCTTCTCGGCCAGGCGCAGCAGGTTCTCCCACCGCCACAGGTGCGGCACTGCGCACGACCGCGGGTGCGCCGGCATCAGGTCACCGATCTGGGTCCACAGCGGAACGAGCAGCTCCTGCTCGAAGCCGCGGTACAGCTCCTCCAGAGCAGGAGTCACGTCCGGCTGGTCCGGCGCCGCGACCGCCTGCAAGCGAACAGAGGTGTCAGTCGTGCTCATGTTCCCTACAGTGGGGCTGAACGCAACAGCAGAACATGAAATTCTGGAGAACGGAACAAATGGCCATGGGTAGCGCCCAACCGAAGACCCCGCCGACGTACATCGTGACCAGTGCCGACCATGCGCTGCGGGTGGCGGTCATGCTGCAACTGGAGGGTGGGCTCACGGTGAGCGAGGTCGCCGACCGGCTCGGTGTGGCGCGGTCGACGGCCCACCGCTTGCTGCAGACGCTCGTCTACCGCGACTTCGCGGTTCAGGACGACCAGCGTGTCTACCACCCCGGGCCGGTCCTCGAACTCGCCACGCACTCGCAGTCCCGCACCTCGCAACTCCGGGTTGCTGCGCTGCCGCACATCCAGCGGCTCGTCGACGTCGTGGGGGAGTCGGCGAACCTGACGATCCGCACGGGTGACACGGCGCGGTTCATCGCCAGCGTGGAGTGCGAGCAGGCTCTCCGAGTGGGTTCGCGCGAGGGAATGGTGTTCCCGGCCCACCGTACTACCGCCGGGCTGGTGCTGCTCGCGGATCTCGATCCGGCCGAGGTGGAGGAGTTGTATGCCGTACAGCGGTATGTCGAGCGCCCCGACGAACGGCCGGATATGCCGCGCTTGCGGGCCCAGCTCGCCCGCGTCCACCATGCCGGGTTCGCGCTCAACGACGGCTTGTCGGAGCGAGGGGTGGTCGCGATCGGGGTCCCGGTTCGTGACGCAGGGGGGACAGCGCTCGCCGGTCTCTCGATCTCGATGCCGTCGGTTCGGTACGACCGGCGTCAGTTGCCGGCGCTCGTGGCCACCCTTGGCCGTGCGGCTGCCGCCATCGAGGCAGATGGGGCCCTCTGAACGCCATGCACTGACCGACTCAGCCCCTCTCCTCTCCGCTCTCGACCTCTTCGACGACACGGCGCTCGTCGGGCCGTGTCCCTGCGCGACCTCGGAGGAGTTGTCCATCTCCTGGCGAACGACGTATACGCCCTCACCTGGCACGACGCCCTTCGCGATGTGCTGGCCGACCGGAGGGGGCTTCTCCTCGGCCGGGGTCAACGGCTTCAACCGACGGTCGGCGAATCGCTGACCGGTTTCTCCTGCACCTCGGACCCGCCGGTCCCATACGCGGCTGCGGGCGACCCTCACCGCAAACCTGTCGCCGCGGGCACTGTGCGGGCTGAAACCGGTATCGATGCCGAAGCCGCCGTGGCGGACGGCGCGGATCACCGACGTCGTCCCGCTCGAGGCGCATCTGGTCGGGGTGCAGAAGGCCGGTTACGGCGTGAACATCAGCGAAACCGAAAGCGGCGTATGCGGGATCGGTATGTGCGTGCACGACGGTGCTCGTCACCCGGTCGCCGCACCGACCATCGCGGTTCCCAGTCCCCGCTTCGACCACGACGACATCGGCCGCTACGTCGACAGCCTTCGGACGGCGATCGCAGTAGTCGAAACCAACCTGTCTCGGCGCTGACCCCGTGGGGTCGAGGCCTCGATCTGTGCCCGAATCCTGCGAAGTAGGCTTCGGGTCGATGGAGACCAGAGGTACTTCCGGGATCTCCCTTGCCCAGATCTGTCCAGATCCCGGCCAGTACCTGGGTGAACACCGTGCGGTCGTTGATGTTGCCCGCAGTCAGCACAAAGCGTCAGAGGCCGACCTCGGCGAGCCGTTCCTTGACGGAGGCCGTATTCGGTGCGATGTGGACCGGTGGTAGATCTCTGCTCATCTGTTCCCCGCACCGGCGCCGCCACGGTTCTCGAGCTCGGCCAACACTTGCAGCCAGTATGCAGTGCCCCTGCGGGCACTGATGGTCGCCACCCGTATCCGCCGATCCAACCGACGTGCCGTCGACGAACTGCGCTGGACGCCGCGTTACCCCACCTGCCGCGACGGCCTGTCGACAGTGGCGGTGTAGCGGCGCCGAGCCAGACCGGACGCGGCGGACTCGGCATAACCCTCAGGATCGACCCCAGGACTTACTCGCACAGTCCGGTGTCGGCCCCGGGTCCCCATGGCTGGCAACAGTCGGTTGTGTGTGCGGTACCTGCTGTGCAACCGTTCTTCCAGGACTGCCTGCGAATCAGCAGGTTGGGGATTCGGGGAGATTGCTGTGAATTCTGCATGGACCGGGTGGCATACCGAAACCGTGGCGATCCGAGTGAGTCGGTCGTCGGCTGTCGGTAACACGTAGCATGACCGGGGAGGACTGCGGTTCCGCAGGGCCGACCGATGAGATCGTACGGGGATTGCCGGAATACGCCCCGGCCGGATGGCATCGGCTGGTGGCGTGGTTTGCGGTGACCACCGTGTCCGAATCGGCGGTACTGATGGTCGACGACGGCACACAGCAGGTCCGGTGTGCCGTATCGGAGGACGTGTGGGATGCGGTGCGGCGGCACCGGCAGGAGTCGGCGACCTCCGACGACGGGCCATGGTGGCGATTGATGGTGCGGTTGGACACCGACGGTGTCGAGACCGCCTGTGATTACGGTGCGGAACCCTTTCCAGGGGAGCAACTGTTCGCGCCGGAGGCATATCTCGCCGATCTGGAACGGTATCCGCGCACGCGACTGCCGGCGTGGCTGGCGGCCTATATCGGGCGCGGTAGCCGGTCGGCGCGGACACCACAGCAGGCCGCCGCAGCCGCGCGCGCCGACAGCGAAGCGGGCGTGCGGCCCGCGGTGGCCGACGGCGAACTGCCGGACCTCCGGGTGCTGTGGGCGCGTTGGGCGGTGCTGGCGGCGGCATTCCTGGCGGCCGGATCGGAGCTGGGGCCGCGGATCGGCCCGTCGGTCGGGGTATTCGAAGGTGAGTCACGCAGTGGATCGACACTGACCGTGCTGCCCGGCGACCGGGCCGTGCTGTCGGGTGGGGTGTGGGATGCGCCCGTTCTCGACGCGGTCTACAACGCAGGCGCCGGGATGCCGGAATTCTTCGCGGGTGCACCGAGCTGGGTTGCCGACCCGGTACTCAACCCCCGGATCGCCACCGGCATGCTGACGTTCTGCTATTGGTGGCAGGACGGCCGGTGGTACCGCGGCGAATCCGAGCCGATGGCACGGTGTGCACCGGCGGTCCCGGCCGTATGGACGGTCGATACCGTGGCCGGCGTCGTCGCCGACCTGTTGGGAGAGGGTGCGAATGTCACCGCGGCCGCGGAGTTGGTTCGTGCGGCGCAGGGACATTCGGTGACCCGAGCGGCGGTCGAGCGGGCGTTCGGGCACGCCGGGATCGATATCGAGGGTGCTCTGTTCCAGTTCACGGTCGCGGGGCTGGTCGCTGATGGTGGCGCTGGGGGCCTGCGGTTGCCGCGTGATATCCCGTCGCACGGGGGGAACGGGTCTTCCTCGGGGGACGAGACCGCCGGGCTCCCGTGGGTGGACCGGATCGCCGAGTCCGGTGGTGCCGTTTCGGTAGCGGATGCCCGCCATGGCGAAGGGAGTGGGAACGGACGTCGGAGCGGGGCCGTTCCGAAGGGCCGCGAGGACGGGACTGCTCGGGCCGAGAGGGTTGCCCGGGAGGGTGCCGCCACCGGGGTAGGCGAGACCGGCACCGCCCTGGGCATCCGAGGTGAGGGGATCTCCGAGAGTGCGGCGATCGACCTGGTGCGGGCGCATATTCGGGAGCAGGGCTACGAGACGACCGGATATCCGCTGTCGACATTGCGGGCCGATCGAGTGGGTACGGTCTGGGTGGTGCATTCGCCGGTGCCCGCGGAGGAGATTGCCTTGGACCGCGCCGTCTTCTATGTCGCTGCGGACGGCGAGGTGGAACGCTCGACCTCCTCGGTTCCGTGGTCGGAGTACGTGGCGGGTGTGGAGCAGCGGTTGCGGCGGCGCAGGGACGGCAGGGACCACGGGCGGCGCCGTGGCAGATGAGCTCCAGGTCGATCCCGACGCCCTGCGACAGCAGGCTGCCGAACTGGCCGAGCTTGCCGACGATGTGGGGAGTTCCTATGCCCGCCTGCGGGAGTCGCTGGCGCGGTTCGATGGATGCTGGGGCGACGACTTCCTCGGCGAGACCTTCGCGAAGGATTTCAAACCTTCCGCCGAACAGCTGCTCACCGGTATGCAGGCGATGGGGAAAGGCCTCCACGATACGGCTTCGGCTATGCGCGGGGCAGGCGATGATTTCGGAGGTCAGGATCTGCAGGCCGGCCGAGAAATAGCGAGGGCATCGGAGGAGACCTACGGCTCGCCGGGGTATACGTCAGGAGCCCAGCCGCCCACGGTCACCACGCCTGTCGAGCCGCGGGTCCCGGTGGATGCGGCACCGAGCGCCCGCAACAATCCGGGGGCGATGGTGGAGACCCCATCGCAGCACAAGAATTCGGAAGGCCCTGCCTCGGGACCGTCGAACAGTGCGCAGCCGCCGAACAGTTCCACCGGGTCGCCGAACCAGCGTGGCGGCCCGGCGCCGTCGGACACTCCGGAGCGCCGCACCTCCCCGCAGCCACCGGCCGTCGCACGAAATACCGACAACCCGCGCATAACGACGGCCGGTCCCGGTGTGAGAGCGGTGGGCACGAGCCCCTCCGCCGTACCGGGTATGGCGCCTGGCGGGTCCAGGGGCGCGCGGGTGAGTGTCGGAGCGCGGGAAACTCCCTGGACCAGACCTCCGTCGGCGCATGCGGGCGCGCCGACAGGTTCGGCGCCACCCTCGCCGAGGTCTGCACAGCCGCGACCGAACGATCGGCGCAGGGGGGAAGACAAGCCCGCCGAGAAACCGCGTCGATCACCGCTGTTCGCCTGGCTGGCTCGCATGCTCGCACAGCGGCACGGCGTGGAGGTCAACGGCTTCGACCTGCCCGATCTGTGGGAGCAGCCGGTGCGCGATTTCGCGGCGGCCGTCGACCGGATACTCACCGATTACCCGATGATCGGTCTGGACGTCGTCGCGGTGGCCGACCTGGACGACGCCGGAACCGTGCGGTGGCGCCGCGAAACGCGGAAGTCGGAAGTCGTGCGGTCGATCACCCTGGACCGGCAGATCGCCTGTGAAGTGAGCGACGACGCAACGAATTACGATACAGACGAATATGTTTCGCGTATCTATGCCGATACCGTGGGCCAGCTCGGTCTGGCGTTGGACAGCGCAGGCGGGGGAGTCGCGAGCCGGACCGCACGACACACGCTGATCGCCGAGTACATGCGCGAAGTCGCCGGCCACTACACCACACTCGCCGAGCTGGTGCGGGGGTATCGGCGGTGGAGTGCCGATTTGACCGGCAGCCCCACCGGATTCGACTCCGAACGAGCGTTGTCTACGGCGTTCGCCGAGGTGGTGGCGCGGGGCGCAGAGGCGAGTGCGCCGGCGCGGACGCTGCACGCGCTGTTGGTGGACGCGGCGCCGCAACAGGACTAGGTGACGAAGGTGGAGCAGGTGGCGGCGCCCGGTCCGGTGGACGAGCTACGGGCGATCTTCGAGAGTTTGCCGGGCGCCATCCCACAGTGGGTTCAGTGGGTGGCGTTCGGGGGTGACTTGCCGCGCGCCGATGTGTCGCAGATGCGGGCGATGGCGGCACAGTTGCGAGCCGGGGGCGAAGACCTGGACGAACACATCGTGAGTGTGAAAAGGCTTATCGCGCAGCATGTTTCGGTGGGCCGATTCGGTGACGGTGTCCGGGGCTCATTGCGTCAGCTGGAGGAGGGCGGGGGCAAGCTGCGTGAGCAGGCCGCGGCGTTGGCCGATCAGGCCGACGCGGCCGCCAACGAGGCGGAGAAGACGCTGTGTGTGATGTTGGCGTTCGGTGTCGAGTTGGGTTTCCGTGTCCTCCGAATACTGTGGACGGCCGCGGCGTCGGGTCCGGCGGGGCAGCTGGCGGCGGTGTCGGCGGCAGAAGCGGTATTGGTCGGCGGTCGGGCGCGTGTGGAGGCGTTGCGCGCGCTGTTGAAACAGGCCTACCAGCGTATCGCCGTGCAGACGGCGGCGCAGGTTCCGTCGGTGAGTCCATCGCAGTTCGCGGTGACGGTGGCACGGGCGGCGGCGTTGCCGGCGGGCGTGGATGCCGGGGTACAGGCTGCGCAGGTGTGGGCCGGGTATCGCAATTTTGCGGTGATGGGTGCGGATGGATCGAATCCGACCGGTATCGACCTGACGGCCATCGGGGTCGCCGCGGCGGCGGGTGCCGCCGGTGCGGGTGGGGGTATGGCCGCGGCTCGGTTCGGCCCCGCGGTTCTCCCGGCGATGCAGTCGAGTCCGCTGCTGGCCGGATTGGTGCACGGTACGACGGGTGCGGTGTTCGGCATGGGGGCCGCGACGTTGATCACGGGATGGCCGCAGCATATCGATCAGATCGTGGCCCCGTTGCTCAACGGTGGGTTCGCCGGTGCGGTGTATGGGCGGGCGGGGGCGATATCGGATACGTCGACCGGGTCTCGCGGCGTGGATGGCAGCGGGGGCTTCATTCCTCCCGACACCGGCGCCCTTGCCGAGACCGTCCCGGAGCGGGTTGGGGCGCCGCGTCGGTCGCTGGAGGTCTCCCCGGAGGCGCGGCAGGGTTGGGAGACTGCGCGTGCGGCCTGGAGCCCGGGTACCGATCCGGTATCGGCGGATACCCCGACCCTGGTGCTCGCGGGATCCGCGGACCGGGCGGAAGGCGTAGGAACAGAACCGGTTCCGACGTTGTCGGCCGGTGCGCAGGTGTCGGCTGAATCTGCCGGTGCGCCGGATGCCAGTGCGCAAGGCTCGACCGGACCGGCCGGTGGTTCCGACTCGGCGAGTGCCGGTGGCGCAGAGACCGCTACCGGGATGGCAGGCGGGGACGGGGCGACGGATGGTGTGCCGGTATCGCAGGAGGCGTCGGCGGCCGGGTCGCAGAGTGGTGCGGAAAAGCCCGATCCTTCAGTGGGTTCCGCTGCCAGTGCGCCGGGTGGCTCGGACGGGGCTGCCGATTGGGCGGCGCCGGGTCGTGCGGAACCGGTCGCGGCTGCGCGCGGTGACGGTGGCGATCCTGCGGATTCCGCCGCGGCGGGTGAGGGCGCGCGACGGGAGGGTCCGGCGCGAGCGGAGGAGCCGGGCGACGATTCCCCCGCGCTCGGTGATTCGTCGGCTGATCCGGCCGTCGAGTCCGGAACCACCGATTGGAGTGGACGGCAATCGTCCACGGTCGATGTGCCCAGACGAGCCGGGAGCCACGAAACCCCAGCCGACACTGGAGGTGTTCCGGAAACACCCGCTGCTGGGGAACATGGAGATCCGAACTCCGTCGCGAGCGGAGACTCGGTAAGGCACGACGCAGCCGCAGCGCCGGAACAGAACAGTGGAACACAGGATGCTGCAGGTGGATACGGTCCGTCGGCAGCTGGTGTAGGCGAATCCGGTCTGGCGCCGGATCCGGCTGTTCGGGGCGACGGTAGCGGAATAACTACGACTGCAAGGGGTTACGATCCACCAGCGGATCTGGGTGCCCCGGCCACAGGGCGGGACTCGACCGCCGGTTCCGGCGACAGTGGTGTCACCACGACCGCTCCGGGCGCGCCGAGGTCATCGGAAATCGGTGTGCGCGGCCCTGGTGCTGAATCGAGTGTGGCGGCGGGGAGTTCCCGTGAGGGATCCCCCGCACGGACCGGCAGCGCCGACCACGGGCGTGACGCATCCGCCGCGTCCCGGCGGCCGTCCCGTGGGGACGACCGCTCACCGGCCGGGCAGCTCGCTCGGACCGCCGAACGGGATGGCGCCGGGGAGTCCGGTTCCACAACGCCGGGCCGGAGCGTCTCGGTCGATGAGCCCGCCGGAGGGTTCCGCCCCCCGCACGTCGATCCGGTGGCCCTCCGCAGCGAGGGCGAAAGACCCTCTGCTGCCGGCGAACACGAGAATTCCACCGCGGCGCGTCAACGCGACAGCGTTGGCGCGGAGGCGACCGAGGGGGACCCGCGCAGCACGGGCGCCGACGCCTCGGCGGACCGGAGTGCGGAGTCCGGTGAATCCGGTCAGCGGACGTCGGATGCCGAGGCGGCTCCCTCGGGGCGTACAGATGCCGCCCCCTCGGCGCGGCCGGATCCGGAAGCCCTGGCGCACGAGGTGTTGGCGGACTTCTATGGCCGCTCGGCGGAGGGGATCCCGGAACACCTGCGGTTGCAGAACCTGTCGGACGAGGCATTGCAGGCGGGACTCTTCCACCCGGACGAGCGGGAATCGCTGATCGCGACGATGGAGATCATCCGTCGTCAGACCGTCAGCGAGGACGTGCCGGGCGGCATGGTGTTGCGGGTGCCGCAGCTAGAGGGTCTGTTCCGGATGGAGCACCAACCGGTGCAGATGTTGCCCGGGCAGGGCAAGACGCTGATGTTCATGGCGGCCACGATGCGTCAGGCGGTCGGCGCGTATGCCGGGCATCCGGGGGCCGGCGACGGATCGGTGCTGTTGGTGACAACCACCGATGGTTTGGCGTACCGGGAATTCGTCGAGTATCGGCGAGTGATGCAGCCCTACGGGATCGATGTGCTGCGTGCGGATCAGCAGACCGGGTTCGGCGATATCCAGCCGGGGCGTCCGACGATCGTGGTGGCGACCGGGGAAACGGTCGGACATCTGTGCAATGCCGGGCACACACCGCCGCGCAGTGTGGTGATCGATGAAATGGACGGCATCGTCGACCGCGGCCTGCAGACGTTCATCCGGTCCGATCGCGCTGCCGAGGCGGCATCGGACGCGACGCGGGAAGAGGTGATCGCCGCCGACACATTCCTGCAGGAGGCGCTCACAGCGCAGAAGCTGTCGTATGCGGACTTCGGCTTGAAGCGGTTGACCGAAACCTACGATGTGCAAGGACCGTCCGGAACGTTCGAGACCGCGGTCAAGCACTGGCACGAGGGTAAGGCGACGTTGACGCCGGAGGGCCGAGCCCGGATCGCCGAGATCCCGGGCGGGGACCGCTGGTTGCAGGGTATGGGGTTGTCGCGGTTGGAGATGGCCGCGGCGGCGGAGTTCACCACCCACAACAAGACGCATTATGTGATCAGTAACGGCAAGATCGTGATCATCGGCCAGACCGAGCACGGCCTGCAGTACAACCCGAAGACCTCGAGCGAAACCCGGTGGAGCGCCGAAGACGGTAGAGCCAGCCTGGCGCAGGCCGTGGAAGCCAAGGAACTACGCCTTGCCGAGAAGAACGGACAGACTGCCGACGAGCACCGGATCGTGGTGCGCGCCGATGCCGGCACCGATGCCCAGACAACTGCCGCCGAGATCTACCGTACCGGGGGCAAGTTCTTCGACCGGGTCACCGGCGCCTCGGGCACCCTGTCCGACCTCGGCGATGTGCTGAACACCGTGTACGGGTTGGAGACACCGCACGAGGTCGCGCCCTACAACCCTTCGAAGCTGATCCAGGGCGTACCCGATGTGCACGAGAACACCCACGCCAAGCTGACCGCTATCGCGGAATACGCCCACGGGATACGGGAAAATACGGGCCGCTTCCAGTTGGTGTTGTGTGACCGCAACGACCTGGTCGACAAGCAAGTGACCGCCATGGTGAAGGCCGGGATACCGCGGGAGGCGATCGAGGCCGTCGACGCCGACCGGATCACCGGCTGGGATCGGGACTGGCTCGACGGTACGACTGCTATCGACTCGGAAACCCAGCTACAGAATATTTTCGACGCCGCCGGCGAGCGAGGCAAGATCCTCGTGATCAACCGGCAGGGCCAGCGCGGTGTCGATATCTCGGTCTCCGACGATGTCCTCGCTCGCGGCGGTATGCACGTCTGGTTGACCGAGGTTCCCGAACAGTCCTACATCTACGACCAGGCCACCAACCGCACTGCCCGCAACGGCCAGCCCGGCACCGCGCAGGCACTCATGTCGCCGCAGGACACGCTCATCCGTAATGCCCTGCACCTGCGCGGGGTCCGCGAGGCGGTAGTCACCTACGAACAGGCCGTCAAGGCAGTCGACGCCGACGACACCCCCCAGGCACGCTCGGCAGTTACCCAGGCCCGCGAAGGACTCACCGATCTCGTTTCGGGCCTGCAACACCGTGCCCACGTCCGCTCCACCGCCGAATTCCTGTATCACAACACAGGGATGAGCAAGGAGGAGGCGGAGCTCCATGCCCGGAGCCACAATCCGGGCAGTAACGACCAGCTCGACGATCCGGCCGATCGGAACGCCCGGCTGGCCGGATTGCTTGGTATCTCCACCGCGCAGCTCACCACAGCCCTCGGTGCCGACCTGCTCGATATCGACGACACCGTCTCGATCCGCACCGAGGAATCCCACGACGGCCACACCCGCGCGCCCGAAACCGATACGAACGACACGCGCAGCAACCAGTCCCGCATCCTCGACCCCACCGATATCCGCAGTGACCCGTCTCGCGAAGCCGATGCGCCCGCCGACCGTCGAGACCCGGCACACGACGTCGACGGTGCCAGGCCCGACCGAGCCCATGACTCCGAATCCGGCGCCGCCCACACCGGGGTGCCCCGCAACCCACTGCCCGGGATATCGCCTGCCGCGATGGAAGCACTGCGGCAACAGGTCGACGCCACCGCTCCCGGACAGACCGCGCGCTACGCGCTGCTCACCAATGAAGAGGCGCTGGACCACCTCTTGCCCAGACGCGACCGACTCGCCGCCGAACTCGGCTGGGATGCCGAGACAATCGAAGGGGCCGAAGGACTGCGCCACATCGGCCGGGCGGCCGACACCGCCCGGCACGAGTTCCTCCAGGCATTGGAATCCGCAGCCGGGCACCGGGCGGGCACCGATCCCAACCACGATGACATATCCCCTGCCCTGTCCGAGGTCACCACCGCCACTGCCCGAGAAAAACTGGGCGAAGCGATAGTTCACCACCTGTCGGGTGCCGCGAACAATCGCCGGTCCGACACCGACCCGACCGCGGACAGCGCCATCGTCGACGCGGCGGTGACTGCGGCAGCTTCGCACTACCTGGCCACCGCGGCCCTGCTCGACCTGATCACCGAGATACACCGCAGCAGCCCGAACAGCTGCGTGAACAATGGCGTCACCGCCATGCGCGTGCTGTGCCCGGAGAACGCCGACAAGTTCACTATGCCGCCCGGCGGGCCGCCCCTGGAGGGCCACAACTGGGATACCGTCAAGGCGTCGTTCCGCAATCAGGTGCCCACCGCCCACCGCTCACTCGACGCAGCCAAGACCACACTCGAACAACTGCCGGGCGGCGTCCAGGTTCTCGTCTACAAGTGGAAGAACAACACGACGAAAGCCACCACCGACCCCGACGCCCCGGAAGGGGAGTCCAGCGCCGCCGAGAAGGGCAGGGACGCCGAGAAGAAGGACATCAGCGACGCCGACAACCACCTGGTCCTGCTGGTCAACAAGAGCGACGACCCCAACCGTCCGGAGTTGGTGGTGATCGATCTCTCGGCCTCCCGCAGCGGCGACTATGCCCAGGACATCGGTCCTGAAGACCTCGCCGGCCGCGAGACTCTCCTGGACAAGGCCGTCTCATTCGAGGAATGGCAGCGCGAACAACAGAAGTTCATCGACCGAGTGCCCGAGTCGCAGCGCCTGTTCCACACCATCGATTTCGACAGGGCCGGCAATACGCCGCCCGATAGAGGCCCCCGTGGTGAACCGGCTCGGGAAAGGACGGCCGAGCCGGCACCAGACGTCGACGAAGTGCGACAAGTGTTCTATGGCCCGGACAATCGGCCGACCGGCGACGAAATACCCGACAGCCCAGCAGGTATCGACCTGGCGGGGATGAACTCCGCCGTCCCGCCGAACACCTCCGCCGCCGACCGTCGACCCGAACCCGCCTTCACGGGCAGCCGGCCTCACGACTTCGACATGAGCCCTGACGCCGCCGACAGGGGCGCCGACCCTCCCACCAATGATCGGGTCGGGAGCAGCCCCTCGGAGTCCGGAAACGGATCAGCGGCCGCGAACACAAACCGCGCGGACAATAGGCCGGAGTGGGTCTCTATTCCCGACCCGCCGTACCCGAAAACCATCAAGATAGCTCGCCAAGAGCTGGATCGCGAATTGCGGAAAAAATTCGGCGATCGTGAACTCACGGCCATGGAGCGCGAAGAGATCAGCGCGAAGCGATTGCCGGGCATACAACAGTATGCGCACGTCGACAGGAATATCGAACGACTGGCGACCGCTCTCGGTATGCGGTCCAGCAAATTGCGCGAAACGATGCGCGCCGAACTGCGGGCCGCACTGGCGGATAAGCCGGTGGCAATCCGAATGGATGCCGAGAGTTTGATCTCGATGCTCAACGACGGCGTCTACCGGCCAGCCTACCCGCCCGACACAGAGCGGACTCGGTTCGAGGAACAGTGGCTCATGGAAAAACCCACGTACGGCTATGTGGCCGTCGATGGAATCCGGCCGTCCGGGCCAGCCGGGCTGGATATGCTGACCACCGAGTACGGTCTCGAACAGGTGATCCTCAAACCAGGGATCCGTAGCTTCACCAGCATCACTCGTGGCGATTTCGAAATAAACAAAACTACCAGCCTTCCGTCCCCGCTCGTCAACCCGCTCGAGTGGTCGTTCGGTGCCGTCCCCGGTCCTGAATACAACAACCGCGGTGCGGTCCGTATCGACCGGAACTCCAGCTATTTCCAGGCTCAGATACTCCGGCAGGTTACCGTCGACGATATTGCTGAGATCGTGCTGCACAAGGAGCCTTCGCCACGGTTACTCGAGGCCCTCGACCGACGTGGCATCGCCTGTCGGGTGCTGAACAACAGCACGGTTGCCGAGTACGGTGATGCCGCCGAGCGTGCCGCCGCGCTCACTCGGGTCGACGACCACCTCGCGGTATTGCGCACTCGTGCTCGTAATCTCGGGAGCTCGTACACGTATGCCGACCGGGATGCGCAGCTGCTCGGCGAATCGGTGCAATTGCAGCGGTCTTTGGCGACCAGCCCGAGGCGCCTGACCGAAGGCAGGGCGTCGGAACCGGTGTGGTCCGGAGAGGAGTCGACCGGCAACGCCGATCATGCGGTGCCGGAAGCGGTGCGGTTGGCCGGTCGCAATGCCGAGCTCATCGACGTCTGGGTTGCCGATGCGGTGCGCGACGGCCTGGTCGAGTCGGGTACCGAGGCCGAGATCGTGCAGCGGGTGGCCGAAGCGGTTCTTTCCCGGGTACTGGATGACACCCGTGAGCATGTCGACGTCGTCGCGGCGGCGGCCGGCGCGCTCGGCGGTGTGGTCGATATCGACCGCGCAGTCCCGGTGATCAATCGGATGGTTGTGGTCACCCTGATGCGGGCACGGTATGCGGACGATCACACCGTGAGCGCGAGTGCCCGTGCGCGGACGACGGTCGGTGCCGTCATCCAGAATCTTCCCGAGTTGGTGAAAGATGTTGTCCCAGAAGAAAGAACGCGGGATAGTGGCGCACGATCCAGCGACGTGGCCGATCCGAGGATCAGGGCTGATATTACCAGGCAGGCTTACCAAGCCGTCGCGGAAGCGCTCGGCGAAGGTCGAGTGTCGCCAGGGGTCGAGGCCAACGCGGTGCGTGCGTTCGCGGAGACAGTTGTATCCCGGCTGGAGGGCATCCGTCTTGCGGCGGAAGTCACCGATCTTGCTGTCCGAGCCGGCGATATCGCCGGCGGAGTCGCGGTGTGCGAGGCGGTAGTCGGTGGTATCGCCGCCGTCGGGAGTGCCGATACCGACGGCCGTGTGGTTGTTGCGGTGATCGCGGAGAACCAGCTGGATCGTTCGAAGCCGTTGTCCGAGGACGATATTGCGGCGATCGTCGATCGCACGGCCGGTGACATCGTGTCCCGAGTCGCCACGTCGGATTTCCGTCGTGCTTCCGATATAGGCCGAGTTGTTGCCGAAACTGTGGCCGACGCCGGGGTGGCGGCTGGTGGCCGGGACGGTGTGGCCGCACGGGTAGCCGAGGCGGTTCGTGCCCGAGTGGCCGGTGCCGACGATAACCCGAACCCCGACCTCGCCACCGTTTCGGCCATGACGAACGCCTTTGCCGCCGCGGTAGCGCGGGTGGACGGTGCCACGAGTGTTGTCGTCGCGCGCGTGGCCGCCGAGGTTTTCGCCCGCCTGTCGAAGGTGAAAGAGTTTGTTCCGGGCGACGCCGCTGAAATCGTGGCGGCTGTGATCGACGCCGTCAGCCTGTGGCCGGAACACGGGAAAGTCGCGCGCGACGAAGCGCGTGCCGACGACGGGGACTTCCCCGGTAGCTTGATCGGCGCGCGGCCCGATACGTCGGTCACCGGGCAGGACGGAGCGCAGGGTCGTATCGGTAGCCGCCCCTCGGAGCCCTGGGATGATTCAGCGGCCGCGCCCACGCACTCCGCGGTCGGCGCGTTCGATAGCACCGGGTACTCGACCGGCCGCGGAATATCGGAACAGGAGCTATCCGCCGAGGAGTCGGGCGGGAATGCCGACCAGGCAGTGCCGAAGGCAGCTCGGTTGGCCGGCCGCAACGCCGAGTTCATCGCCCTTCGGGTTGCCCATGCGGTGCGCGACGGCCGAGTCGAGTCGGAGACCGAGGCCGAGATCGTGCAGCGGGTCGCCGAAGCGATTCTGTCTCGGACAGTGGGTGACACCCGTGATCATGTCGAAGCTGCCGCGGCGGCGGCCACAGCGGTCGGGAGTGTGGTCGACGCTGACAGCGCAGTCGTGGTGATCGATCGGATAGTCGCGGAAATCCTCGGACGGTCGGGGAACGTGTTCCCGGATGACGGCGACATCATGATGTCCGCGCTGGCGCGCGAGATAGTCGACGTCGTCATCCGCAAGGTTCCGGACATCGTGAACGGTGTTGTCCCAGAAGGGGGAACCTACGACAGCGACGTGCGATCCGGGGTCGATATCGATCCGGAGCTCGGGGGTGATATTGCCAGGCAGGCTTATGCGGCTGTCGATGCCGCGCTCGTCGACGGCCAGGTGTTGCCCGGCCCCGAGGCCGAGATCGTGCGGGCGATCGCGGAGGAAGTTGTCTCCCGATTGGAGGGCTTGCGTATTGCCGCTGAGGCCGGCGATGTCGCCGTCGGGGTGGCACTGTCCGAGGCGGTGATCGGCGGTATCGCCGCCGCGGGAAGAGCCGATGCCAGCGCCCGAGTGGCCGTCGCCGCGATCGCGGCGCGCCAGGTGTATCGATCAGATCCGTTGTCCGAGAGACATATTGAAGCCATTGCCGACAGGGCCGCCGCGGATATCGTATCCCGAGCGTCCGCGTTGGGTTCCGCTCCGGCCTACGATGACGTAGGCCGAGTTATTGCCGAAACCATGGCCGACGCCGGGGTGGCAGCAGGTGGCCGGGACGGTGTGGTCGCCCGGGTAGCCGATGCGGTACGTGCTCGGGTGGCCGAGACGGTCGGTACCGACGATAGTCCGCATACCGATGCCGCCGTCGTTTCGGCGATGACAGATGTCTTTGCCGATGCGGTAGCGCGAGTGGGCGACGCCGCCGGTGTGGTCGTCGCGCGGATGGCCGCCGAAATCTTCACCCGTCTGTCGATGCGGGACACGTATACCAGCGGCTCCGCCTCTGCCGGAACCGTCGCGGACGCCGTTGTCGATGCCATCGGTCGGGGGCCGTCGCGCTGGGTTGCCGACCGGGTCGAAGTACGCGCCGATGACGACGATTTCCCAGGCGGTCTCATCGGCGCGCGGCCCGAGGATGCCATGGGTGACGACGTCGCGGAAGACGTGCGGGCTTCGGGGCTGCAGGAAGGCGCCGACGGACCGGGCGCCCAGCGGGCCGACCGGGAGAACATCGATCCCGATGTACGGGATGACGGTGAACTCATCGCCGCCGTCCGTACGGGTGATCGGCACGCCGGTTCGGTGCGCCGGTCCGATACCGCGGAGCCCGACCACGCCGGCGAAGCCCCGAATGAAACGAGTTCCCATGACAGTGGATACGACCCGATCGGCCGCATAGGCAGCCGCCCGGACGATCCTCGACCCGGTGATCGGGACGAGACGGTTGCCGGGGCCGGCCTGATCGGGACGAGCCCCGCTCCCACCATCGCCCAACCCGGTTGGCGGGTGTGGCGCCTGCGGCACGAGGTCGCGCTGGCGCGGGAGTTGTATCACCGACCGGAAAGCCGGCGGGCCGCGGTGGCGATGCTCGATCGCCTGCGCGCGGTGCTCACGGCGCTGCATCCCGCGGCGACGGCCGAGCAGATCGACGCTGCGTTCTACGCGCCGGAGAACACCAGCGCCGGTGGGATGGTGCGGCGATCGGTGCCACTGGACGAGCTGCGCGCCGAGGGAAACCTGCGGGAACTGATGTCGGCGGTGTACAACGCCATGCTGCGTAGCGGCGAGCTTCCCGAGAACCCGGCCTCGACAACGCTGGACGATGGTGTGGCCGCCCTACTGAACCGGACAGGCTGGGAGCGGGAGGCGGCGGATCTGGGGCTCGATGTCGCGGCGCTGGGTCAGGTGCGGGAGTGGATCGTCGAGCGCAACCCGCAGGGGGAGGTCGGGAAACGGGATCTCCGCGACGTGCGCAATACCGTGCGCTATCCCGAAGACCGCACGATCGCGGACGAACGCACCCGCAGCAGTGCCGACGAGCGCCAGCGCGATCTGCGGGAGCAGGTGCGGCGGGGACTCACCGTGCAGGATTGGGCCGTATTGGGAATGCCGTTGTCGCTGCGGGAGGTGGAGGCGATTCCCGGGCCGCTGGTGAAGCTGCGGATATCCCGGCTCGACCCGCACCGGGTATTGCCACGTGGCGTGCGGGGGCGAGTGGATGTGGATGCGCTGGAGAGCCGGCTCCAGGCAGTGGACCGGATCCTGCAGCGAAAACACCCCGTTCGCTTCATCCTTCCGTTGTACGAGTACGAGGAAAACGGCCGCCGAAAACGGGACCGCGCGGGGAATGCCGTGGTGTCCGACCTGCTGGTTTACCGGGACGTCGGGGAGGTCGAGCCGGAGGCTGCGCTGGCGCTGGATCCGAACAGGTTCGCGGTCCCGCTGCCGTGGGGACCCGGTGTGGCGCGGGTAGACCTCGACAGGGAAGGCCCGTGGTTCGGTGAGCGCGCACTCGAACAGGGTTATCCGCTGCTGGCGGGGCTTTCGGGAACCTCGGCACGGTTCGCCTCCCGGTTCTCATGGCTGCGACCGGAGGTCTCCGATACCGATTTCGCCGGGGCGATACTGGCTTTTCTGTCGCCGCAGCATCATTCGCTGTACGAGCAGGTTCGAGGGATGCAGATGTCCGGTCTGCACATCGTGGACGAGGAGATCCTGCGGGCCCCCACCAACGCTGTGGCCGAGCTGTATCAGGCGGTATTCGATAGGTTCGACATCCCCGTACCGGACGGATCTGCGCGCGTCGCGCCGTTTTCCGCGCGTACGTCCGGTATTCGCATCGGTAGCCGTCCGGACGACAATGCGGCCGTCGATCGTGCCGCGGTCGAGCCGGCGGCCGGATCCCGGCCGGGAGATATCAAGCACCCGAGAAGCGTGGTGCGGGCGGCTCTCGGTGATCCGGTGCAGGTGAACAGGATCGCCGCCCTGGTCGCTGACCTGCCGGAGCAGCAGCGAGCGGGCGTGGCGGAATGGCTCGAAGAACACGGAGGAGTCGTCCTCGCCGGTATCACGGCACCGAAGAAGGTGACTGGGGCCTCTGCCAACTCGACGACAGTCGGTCTCGGGAAGCTCGCGCACCGGCTCGTGCGGGAGTTCCCCGAGCTCGCGGTGGTCGGCCGCGACTCCTCGCCCCGCGGGGTGCTCGAGTCCATGCTCAGCAATGACCCCGCGTGGGAAGCTCGAATCGAAGAGGCTCTCGACTCCTTCCGTGACGACGGAAGGTGGAAGCCGCGGTTCGAGAACTTCGAAAAAGTGGTTCTCGAGGGGTACACGGCAAGCGAGTGGGCCGAGGTGAAGGGGCACGCGCGGCAGGTTGTCGCGCGGTCGGTGCAGACGGCGGCGGACCAGGTGCTGCGGGCGCTGTCGGGCGAAGCTCTGACCGAGCGGGAACAGGCCGCTCTGGTGCGGCGGCCACGCCTGTACTACGAATACTTCGATCGGGACGGGTCACGGACCGGGCACGGGGATCCGGACACCGCCGCGGCTCTGAAGATCGTCGAAGAGGTTCGCCGAACCCAACGCGCGCAACTGAGTGTCGCGATCCGCCGGATCGACGACTCCACAGCGCGCAATGCTGCGCTGCTCGGGCTGCTCCGGTCGAAATCTCCCCGACGGATCGCCAAGGAACTCGGCACCGACGAGGGCGATGCCCGCGCAATACTGGCGGCCACGGCGCGCTCGCTCGCCCGACAGTTGCGGTCCTCCATCGATGTGGGTGACGAAGCATCGACTGGCCCGATCGACCGAGGCCAGGCGGAAGGCTCGCGTGAGGGTGGGCCCGGCCGGATCGGCAGCCGTCCGCACGAGGACGAGACATCGGCCGACAGGATCTCGGATGCCATGGGGTCGCCCCCGCATTTCGGTGCCCCGGAGCGTCCGCAACCAAACATCGGCGATTCCGGGATGTCTGGGATTGTCAGCAGCAGGCTCTCGGAGAGCCCGGTCCCCAGGGCTCCTCGCCGCCATCCGATGGATGAATACCACGACCCGCAGATCATCCGGCGTTATGACAACGACTACGGCCTGACCCGCCGGGTCGGCGAGGACGGCAGGCCACTTGCACCGGAAGGAATCTTCGCCTCGGTCGATGTCGACGGCATCCTGCGTATGCAGGTGAAGGCGAGTGAACGCACGCCTCGTGGATTCGCAATGGTCGCGCAGATGGAGGCCGAGATCGGTCATCTCGTTACCGGAATCCAGGACTACTGGACCGACGTCTACGACGGTCTGACCAGCAATATCGACCGGTTCAACACACTACTGCGCGAGAACCCCGAACTGTCGCCGGAGGACGCGGCGGCCCGCACCTTCACCGGCCGGATGGCCGCCCGCCGCGGGTTCACCGATATCCGCTGCGATCATTTCGACGGCGACCGTGGCTATCACCACAACGTGATCGTGACATTCACCCGGCCCGGAAACGCGAGCGATGCCGGCGTTACGCCGGGATTCCAGCCCGGAACACCCGATTCCATCGGGTCCCGACCGCATTTCGAGTTGGAACCGGACAAGACTGCGACCGACGGCACCGCCGGGGCCCAGTCGGCCTCGCCTCCGCCGATCCATGCCGACGAACTTTCCCCGGAATTGGCCGGACACGGCGTGATAGTCGGGTTCGCCGCGGCGGCAAGGGGTTTGGGCATGCCGGCGCCGGCGGTGCCCGATGTGGTCGAACTGTCGGTCCCGCAGTGGCTGTACCGAAAACTGGCGGCGGAGGGCTGGTCTGCGGTGCATGTGCAGCACCGGCGACCTGCCGGGGCCGGTCCGGTCGCCACGGCGGCGCTCACCCGTGGACGTCTGCGGGTATCGGTGGGGTGGGACGGTGCCGTATCGCATGCCGATCTGGTGGAACGCTCGTGGAAATCGGACACGGACGGGCTACGTTTCGCGGGGCTGCCCGATGTCTACGCCTGGGCTCAGGAACGCAACCGGCCGGAGGATGTAATCGCGGGGGATTGGATCAAGGACCGATTGCTGGGCCCCGATCTCCCGCCGCTGCCCGAGCGGATCATCGAACGCGAGATCGGTGAGGTCACCGAGGCGCTCTACACGAGGTGGCCGCAGGGTCGCCTCGACGAGCTCGATGTCGATGTTCCGGAGATTCGGCGTGGGATCCGGCTCGCGGCCGAGGGGCTGTTCGTCAATCGGACGTTGTACGGTGATCCGGATATCGGTCGTGCCAACCAGATCTACGACGACGCCTTCGAATTGCGCGAATACGGTGTGGGGGCGTTCTGCCACAACGGTATGGATATCGCCGCGGACCTGGGTCTTCTCGTGGAAAACTGTCTGCTCCAGGGCGCCGAACCTCGCGAGATCGTGTTGGCGGTCGCCGCGGACGCCTGGAGCGATGTCGTCTACGGCGGCGGCCGGCGTAGCGACAACCCCGACAACTACGACGAGCTGCGATCGGCGCGGTTGGTACACGACCGCGCCCTGGTGCACGGCTTGTCGTCGGTCACCGCCCGAATTCTCGGTTTCGCCGTCAACGCCACGGGGTTCGATGAGAGAACCAAGACCCAGATGATCGCCTCACCGGAGGCGGTCGCCGAATCGACAGAGCAGTGGGACTTGTCACCCGAGGAGTTCGCTCAGGCGATGCGTATCGGCCGGTGGGTTACCGCGGCGGACTTGCAGACGTTGTCGGAGCCCGAGGCCCTGGTGCAGAGCATCGAGTTGGCGCTAGAGGATCTGATGTCGCGACGGTTCAGCTCGACGCGCGTATTCGGCCGGGTGCTGAACGAATGGGGTGAGCGGGTCAGCACAGTGGAGGAGGCGTTGCGGGCGGCGGATCGTTTCGGTCGTCTGTTCCCCGAAGGCGACCACGTCATGGTGCGCCAGGCCTTCCTCGACCGGCTGCGCGGCACGGTCGGGTTCCTGGATCCCGATACCGGATACCGGGCCCCGGAGGGGTGGTTGCTGGGTAACCGCGCTATGCGGCGTGAGCACGCGGCGATGTTACGAGATATCACGGCCCGGCTGGCCGGCGACTCGACCTATACGCTGCTGGACGCCTATCGAGACGCGCAGGCACATGCCTCCGCCATGCGGGAAAAGTACAGTGGTTTCGGCTGGGAGTTGGTGGTCCGTCCGAATATCGAAGGGTGGGATTCGACCGATATCGCTGCGGACGTGGCGGATCGGTTGCCTGATTCCGTCCCGTCGGAGCTGGCCCCCGACCTCCTCGACGCGATTCCCCGTATCGGTGACCTCGCCCGGTCGAGTGTCGATTCCGATCCTGCGCTGGTGGTGTCTTCGGTCCATGACAGTCGCGGGTATCCACGGCTGGTCGGCCAGCTGTCCTATATCCGGCGGCCCGATCCGTATCCCGGCGCGCCGGTATCGCTCGATCTGCTGCGGCGACGGGTCCCGGATGTGAACTGTCGGATCACCCGGTCGGAACCCCTGTCGAATGGCCGGGTCCGCGAGAGTATCGAGTTCGATTTCATGAGTCGGCCTGGCGGGTCGGCCGATCGCCCTGTACCTGCCGACCCGGCGGCCGAGGGCTTCGACTCACGACACCGGCCCGGGGATTCGGAGACTTCACCGGAGGACCGCATCGGCAGCACCCCGGACGACGAGCAGTCTGCGGTCCCCCACGAACCCTCTGCGGCAGCAGGGCGCCCCGCCGGTGACCTCGACCTGATCGGATCTGTCGATGCGCGGTCCGGGCTACCCAGCTACGTGCCACCCGATGCGGATCACCGCGCGCGAGCCGAGGATATTCTGCGGTCCCACTGGGGTCGTGGCGCCACGGCGGAGGACCTGGCCTTCGAGTGGCAGGAGTACCGCACCGAACAAGCCGCGTCCCTGGCCGCGGACGACTGCGCGGTGCACGCCGCCCAGAACGCGCGTCGAATACCCGACCTCGATGTCGACGAGCTGCGGACGCTGGTGCGGGTCTGGCCCGAATATGTCGGCAAGGCGGGCGGATTCCCGCGTGAGGTCCGCGACCAGGCGAATCGGTGGGCGCTGGCCAGGGCGATCCATGAGCTCGAGGTGAAGGCTGGTACCGCCCTCGAGGACGCGGCCGCGATCGACCACCTGTCCGGACCAGAGAAAGCCCTGCGGAAGTATCTGCTGAACTCCCGAGACCTGTTGATCCGGGCCGTTCATCGGGCGGTGACGGTGGATACGCCGGGTGTGCCGGAGCCTACCGTTCTGCTCGAGTGGTTCGACACCGGATCTCCGGGCGCCGAATCTGCCATCGTGTCCTTGGGTAGTGCGCAGCCGGTAGCCGAGGCGTGGCATGTGGACGGTTCGGCGAATGATCTGCGTCGTCTGGATCAGCGCATGCAGTTGGCGTGCAACCATTACGAGGTGGCGGCCCGGGGAAATCCGGACCGCCCGGTGCGGGTGGTGATGTGGTCGGGCACTGACGGTCACCGTTTGTCAGCGGATATGGCGGCGCTGTATACGGCACCGGGTTCGGGGGCGCGTATCGAACGGCAGCTGCTCGTTCACGGTAGAGGTGGCGGCGAGGTGGCGAAGGCGGCGCTCGCGCGCGAGTCCGTCACGCAGGCGCTGGATGCGGTGATCGTTTGCGACGAGCGGAATATCGACGCCTTGGGTGCCGCACTGGCGGATCTCGGGCCGCAGACCGAGCTGTACTACGGGGTCACCTCCCGCGCAGGCGAACCCGCCTCGGCCGTGCGACTTCCGGGCCGGCAGTTCTCGAGCCGGTTCCCGGCCGCGGATTTCGCTTTCCGGACGGCATTCGTGCGGAGGATGAATCTCCGTGTGGCGGGGTACGAGAAAGCGCCATTCGACCTCGGCAAGCCCATCGACGACGAATTTCTCCTGTACATCGACGACCGCACCAAAGTAGGCACGGAATCACTGGACAATGTGGGCCGTATCCTGGCCGGCCGGACGGACCGGTTACGGCTCTTCGACGGGTCGAACGGCGTCGTTCGCTTCAGCGAGTACCTGCCCGGAGCCGGCATCGGTCCGGTATCGCCGCACGACCATGCCCTGCCGCGGGATCAGGAGACGGGCCGGCCGGCGCCCGTGGTGAACGCTACGGTTCGGGAGGTCGCTCGTACGGCCCTCGCGCCGCGCGGCGGCCCGGAAGCTCTGCTGCATCGAGAACTTCCGGACGACTTCACCCGAGCCCACCGGCTCGCCGCGGCCAATCGGCAGTGGTGGGATGAGTTGTCGACGAACCAGCAGCGCGCTGTGGTCGCGGCCTACCCAGAGATTCTCAGTAGAGCCCCGGGCATCCCCTCCGAGGTCGCAACCTATGCGGACGAGTATTACCGCCGCACCGTCTATGCCGAGATCTACCGAGAAGTTTCCGCGAAGGGCATCAGCAGGGTAAGCCGGGCGGACGTGTTCCGGAACCTCGTCGCCATCGACGAGGCGCTGACCCGATCGGTGACAGTACATCGCGATATTCCCCGGCCGATCGTGTCGACAATGGGCGTGGACCCGAACGCGTTCGGCGGCAACGGTGCGGGAACTTTCTTCATCGGCAACTCCCGGGTCGAGGATGCCGAGCACATCGTGTGGTACGTGGACGGGGTGAACACCAGCCTCCAGTCGGCGCCGACCCGGCTGGCATCCGCCCGCAACCTGTACGAGGAACTGGTGCGGGCCGATCCGTCCACGAAGGTCGTGGTGGCGTGCTGGATCGGCTATGAGGCACCGGCGAACAACAAGGAGCAGTTGGCGGCCACGGCGACCCTGGCCGAGGCCGGTGGCCGGCTGTTCGCGCGCGACGTCCTCGCGCTGCGCGCGGTAACCAATGCGCGGATGTCGAAACTCGGATACAGCTACGGGTCCCTGGTGGTGTCGACGCCGCCGGTGGTGTCGGCGCTTCCGGTCCTGATCGGCCGGCCCGGCTACGCCTTCGAGCACAGCATTGTCGGCGCATCTCCGGGGCGCGGCACCCGCTACGACAGCGCCACCGACACCAGCTCCCGATACCGGTGGTCAGGGGCGCAGTCGAGCGATCCGATCAGCGCCCTCGGCGCGGATGCCGCCGGGATGAACGGACGGCTTCTCGGTTCAGGGCCGCTCGGCCACGGCCTCGACCCGACTGTCGATCGGAATGTCGTCCGGCTGCCGAGTGAACGCGGTTTCCCATTCACGCTCGACCCCTACCCCGGACACGGTTTCGACCTGGATTATGCGCTGGCAAGTGCCGCACAACCCACCGAATTCCTGCACTACGTCGCGCTGATTCTCGTCGGGCGGGGCGACGAAGTGCCTCGGGAGGCGCACCGCCGCATCATCGAGGTCCCCTCGTGGACTCACAGCATCGTCGCGAAGGTGGACGACCCGGCCGCCGATCGGCGCGCGATGCAACTCGATCCAGCGCTCGCCCCTCCGGGCCGCCTGCCGTTACAGGTTGGACCCGCCGGTGAAACCTCCGCTCGTGCCGACGGCCGGCAGGAGCCCGGGACAACGCTCGACCGCGCCGAAGGTTTCTCCGAGAGGCCGCTAATCACAGCGCAATTCGCGGTCAACGGTCCGCAACACGCTCGGCGGTCGTTGACGAACGCTCTCGGCCTGGGCGTGGATTCGGTCGCCGTCACCCTCGGATCCGATCGGGACATCACCGAATTCCGTGACCTTTGCCGCGCCCTGGCCGTGTTCAACGACGCAGCAGAACAAGACGTTTCGGTGACCGCGACGGTGAAAGCGGGCCCGAAATGGTCCGACGAGGAGGTCCGGGCGAGAGTCGGCGAAATCGGCGACACCCTGGCGGAACACGGTGTGCCGGGGGAACTGCAGGCGGTTGACCTCCGGGTGCTGGCCGCTGCCGAGGATCTTGCCCTGGGCTACGGCCGGGTGGCGGAACTCAATTCGCTGACCGTGGCGGGCCGCGGTCTGCGTGGTGTTGTCGGCTGGATGGCCCGCTCGATATATCCCGGCGCCAAGGATATCGACGCACTGCTCACCGAGGCCGGGCAGTCGGGAGCGACCGCGGTCGCTGTTCCCTACCAACTCCTCTCCGAAGACTTGGTCCAGAGGGCCGGCGCCATGGGCATGCAGGTCGCAGTCTGGAACGTCACCACAATCGACCGGATGCGTAACGCGATCCGGCTGGGCACCCAGGAAATCCGCGCGGAAGCCGATCACCTCGCGCTGTTGCGGGCCGCGGTTGCCGAGAGCGGATTACGGACACCCGAATCACCGGATGCCCCTACATTTTTGCTCGAAGGGCTGATCGGTAGCAGCCCGGACGACAGCGGACCCGACACCACGGAACAACAGGACTCGGCGCCGCACCGCGCCGGGCCCGACGAACGTGAGCCGGCGGCCGGGCCGGGGGTGCACTCGCCGGAGAATTCCGACTCTCCGGAAACCGGTCGGAGCCCCGCGGATTCGGAGCAGTCGAACCCGGCCGTGACTGGCGAGGCCGGCCGACCGCAGTTCCGAGTGGAGTCGACCGAGACGGTGTATTCGGGGCCCACATTCGACATGCTGCAGAGTCATGTCCGGATGCCGGACGGTAAGGTGCTGCCGCGCGATGTGATCGACGTGCCGGCAACGGTAGCGGTGGTCCCGGTCGACCGGCAGGGCCGCGCGCTGTTGACCAGACGATTCCGCCCAGCGGTAGGCGCCGCGGTGCTCGAACTGCCGACGGGGGTGCTCCCGGTCGATACGGATCCGCTGCAGGCGGCCGAACAAATCCTGGCCGCGAACGGGTTACGTGCCGGTGGGGCATGGTCGCTGGCGACAGATATGGTGCGCAGCGGTGGCCTGTCGAATGCCGTCACCCGCGTCCTGGTGGCTCGGGAGGTCGAAGACCTCGACGATGCCCAGCAGGCACCGAACCTGTTCCGGATGCCGCTCGAGGAGGCGATCGCCGAGGTTGTCGGTGGCGACACCGTGGATTCCGCGGCGGCGGTCGGCGTGCTGGCCGCGGCCGCTGAAACATTCGGTGATATCGCCTTGCGGCCCGCCGCCGACCCGCCGCGGCGGCCACTACGCGCGGCACGCAATGCGCCGCCCTCGGATCTCGTGGGCCGATATGGTGCGCAGCCGCTGACCCCTGTTGGCGGCGAGATCACGATGTACCGCAGCCCGGCGAACGAGGTGCGCCGGGTCCGATTCGAGACGCCGGACGGGGGCGTGGTCGAGCAGGATATGGTGACTCGCCGCTCCGCGGTCATGGTGTTGCCGTGGGACGAGCGTACCGATGAGGTCGTCCTGGTCCGCCAATACCGTCCGGCGCTGGATCGCTGGGTCCTGCAATTGCCTGCGGGCACGTTGGACAAATCCGGCGAGGATCCGCTGGCCGGCGTCCGACGGGAATTGGCCGAGGAGGCCGGTATCGCCGCGCGGGAATGGGGAGAGCTGGTGAACGAGACACCGCTTCCCTGGATCAGTAGCGAGCGTCGGCGAATCTACTTGGCTCGCGACCTGTCCGCGGTCTCCCGTCCGGATTCGGGCGAATCCGATGAAATCGGCATGGGGCAGGTGCGCCTGTCGGCAGCGGAGGCGCTCGATCTTGCGCTGCGCGGCGAAATCGATAATGGCGCGGCAGTTTTCGCGCTCCTGTCGCTGGTCGCCGTGAAGTCCGGGCGGCTCCGGCCTCGGCCGGTCGGGGCGACGAGTCCGAGCGAGCGTGACGACAGGTCGAACGGCCTGGATTCTCGTGTCGGCGGCGATACAACCGGCGGTTCGCGCATCGGTTCCCGACCGAGCGACGACGGGAGGTCGGCGGCCGAGGGACAGGTCACGGGCACATCTGCGCCGCCGTCGTCGTCGGCAGAGCTGATCGATGCCACCGCAGGACACCAGCGTCCAGAGAACATCGACCTCGAGCCGGTTGCGGAAACGGCAGCACACAGCGGGCGATCGTCGCACCGGCGGCCGACGCCGGAATCGGCCGAGCGTGGTGCGGCGGAGGAACCCAGTCGAGATATGCCTGCCGAAATGGGGTCGACACCGTGGTCGGCCCAGCCGCGGTTCGACACGGCAGAGCCGAGGGAATCGGGCGACACGGCCGTCCACGATGGGCCCGCCGAACACGCCGGGTCTCGGCGGCAATCAACGAACGAGCACATTGCGATCGGTGACAGGAATACGCATTTTTCGGCGGTCCGTGCGGGAGCCGGCCCGTTCGGCCGCACACCTTTCCCGTCGCCGTGGCTGGTGATGAACAGTCAGGACCCCAACAAGCGCGCAAGGATTCAAATCTATTCGCTGTGGCAAGCGCGTGTAGCCAACCGCGGATGGGCGAAGCTGGTGAGCCGATGGGATTCGGCGAACTCGTCCGACGAACGCCGCAGGAGATTGTACGAGCTGTACTGGTGGATTTCGCACAAGCGCTATCAGTGGGCACTCCGGTCCGACGCGTTGAAGGCCGAGCCGGGCGAGCAAGATATGCACCCGTCCGTGCTCCGCGCTCGCCTGAAAGGCTACGACTATAAGCGCGTACCGCCAGATAAATTCCGGTCGCGGCACTTGTCCGATCACCCTGGCATCGATACCTTCGGCGCCAAACACCGGGAGAAGGACGGGTCTCGGTGGGACGATGATGCCCAACTATGGCGGGGCGGGAAAGAAACCCCTGCCTTCGAAACCTTCCGCGCAATCGGGGAGATAATCCGCAGCCGTTTCGACAACGATGCTCCGGATGCTGATGTGCTGCAGAACATCATCGAGCTGTACGACGGGACCCTGGAACACGGAAACACTCTGTATCGGGGGCGGGCCGCGGAAGAGGTGAACACCGCACGGCAGGGATATGACCGAGGCCGCGTCGACCCCTTCGACCCCGGCGCCGAGAAGTTCATCACCGTGACGGCACATCCGGAAAATCAACGCCGGATCTTCGAGTCGGCGATCGCCGAGATGGATACCGCACTGAGTTCACCCGCCGACCGATCAGCGGAGGCTGCCCGGCATTACGCCAATGCGATCTACATGCTGTTCCAAGCACCATTGATCATGCGTGGCAGCGACACGGTGATCAGAACCTTCGCATCGATCGCTGGTCTGCTCTTGTTCGGGGAGCCCCCGATCCTCCCGCACGACGTCGACGTGCAGGCTTACTCGCGGAGCCAATCGAACTTCGTCCGATGGCTCACCGACTTCCTCTCGACCTCGGCCAGCTCGCCGTCCGGCGAGCGTCGCCGGGTGGACCTCAGCTACGACACCGACGGCGAGCTGCTGCCTGTCGGCCCACCCGTCTACCCGCCGTTCCCGCTCGACGACATCGAACCTCCCCCGATTCCCGTGGGCACCGGAGAGCGCCCTCGTGAGCCCTGGGAACTCGACGAGTCCGATTCGCCCCGCGGTCGAGGTCGCGGCAGGGAGCACGGTACCGATGAGCACCAGCAGACAGATACACGAGGTTTCGGGCGCGAATCTGGCGCAGCGGGCAGCCCACCGCTACCGATCTCGGGTAGCGGCAACACCGAGCCATCCAGCGGGAAGGCAACGCCTTGGTCGCGCAAGAACACGCAACTGGCTGAGCAACCCGAGGCCACCGATCGCTAGGAAGTGTCCTCAAAGCTTGCGCGGTCGAGGTGCCGGTTCGATTCGATGTGTGGTCGTGACGCGTAGGTATGAGTTGACCGAGGAACGGTGGCGCTCGATCGAGCCGTTGTTGACGGTCTCGGGGCCCGACCACGAAAAACCATCTGGCGTGTGACGGCCACGGTCGGCTCAGCTTCGTGTCTCGGGTGAGACCTTCTGGCGCCGGGCTCGATTTGACCTTGACGTTGGCGTCAAGGTCTACGTTCGAGCCCATGGCTGTCCAGTATTCAACCGTGGTAGACGGTGAACCGGCTGACCCGAACCTGCTGTCCGGGGTGGCATTCGCCGGGTTCGCGCATTTCACGGCGATGCAGGTCCGCGACGGCGGGGTTCGCGGTCTCGATCTGCACCTCGAGCGGCTGGCTTCGGCCTCGAGGAAGCTTTTCGGTGCGGAGTTGCCGAACGAGCAGATCCGAGACGATCTGCGGGGCGCAGTGGGTTCGTCGCCGCCGGATGCCTCTCTGACGGTCACCGTCTTCGATGCGAACGGAGAGTTCACCAACGACGAACGACCGCCGTCGCTCCACACGCTGATCCGAACCGGACCGCCTTCTGACGGTCCCGCCGGGCCGCTGGCATTGGCGGTTTTCGAGCATGAGCGATTCATGCCCGACATCAAGCACGTCGGCGAGGGTGCCAAGACGTTTTTCATGCGCCGTGCCCGCGAAGCCGGGTTCGACGACGCCGCATTCACGGACCGACGCGGCAAGCTCACCGAAGCGTCCATCTGGAACCTGGCATTCTTCGACGGTGACACCGTTGTCTGGCCCGAGGGCGAAATCCTCACCGGGACCACGATGGGCATCGTTCGACGCCAGCTCGCCGAGAGGGGTGTGCCGCAAGACATTCGCCCCATCACCCCGGCGGCGGTAAGAGAGTTGGACGCAGCAGTGGTCATGAACTCCTGGACAGCGGGAACAGCTGTGCACCGCATCGGCGACACGTCCTTGCCGGTGCGACCCGACCTTGTCGGCTTTCTGCACGACGTATATGCAGCAGAACCCCTTACCCGTCTGTAGGGCCACTGGGCGTGTTTCGATCACGGTGCGCCCAACCAGTGCCTGGGGCAGCGGTGGCGGTGAGGGTGAAGCCATGACCTTCACCAGCACACTCACCGGAAGGAAACGCCTGTGACCCGTCGTATCCGTTTCAACGCCTTCGACATGAATTGCGTTGCGCACCAGTCACCCGGCTTGTGGCGTCACCCGGACGACCGGTCGCACCAGTACAAGGAGCTGACCTACTGGACGGACCTGGCGCGACTGTTGGAGCGCGGGCGTTTCGACGGGATATTCATCGCCGACGTCCTTGGCACCTACGACGTATACGGCGGTAACGACACGGCCGCACTGCGCCAGGGCGCGCAGATCCCGGTCGCCGACCCGCTGCTACTGGTCTCCGCGATGGCGGCAGTGACCGACCATCTCGGTTTCGGTGTCACCACCGGCACCGGGTTCGAACACCCGTACCCGTTCGCCCGCCGCCTGTCCACGCTGGACCATCTGACCAAAGGCAGGATCGGCTGGAACGTGGTCACCGGATACCTCCCGTCCGCGGCCCGCAATTTCGGCGCGGCCGACCAACTCGACCACGACGAGCGCTACGACCAGGCCGACGAGTATCTCGAGGTGCTCTACAAGCTGTGGGAGGGTTCGTGGGAAGACGACGCGGTGGTACGCGACGCCGCCGCGGGCGTCTACGTCGACCCGGCGAAGGTGCACCACATCGGGCACGGCGGAAAGCATTTCACGGTACCGGGGATCCATTTGTCCGAACCGTCTCCGCAACGCACCCCTGTGATCTATCAGGCCGGCGCCTCATCCCGCGGCGTACGGTTCGCCGCCGAGAACGCGGAGGCGATTTTCGTGGCCGCACCGTCGAAACGGGTGCTCGCGCGGACCGTGCGTACTGTGCGCGACGCGCTGGTGGCCGCGGGCAGGGACCGGTACGCCGCCCGGATCTACGCGTTGGCCACCCTCGTTCCGGACGCGACCGACGAGGCCGCGCGGCGCAAACACCAGGAGTACCTCTCCTACGCGAGTGTGGAAGGCGGCCTGGTGTTCGTCTCCGGCTGGATGGGTGTCGACCTGTCCCACTACGACCTCGACGACCCGATCGGCGAGGTACACAGCAACGCGATCCGTTCCATCGTGGCGGCGTTCCAGGAGTCCGACGACGAGGGCCGGGAATGGACGGTGCGCGATATCGGGCGCTTCGCCGCGATCGGCGGTGTCGGACCGGTATTCGTCGGGTCGGGGGAGACGATCGCCGATCGGTTGCAGGAATGGGCCGCGGACACCGACGTGGACGGATTCAACCTCGCGTATGCGATCACGCCGGGGACGTTCGAGGACGTCGTCCGCTATGTCGTCCCGGTCCTGACCGAACGGGGCGCGTACCGCACCGAGTACGAGCCGGGCACCCTGCGCGACCAGCTGTTCGGCGCGGGCGATCGGCTGCCGGACGACCATCGCGGCGCCCGCTACCGCCTCGGCGCACCGGATTCGACCGTCCTGCCCGACGAACTGTCCCGCGAGCCGCGCCAGGCGGTGGCGGCGACCGGGTGAGATGCCGGTCGGCTGCCGACCGACGAACGGGCGGTGCGTCTCCGGGCCGGGACGAGACCAGATTGCGGTACCTGCCGCCCCGGCCCCGGCGCGCCTACCGTCCCGGACCGGCCACGACCGCGCCGACTCCCTCCGCCGGGTCGATACCGGCCTCGTCGAGCGCTGTCGTCGCCGGTTCGGGATCGACTGCGCCCTCGGGAAGGTCGGGCGCCGGAATCGATTTGATCCGGTACAGGAACTCCGCCGCGGTGTCGACGAGAGCGGCGCTGTCCCCGGTGGGGACAAAGGGGAGTCGCAGCCGCACCCCGCCGGGGCTACCGCCCTGGGCTGTGGGCCACTCCCGGTAAAGGGAGTCGCGCAGATCCTGGTCGGAGAAGCCTTCCGTCTGTTCCTGGGCGAGCCGCACGATCTCGTCGGCGTTCGCCGCAGCGGCAAGGAACCGCTGGGCGTCGAGTTCGGCCCGTAACCAGCCTTTGGCCGCATCCGGGCGGGTATCCAGGAATTCCTCGTCCATCAGCATGAACCCGCCGTCGAACTGATCGGCGAACGCGCCGCTGGCGACACGTTTCGCCGATCCCGCGTTGACGAGTTTGGAGGCCGTCGGCTCCCAGACGATCGCGCCGTCGATCTTGCGGCTCTCGAAATTCGACGTGATCACGTCGAGACTCCGATTCAGGTACGAACCGGGCCGGACACCGAGTTGTTCGAAACCCGACTGCGCGATGCGATCGGTGCAACTGCCGTGCGGCGTGGCGACGGTCTTACCGTCGAACCAGCCGATGGCCTCCTGCTGGGTGGCGAAATCGGGCCACCTCCGAGAGTCGAGACGATCCGCAGGTCGCGGGTGGCGCGTTTACTGCTTCCCACGAGGACAGCGGGTTCGTTGATGAGCGCTCGCGCCAGTTCCGCACGTCGACGCATCCCGCCGGAGAGTTCGCCGGGGTAGCGGTCATGGAACTCGGCCACCCCATCCGGGCCAGCAGATCCTTGGCCCTGCGGCGGGTTCCGGGATCGTCCTGGCCTCGGGCGCGCGGCCCGAACAGCACGTTGTCGAGTGTGGTGAGCCACGGCCCAGGCGGATCACCTCACTGGAGGCGAATCCCACCAGCCCGAGGGTGATCATCGCGATCACGACGGTGGGATACCGGGTTGTGGTGTAGGAGGTGTTGATCAGGTAGCCGAGCCCGTACTCGCCTGCGATCATCTCGCCCGCCACCAGCGAGAACCATGCCACGCCCATGGCGATCTGCAGGTCGGTGAAGATATACGGCAGCGCTCCGGGCATCACCACGGTGCGCAGCACGTCCACCGGCCGGGCACCCAGGCAGCGCGCGGCACGAATCAGGTTCGGATCGATCGAGCGGAATACCGGCCGCACCGCCCAACCTCTGGCAGCCGACCGTTTCCGCCGACGGCGCGCTGTTCGCGGCAGTGGTGATGCCGCCTCAGCGGGCTCGGTCACCGCTGTGGTGCTCACCGGGTGCTCCACTCGATACCGGTCATGGGCATCAGCTGGTGGGCGCCGCCGCGAACGGGGCGGCGGCGGGCCGCACGGCCCGGCGCACCGTCGGCCGCCACAGTCCGCGCCGCTCCAGGATCGGCAGCACACCCTCGCCGAACCAGTACGCCTCCTCGACATGCGGGTAGCCGGACAGGATGAAATGCGTGATGCCCAGCCGCGAGTACTCGATGAGCCGCTCGGCCACCTCCTCATGGGAGCCGACGAGCGCCGTCCCCGCTCCGCCGCGCACCAAGCCGACGCCCGCCCACAGGTTCGGGGCGATCTCGAGCCGGTCGGTGTTCCCGCCGTGCAGTTCCACCATGCGACGCTGCCCTTCGGATTCGCTGCGGGACAGATTCGCCTGTACCCGTTCCACATCCCCGGGATCGATGCCCTCTAGCAGCCGATCTGCCTCCGCCCACGCCGCTTCGGAGGTGTCGCGGGTGATCACGTGGATGCGCAGCCCATAGCTCAGCTGCCGACCGTGGTCGACGGCGAGGCGACGAACCCATTCGAGTTTCTTGCTCACCGCGAACAGTGGCTCGCCCCAGGTGAGATAGGTGTCGGCGTATCGGGCGGCCACCGGCCCGGCGGGAGCGGACGACCCGCCGAAGAAGAGGGGAGGAGCCGGGTCCGGGTGGTTGTTCAGCAACGCGTCCCGGACTTGCAGGTGTGTGCCCTCGAAGGTGAACGGTTCCCGGGAACGCCACAGCTCCCGCACGATGTGCAGGAATTCCCCGCAGCGTTCGTACCGCTGCTCCTTGTCGAGGAAGTCACCGTAGGCGCGCTGTTCGTGAGGTTCACCGCCGGTGACCACGTTCAGCAGCAACCGGCCACGGGAGTGCCGCTGGAACGTGCCCGACATCTGCGCGGCGAGCGTCGGGGAGATCAGGCCGGGACGGAACGCCACCAGGAACTTCAGGGTTTCCGTGGTCTCCACCAGCATGGCGGTGGTGAGCCAGGCATCCTCGCACCAGGCCCCGGTCGGTGTGAGGACGGCCTCGAAACCGTTCTCCTCCGCAGCGCCCGCGACCTGGTTCAGATAGCGCAGCGACGCGGGCCGGTCACCGGACATGGCGGTTCCGTGTCCGCCCGCGACGAGACCGCGCGAATCGCCGTAGGTGGGCAGGAACCAGTGGAACGACAGGCTCATCCTCAGATCTCCTTCGGGGCATACAGATGCCGGGGGGATGCGTCCTCGGCCGAGCGTCGAGCCTGGACGACCCCCGATTGTGGTGCCGCCGGCCCATCCGGTCACCAGTTCGAATCGGCCCGATTCTTAACTGCACGGCCGGGACGGAAAGGTGCGGGATTTCGATCGCGGTGCGCGTAACCGGTGAGGCCGGCGGCGTCTCCGGCCATCGTGAGCGAATGACTTCCACCGCTGCACGATCGATCTCCGATGCCGAACTCGACGAGATCTTCACTCCGATCTACGAGCGCATCGCCGCCGGTGCGGTCGACCGTGAAACCGACCGCCGACTCGCCTACGACGAGGTGGGGTGGCTGCGCACGGCGCGATTCGGCGCGCTGCGCGTCCCCGTGGAATACGGTGGCTTCGGCGCGGGTGTGCGGCAACTGTTCCGGCAGTTGATCGAACTGGCGGCGGCCGAATCGAATCTGCCGCAGGCACTACGTGTGCACTGGGTGTTCGTCGAGGATCAGTTGTCCGCCGAGACCGGTCCGCGGCGCGACCACTGGCTGCGCGCCGTGGCCGAGGGGACGCTCGTCGGGAATGCCATCACCGAACCCGGCGTGGGCGCGGTGGACCGATACCGGACCCGCCTGACGCCCGACGGGAACGGCTGGCTGCTCAACGGGGTGAAGTACTACAGCACCGGTTCGCTGTACGCCGACCATATTCTGGTAGCCGCCGACCGGGCGGGAGACCGGGTCGCGGTGCTGGTCGATGCGAACGCCGCCGGGGTACGTCAGCACGACGACTGGGACGGCTTCGGGCAGCGACTCACCGCCAGCGGCACCACCGAGTTCACCGATGTCGCCGTGCACGAGGAACAGATCCTCGGACCCGGATACGGTGCCGCCGGACCGACCTACGCCACCGCCTACCTCCAACTGATCCAGCTGGCCGTGCTCGCGGGCATCGCGCAGCGCGCCGAACGCGATGTGCGGGAATGGGTCGCGCAACGCACCCGTGGCTACACCCACTCCGCCGCCGATCTGCCCCGCCACGATCCGCTCGTGCAACAGATCATCGGCCGGCTCTCGGCCGCCGCGTTCAGCGCCCGCGCCACCGTCCTCGCCGTGGCCGAACTGCTCGACGAGGTGCTGGCGGCGGGCGTGAAAGACGAAAAAGCGCTGGTGGAGGTCGAATTGGCGGCTGCGCAGGCGCAGCTCGCCGTGATCGATACGGTACTGCCCGCCACGAGCGAGCTGTTCGATGTCGGCGGGGCGTCCATCACCTCCGAACGGCTGCGGCTGGACCGGCACTGGCGTAATGCTCGCACCGTCTCGGTGCACAATCCGGCGATCCAGAAGGCCCGCGCGATCGGTGACCACCTGCTCAACGGCGCGGACCTGCCGTTCGCGTGGAGTGCGGGGGAGCGGACCTCCGGAGCGAGCCGAGCAGCGACCGAGTAAGCCGGTTCGCCGAGCTCGACGCCGGTCGTCTGTGCCGCCCGCGACCTGTGTGGAACACCGGCGGGTTGTTCGCGGTCGTTCCGGCTCCGGTCGCTCGATACGCAGTTGTCGCTGGGACCGCCGTCCTCGTGGGCGCGGCCCCTGCTCCTTTCTCGGACTGTCGGCGCATCGTGCCCGGGTGGCGAGCCGAGCGCCGGGCCGCCACCCGGCGGGGTACCGCCGTCGGCCCACTCCGGCAGAATCGGCGCCTCGTCGTACCGGTCTGCACGGTGGTACGGCTACGAGCCGGGTGGAGGGAGCGAGTCGAGGAAGACCTCGCTGATTCGCTCGAGCCCGCGCCGGTCCAGGTCGTCGAACCGGGCAGGGCGGGGGCTGTCGAGATCGAAGACGCCGACGAGTTCGTGGCCGCGTACCAGCGGCACCACGATCTCCGAACGGGAGGCGGCGTCGCAGGCGATATGCCCCGGGAAAGCGTGCACGTCGGGTACGAGCTGGGTGCGACGGGTGACGGCGGCGGTTCCGCACACGCCCGTACCGAGGGCGATGCGTACGCAGGCCGGTTTGCCCTGGAACGGTCCGACGACGAGTTCGGCGCCGTCGAAGAAATAGAAGCCGACCCAGTTCACCTCCGGCAGGGCGTGATACACCAGGGCGGCCAGATTGGCGGCATTGGCGATGCGGTCGGCCTCGCCGGCAACCAACGCCGCGGCCTGATCGGCGAGCTGCCGATACTGTTCGGCGCGGTCTCCGGTGAGGGTTTCGGCACGGAACGACATGGTCGAATCGTAGACTGGGCGGCCCGGCGCGCGGATGCTGCGACCGATGCGGAGTGTGCGCGTAAAAGCCTGTGGTAAACGGGTTTCCGCTATTGATTTCTCGGTGATCGCAACTCTCTGGCGACACACCGGACGGCACAACGATGGTCGTATGACATCTCAGCACACCTCCACAAACCGTAAGGCCGCTATCATCGGCGCGGGCCAGGCCGGCGCCACCGCCGCGCTCGGACTGCTCGACATCGGCTTCGACGTCACCGTGTACAGCAATCTGGACCGGGACGCCTTGCGTAACAACGTCCCCGCGACCGGCACCGCCTTGATCTTCGGTGAGGCGCAGGACGCCGAGGAAGCCCTCGGCCTGCCCACCTACCGGGACCGCGCCCCGCTGCACAGCGGGTTGACCGTCCGGATCGCCGGCGGCGGCGACGAGCTCATCGCCTTCGACGGCGAATTCGACGGATATGTCGGGCTCGCCGTGGACACCCGACTCAAAGCCGGGGAACGGCTCGACGCTTTCGTCGAGCGGGGCGGCCGGTTCATCGTTGACGAGGTGACCCCGGAAACGGTCGACGCCATCGCCGCCACCAACGATCTGACCCTGATCGCCACCGGTCGCGGCGGTCTGTCCGACCTGTTCCCGATCGATACCACGCGCACCGTCTACGAGGCGCCGCAGCGCAGCGTGCTGACCGTGACCGTCACCGGCCTCGGCTACGACGAATCGGTGTTCGCGCACCGCAGTCCAGCCGGCGGGGGGCGTTGCGGGTTCTCCATCCTGGCTGAACAGGGCGAGGGGTGGTGGGGGCCCTATCTGCACAAGGACGTCGGCCCGAGTTGGGCGTTCCTCGGATGGGCACGACCGGGCAGCGATTGGGAGAAGCGCTTCGCCGCCGCCGATTCCGCTGTCTCGGCGCACCGGATCGTGCAAGACCTGTATCGCGACTACCTCGACTGGGATCTGCCCGAGGTGCTCGCCACCAAGGTGATCGACTCCGATCCGCACTCGTGGCTGAAGGGTGCTGTACGGCCCCTCGTGCGCGCTGGTGTCGGCACTACCGCCGCCGGTCATACGGTGGCGTCGCTGGGGGATGCCTCCGTCGCCTACGATCCGATCGCCGGACAGGGCGCGCAGAGCGGTCTCATCCAAGCACAGCGGCTGGTCGCCGCGGTCAAAGACCACGAGGGCCCGTTCGACGCCGCCTGGCTGAGAAACCAGTACGAATCGTTCTTGGCGGCCCGTTCGGACGCTGCCGCGAAAGTCACCAGACTGTTCCTGAGCGATCCGGAGTTCGGTGAGATCGGCAACCAGTTCTTCGCCGCCGCCGCGGTCGATCCGCGGTTCGCCGCCGCCCTCGTCGGCCTGCTGCACCGGCCCCAACCCTTCCTCGACGTGAACTCGACCGAGGACGCACAGGCCTACATCACGAAGATCACCGGCGAGGACGCGGGCGCGCTACTGGAAAAGTTCCGCCCCGCCGGCCGTTTCGCCCGATCCACCTACGATGCGGCGGCATCCACCGGTCCCTGACCGGCGGGCTCGGGCAATCCGATCGGGCCGATTCAAACCCTCGTATCCGGTTCCCGGCACTGGTGAACTGAATGGGCGTCGGGCACCAGTTGCCAGGCCCGGCGCCCATTCGAGGAGTTCCACGGCAGCGGCGGGAGCAGGGATGACCACCGAGAAGATCACCGATCAGGTCCAGTTCGCCTACTGGGTGCCCAATGTCAGCGGCGGTCTGGTCACCAGTGCTGTGGAGCAGCGCACGAGCTGGGACTTCGACTACAACAAGAAGCTGGCGCAGACCGCCGAACGCAGCGGTTTCGACTACGCGCTCTCCCAGGTCCGCTACACCGCCTCCTACGGGGCGGAATACCAGCACGAGTCGACCTCGTTCAGCCTCGCGCTGCTGGGCGCCACCGAACGCCTCAAGGTGATCGCGGCCGTCCACCCGGGGCTGTGGCATCCGGCGGTGCTCGCCAAGTTCGGCGCCACCGCCGACCATCTGTCCGGTGGCCGTTTCGCCATCAATGTCGTATCCGGTTGGTTCGCCGGGGAATTCACCGCGCTCGGCGAGCCCTGGCTCGAGCACGACGAACGTTACCGCCGCAGCGCGGAATTTCTCGAGGTGATCCGCAAGATCTGGACCGAGGACAACGTGAACTACGGCGGCGACTTCTACCGTATCCGCGATTTCACCCTGAAGCCCAAACCCCTCAACTCGCCGGCTCGGCCGAATCCCGACCTGTTCCAAGGGGGTAATTCGACCGCCGCACGACGCAACGGTGGCAGGTACGCCGACTGGTACTTGTCCAACGGTAAGGATTTCGACGGTGTCACCGAACAACTCGACGATCTGCGCGCTGTCGCTCGCGAACACCATCGCGAGGTCAAGTTCGGCTTGAACGGCTTCATCATCGTCCGCGACAGCGAGAAGGAAGCCCATGACACCCTGCGCGAAATCATCGCCAAGGCCGATAAGCCCGCGGTGGAGGGTTTCCGTGATGCCGTAAAACAGGCCGGGGCCGCCACCCGGGACCGCAAGGGCATGTGGGCCGACTCCACCTTCGAAGACCTCGTCCAGTACAACGACGGTTTCCGCACGAAGCTGATCGGCACCCCGGAACAGGTGGCCGAACGGATCGTCGCTTACCGCAACCTGGGCGTGGATCTCATCCTGGGCGGATTCCTGCACTTTCAGGAAGAGATCGAATACTTCGGCGCCACGGTGCTTCCGCTGGCCCGGGAATTGGAGGCCGCGCACATCCCCGTCGCGGTCGCGGGCCGATGACCGTCGTCGCGGCCGAGCGCATCACCTCGGCGGACGAGGCCCGCGCTGTCGCCGCGCGTATGGCGGCAGAGTTCGCGCCCGGCGCCGCCCACCGCGACCGCGAGCGGGAACTGCCGTTCGCGGAGATGGATCGGTTGGCCGCCAGCGGTCTGCTGGCCATCACCGTGCCCGCCGTGCTCGGTGGAGCGGATCTGCCGCCGAGCGAGCTCGCCGAAGTGGTACGGGTGCTCGCCGTCGCGGATCCGAATATCGCGCAGATCCCGCACAGCCATTTCGTCTACGTGAACCTGCTGAAACTGGCCGGGTCCGACAGCCAGCAGCACCGATATCTGGGGCAGGTGCTGTCCGGCGCCCGGATCGCCAACGCCCAGTCCGAGCGGGGCGGCGCCACGGTCACCGATATCGCCACCACCGTGCGGCCGATCGACACCGGCACCCGATTCCGGATCGATGGCGTGAAGTACTACTGCACCGGTTCGCTGTTCGCGGATCTGCTTGCGGTGCTCACCCGGCTCGACGACCCGGACGAGCGTTCCGGTCTGGTGTCGGGCCAATACATCGCCTACCTTCCGGCCGACACACCCGGTGTGGAGATCGTCGACGACTGGGACGGTATCGGCCAGCGCACCACCAGCAGCGGGACGGTGGTCTTCGACAGCGTCGTGGTCGACCGGGACCAGTTGGTGCATCGGTCCGCGGCAGTCGACGCCCCGACCGCGTACGGCGCGTTCGCGCAGCTCCTGCACGCAGCCATCGACGCCGGTATCGCGCGCGGGGCGCTGAATGCCGCTGCCGAGTTCGTCCGGACCAAGAGCCGGCCGTGGTTCGAGGCCGAGGTGGCACGCGCTGTCGACGATCCGCTGGTGATCCAGCGGGTCGGTGAGCTCGCTGTGAGCGTGTCCGCTGCCGAGGCCGCCCTGCTTGCTGCCGGGGCGGCAGTCGACACCGCCCGGAACGCGCCGGACCGAGTGGGCGCGGCATCGATCGCGGTGGCCACGGCGAAAGTGCTCGCCGACCGTGCCGCCACCGAGGTATCGAGTGCGCTGTTCGAGGTGAGCGGCACCCGCAGCGCCGCGGCCGGGCTCAACCTGCACCACTTCTGGCGCAATGCCCGCACTCATACCCTGCACGATCCGGTCCGCTGGAAGTACCAGCACATCGGTCGGTCACTGGTGCACGGCACCCCGCCGCCGCTGCACGGCGTCATCTGACCGGCAGCCGCACGAGAACGAGAAGAGGACCACGAACCATGACTCATCTCTCCGAGGTTCCCGACGGTGTCGGCCTGCGCCGCGCCTTCGCCCACTTTCCGAGCGGGGTGGTGGCAGTGTGCGCGGAGATCGACGGTCAACGATACGGGATCGCGGTGAGCACGTTCGTTCCCGTATCCCTGGATCCACCGCTGGTGTCGTTCTGTGTGCAGAACACCTCGGCGACCTGGCAGCGACTGTCCCAGGTCGATCGGCTC